>CADBHY010000011.1 GCA_902794615.1 uncultured Bacteroidia bacterium
GGGCGCACAGCGCCAGGGTTTCGTCAAAAGTACTCATGCCGCAAGATACGGCAGGAAAACGAAAAACAACACAATCGTAAAAAAGATTGTGTTGTTTTACATGCTTTTTGTATGTTTCTTACGATTTATACAATCAAAAGTGCATCTCCGTAAGGGCCGAAACGATATCCTTCCTTGAGGGCTTCCTCATAGGCGGCCATCACGCCCTTGTATCCTCCGAAGGCGGCCACGCTCATGAGCATGGTGCTTTGGGGAAGGTGGAAGTTGGAAACGATGGCGTCCGGAACGGAATACTGGTAGGGCGGGAAGATGAACTTGTTGGTCCATCCGTCATAGGCGTTCACTTCATGCGTGGTGGTGACATAGGTCTCCAGGCCGCGCATCACCGTGGCACCCACGGCCACCACCTTCTTTCCGCCGCGCTTGGCCTTGTTGATGGCGGCGGCAGCCTCGGGGCTGATAATCAGGCGTTCGGAATCCATCCGGTGCTTGGAGAGGTCTTCCACATCTACGGTACGGAAATGGCCGATACCCATGTGTACGGTAATGAAAGTCTTCTCTATATCTTTGAGAATCATCCGGTTAAAGAGTTCCCGGCTGAAGTGGAGGCCGGCGGCGGGGGCGCTCACGGCCCCTTCTTTGGCGGCAAAGATGGTCTGGTAGTTCTCTACGTCCTCCGGAGTGGTCTTTTCCTTCACCCATTCCGGCACATAGGGCTCTCCCAGGCCGAAGAGGGTTTCCTTGAAATCCTCGTAGGGGCCGTCGAAGAGGAAACGGAGGGTACGGCCGCGGGAGGTGGTGTTGTCAATCACTTCCGCCACCAGGGACTCGTCCTCCCCGAAGTAGAGTTTGTTGCCGATGCGGATTTTACGGGCGGGGTCCACAATCACGTCCCACAGGCGCTGTTCCCGGTTGAGTTCCCTCAGCAGGAGCACCATGATATCGGCCCCCGTCTTTTCCTTCTTGCCGTACAGGCGGGCGGGGAAAACCTTGGTGTCGTTGAGGACAAAGATGTCTCCCTTGCCGAAATAGTCGATGATATCCTTGAACAGACGGTGTTCAATATTCCCGTTCTCCTTGTGGAGGACCATCAGGCGGGCTTCGTCGCGCCAGCGGGTAGGTTCCTGCGCAATGCGGTCGGCAGGAAGTTCAAAGTTGAATTGTGAAAGTTTCATGTACGCGCCGTATAAGTGATACCTTTATAATACGGAACTTATCTGGAAAAAGTTTCACTTCTTTCCTGCGAGAGCGTTCAGACGGACTTGGGCACTGGAGCGGTCCGTCTCGCTTTCCCCGTATTGGGCCATGAGGGCGAGGTACTTCTTTTCCAGTTTTACGTCTTTTTTGGCCCGCCCCAGAAGGAGGCCGTTGCGGATGGCCGTCAGGTTGGAGGGGTCTTTCTTCAGAACCTGGTCAAAGTACTTCTGTGCCTTCTTGTAGTCTTTTTTGGACAGGTAATAGCTGCCCAGGTTGTTCACATACAGGGGGTCGTCCTTGCAGTAGGTGAGCAGGTGCTGGGACAGGGCCAGAAAAGCCTGGGAGCCGCCGTCCGTGCCCAGGCGGAAAAGGGCGGCGCAGTAATCCTGCATGAAGGCCTTGAACTGCTCCTGGTCCACGCTTCCCATGCCTTCGTACTGCCAGGCGGGATGCTGGCGGAAATGGAGGTCTGCGAGGGCCTTGAGCTGCTGGAGAGTCATGTCCGGCTGCCCCTTTTCAAAGGCCATCATGGCGTCTATCTTGGCCAGGCGGAGGTCCAGCCGGTCCGGCAGGGCGGCGATGGCCTTGTCGATGGCCAGGTTGGCCTGGGCATACAGCTCGTCGTCATAATCTGTCACTTCGAAGAAATTGGCCTTCTGGCCCAGCGAGTCCTTCATGGGAAGCAGGGGCTCGCGGCCCAGATAGCGGTCCTGGGGAAGCTGGACCACCCGGGAAGTCTGGCAGCGGGTGAAGTAGAAGGAGAAGCGGGCCAGCATCTGCTGCGTGTCGTCCGGATAGTCGGCCTCCCATTTGTTCAGGAGGGTTTCCACGCCCAGTCCGGCCGCCCCCACCCGGTTCACCAGGTTATTGTAGCGGCGCAGGTATTCCTGCTCCGAGAGCGTTTCCTGGGCAGAGGCGCTGAGGGCCAGCAGCGACAGGAGAATGGTCAGCAGTTTTTTCATCGGATATCCATTTTAATTCGTTTGGCTTTGGGATAGAGGTTGTTGCAGCGTTTCCCCAGGTTTTTTCCGGGGCCCAGGGGCTGTCCCTGGAAACAAAGGATGACGGGGCCGGTGGGCGCATCTGCCGGCAGGACTACGGCGTCTCCGTGGAGGTAGCGGAGAGCCGTAAGCCTATCCACTTCCACCCGGGCCCCTCCCGCTTCAGGAACGGAGGGACGCTGGGCTCGGAAAAGGCCCAGGATATCTGCCGGGCGCACTCCTCCCGGCTCCCCGTGCTTTCTGAGGGTGGCCACCCATTGGCCTTCACCGGGAACGAAGCCCGGCAGCAGGACGCTCCCGCATCGGGTGGTCTTCACGGGCCGGAAGGAGGGCGGCGGGAGGATATCGGCCCCCAGCTCGGAGGCGGCCCAGAGGGCGTTTTCGTCGTTCTCCTGATTATTGAAGGTGCAGGTGGAGAAGATAAGGTATCCGCCCGGCTTGAGGGTGGGCCAGATGTCCTTTAAGATGCGGCGGCTGCGGGCGGCGCAGAATTCCACGGTCTCGGGAGACCACTCGGCGAGGGCCCGCTCGTCTTTCCGGAACATGCCTTCGCCGGAGCAGGGGACATCGGCCACGATTACGTCAAAAAGGGGCTCCGTCCCGAAGGCCGACGGGTCCCTGGACACGCTGCCCGTGCGGGGGTCTCCCCAGCTGTCCAGATTGGAGCCAAGAATGGCTGCACGCCCCCGCATCACCTCATTGCAGAGGAGGGAGAAGTTGTCTGAGAAGCGCTCCCTGAGCGACGCGGCCAGGTCGGTGCTCTTGCCGCCCGGGGCGGCGCACAGGTCCAGCACGGCGGCTCCTGGAGCCAGCTGCGGAAGGATTTGCCGGAAGACATGCCCCACAAACATGGCCGACGAGTCCTGCACGTAATAGCAGCCGGCATGGAAGAGCGGGTCCAGGGTAAAGACGGGGCGTTCCTTCAGAAGATAGCCATAGGGGCTCCAGGGAACGGGCTCCGCACCCGGGAAGGGGCACTCCCTGAGTTTGGCGGGATTCAGGCGGAGCGACACGGACGGCGGGGCCTGGAGGGCCTCCAGCACGGTAAGGGCCTCCTTTTCACCCACCGAGGCGGCGAGCAGCTCTTTGAATCCTTCCGGGAAAGCGGTCATTTGGTCCACTGTGCGGGGTCGAAGCCTTCGGGCATCTTCCCGTTGGAGGCGTCCACCAGGCCGTCCACCACCTTGTCAAGGGCTTCCTTGAGCTTGCCGGAGAGCATCATCTTCATCATAAGATTAAGGTCTGCCTCTACGGAAATCCAGAAATCCGTCTTGTACGGATCTTCGGCGGCGGGGTCGAAGTGTACGACGATGTGGAAGGCGAAGGGGGCGCCGAAATCCACCAGTTCGATGCGGGAATAGGGCACCCGCTGATGCACCTTGACGCCGATGTTGAAGCCCTGCACCGTGGCGGTGAGGGTGTCCATGTCGGCCTGAATCATCTCTTTCTTGTCTTCCGGAAGCATCTTCACGAAGTTGCCCAGGTCTGTGAAAGACATGTACATTTCCGCGGGCTGGCGGGACACGATGCCGTGTTTGCTTTCTATATTGGTCATAATTTGCTAACTTTGTGACCTGCAAATATAGCAAAAACCATGCACAAAATCTACTTCGAGAAGCGCTGCATCATTATTTGTTCTCCCGAGGACGAAGCCCTGGCCGATCCCAACTCCGTAGAGTTCCACATGGGAGAGCGGGTGGACGTGGGCGCCCTGGTGCGGATGTTCGAGGTGCAGGATACCCTTTCCCGCATCTACATCCCTTCTACGGACATCGAGCAAAGCTACCGGCGCATTTGTGCAGAGTTCAAGGAGGTGAACGCCGCCGGCGGGCTGGTGTCCAACCGCCGCGGAGACTTCCTGCTCATTTCCCGCGGCGGCCTGTGGGACCTTCCCAAGGGCCATCAGGAAGCCGGTGAAGACATTGAGGTCTGTGCCATGCGGGAGGTGCAGGAAGAAACCGGGGTGGACCAGCTGGAACTGCGGCGCCTGATTTGCATCACGGACCATGTGTATTTCCGGAACAATCTGTGGCACCTCAAGCACACCTGGTGGTACGACATGCTGTACACAGACCCCACCAACCTCACGCCGCAGCGGGAAGAAGACATCACCAAAGCGGCCTGGGTGGCCAAATCCTCCCTTCCTCCCTTCCTCAAAAACACCTATCCTTCCATCCAGGAGGTTTTCCGCGAGGCGCATATCTGAAGAGCCTTTGGGCCAGGTGGGATTCCGTGCTACCCACCGCGCCCACACAAGATGCCCTACAAGTCTTGAGAAGCCGAAATACCGGGTCAGGTGATATACGCATAATCCCACCTGGCCCGGAACCGCAATTATTTACGCGCCCTTTTCTTTCTGATACAGTTCCCAGGAGTTGTAGAGGTTTTGCCAGATGGCGTACAGGCCGCCGGCCACGGAGGTGACGGGCGTCATGTAATTGTAGCCCAGCCAGATGAGGAAGCCGGTGTTCTTCTGCCCCAAGGCCTGTCCGGCGGTGAGGTTGTCCACCGGGTCTTTCTGCATGCGGTGACCGGCGAAAAACTGGAGGGCGCAGGAGAGGACGGAAACCACCACGATGCCGGCTATGGCCCAGGGCCCCAGGTGGCTCAGAAGCAGCGCCCGGGTGGCTAATACCATGGCCAGGGTAAGGCCCACGCCCCAGACATAGAAGGAGTTGGAGGCCCAGCGCATCAGGCGCCGTTGCAGCCGGGGCATGGTATAGCGGATGAGCCAGGCCACCAGCCCGGGCAGGATGAGCACGGGGAACACCTTGAGGGCGATATGCCCCACATAGGCCCAGAAGCCCATTTGGGCCGACGGGTTCACCAGAGGAATCACCAGCGGGATGAGGAAGGTTCCGGCCAGGTTGATGGCCACCAGATAGGTGACGGTAGCCGCCAGCCGGCCGCCCAGCCGGTCTGTGATAACGCCTGCAGCCGATGCCGTGGGGCAGATGAAGCACAGCATGGCACATTCCAGCAGCATACGGAAGGTGCCGGGCTCCGTGAGCAGGACCCCCAGGGCGAAGAGCAGGAACAGTCCCACCTGCAGGGCAAGGGCTTTCAGATGCCAGGAGGTAAGTTTGAGTTCGTGCGGGGAAATCTTCACGAACTGGAAGAACAGCAGGATGGCAATCACCAGCCGCTGCCCCTCAGAGGCCAGCGGATGCAACCAGACGCCGTAAGGGTGCAGGGCCGGTGTAAAATGGTACAGGAGATAGAGGCTGATTCCCAGGACGATGGCACCGGGCAGCATCCATTCCCGCAGAAGCCGGGCCCATTTATTCATCGGCCTTTCTCCTTTGGAAGAGCTTTTCCATGACGGGGTCTGTGAAACGCATGCAGATGCCCGTGAGGAAGGCCAGGATGAGGGTTCCCTCGCGGATGACCACCGTGGAGCCGTTGCCCGTCAGCAGGCCGAAGCAGATATAGGCGAACACCACCGTGAACAGCACCATGGCCAGGTCGAAGAGAACCTTCACGGTGCCGTAGGGCAGGCGGAAGGCATCGGCCAGGACGGCCACCATCTTGTCTCCGGCCAGAATCCAGCCGTCCCCAATCACTTCCAGCTTGATGCCGATGGCATTCAGCAGCACCGTGGCCACGCACAGGAGAATCTGCACCGGGTAGAAGGTGGAGGGGTAGAGGATGGCGTCGAACATCCAGATGAACACGTCGCACAGATAGCCGAACACGAAGGCGGCGGGAATCTGCATGAGGTAGCGCAGCTTGAAGTTCTTCCGCAGAATCAGGGCCTGCAGGCCGATGAACAGCAGGTGCATGAGCCAGGTGAAGGTGCCCACGCTGATGTGGGTGAACTGGAGGTTGAGGACGGTGGGCGGGCAGGAGGGAGGCGCCACGCCCAGGTTGGACTTGATGGAGAGGCCCACGCCCATGGCTATCAAGACCAGTCCGGCGGTGGAGATGCCGTAGCGTACGGCTATATCTTTGAAAATCATAAAAACTTGCGTTTTGGGGTGCAAATATCCGCATTATTGTGTAATTTTGCAAATCGTATTCTTACTATTTTTATTATGAAAAAGTCATTGATTATCATGATTTCATTTCTTTCCTTTGCAGCCTGCGCCCCCAAGAGCGGTGCTCCGGCATTGGACCTGACAGACCTTGACACCACCGCCAGTCCCAAGGTGGACTTCTATCAGTATGCCACCGGCGGCTGGCAGGCCAAGAACCCCCTTCGTCCGGAATTCGCCCGCTACGGCAGTTTCGACGCCATCCGCGAGCGTACCCAGGAAAACCTGAACGCGCTCTTCGAAAGCATGACCACCATGGAGGCGGCCAAAGGAAGCGTGGACCAGAAAATCTCCGACCTCTATAAGATGGCCTTGGACTCCACCACCCGCAACAATCTGGGTGCCAAGCCCATCCAGCCTTATATCGCCAAAATCCAGGCCGTCGGCAACCATGAGCAGCTGGCCGCCCTCCTGGGAGAGATGAATCTTTACGGAGACGGTGGTTTCTTCGGCTTCGGCGTAGAGGCGGACCTCACCAATTCCGACATGCAGATTCTCTACATGAGCCAGGGCGGCCTGGGCATGGGAGACCGTGACTATTATCTGAAAGACGAGAACAAGGAACTGCTGGCCGGTTACCGGAACTATCTGGTGAAAATCCTCACGCTGGCCGGCGTGGACAATGCCGAGCAGCTGGCCGACCGGGATATCGCCGTGGAGACGGCCCTGGCCCAGGCTTCCTGGTCCCGTGAGCAGAACCGCGACATGCAGGCCATCTACAACCCCATGTCCAGCCAGGAGATTTTCAAGCGCTGGCCCGGTCTGCGTTTTGACAAAATTTGCGAGGTGGCCGGTGTGGCTCCCCAGGAGAAAGTGATTGTGGCGCAGCCCTCCTACTTTGACGCCCTGTCCGCCATGCTGGGTGACGCCAAGCAGTTCGACGCCCACAAGGCCTATATCCTTTGCCAGTTCATCAGCGGCCAGGCCTCTTCGCTTTCCGACGATTTCTACACCGCCTCCTGGGAGTTCTTCTCCCACCAGATGGCCGGTGCCCAGGAGCAGCAGCCCCGCTGGAAGAGAGCCATGGGCGTTCCCAACAGCCTGCTCGGAGAAGCCGTGGGCGAGATGTACGTAAGCCGCTTCTTCCCGGAAAGCTCCAAGCAGAAAATGGTGACGCTGGTGGAAAACCTGCGCAAGGCCCTGGGCGAGCACATCGACGCCCTGGAGTGGATGAGCGACAGCACCAAGGTCCGCGCCCGCGAGAAGCTGGCCGCCTTCACCGTGAAAATCGGCTATCCCGACAAGTGGAAAGACTACAGCACCCTGGACATCAATCCGGAGAACACCTATTATGAGAATCTGCGCAACGCCAGCGCCTGGTATGTGAAGGACAACATGGACAAGTTGGGCAAGCCCACGGACAAGACCGAGTGGGGCATGACGCCGCAGACGGTGAACGCCTACTACAATCCCACCACCAACGAGATTTGCTTCCCGGCCGCCATCCTTCAGAAGCCCTTCTTCGACCCCGATGCCGACGACCCCGTGAACTACGGCGGTATCGGCGTGGTAATCGGCCATGAAATGTCCCACGGTTTTGACGACCAGGGCTCCATGTTCGACGCTCACGGAAACATGGTGAACTGGTGGACGGCCGAGGACAAGGCCAAGTTCGACGCCCTGGGAGACAAGCTGGTAGCCCAGTTCGACGAGGTGGAAGTGCTGCCCGGCGTCCACGCCAACGGCCGCTACACCCTGGGTGAGAACATCGGAGACCACGGCGGCCTGTCTATTGCCTACAGCGCCATGGAGAACGCCCTCAAGGCTTCCGGCAAGACCAAGCCCATCGACGGCTTCACGCCGGCCCAGCGTTTCTACCTGAGCTACGGCGCCATCTGGGCCCAGAACATCACGGACCAGGAGAAAGCCCGTCTCACCAATCTGGACCCCCACTCCCTGGCCGTGAACCGCGTGAATGTGAGTGTCCGCAACTTCCAGACCTTCTTCGACGCCTTCGACATCCACGAGGGTGACCCGATGTTCCGTCCGGAGGCAGAGCGCGTCCACATTTGGTAGCGGAGCGTTTCATATCCCGGAAACTCAAGTTTCAAGGAAACGTGGCGGCGACAGCCATCGCCGTCAGTTTCTTTGTCATTATCGTGGCCGTGGCCGTCAGCTCCGGATTCCGTCATGCCATCCGGGAAGGCGTGGCGGCCATGACCGGCGATATCTGCATCGCCCCTTTTCCCTCGGCCGATAACGAGCCGGTCTCCATGCCGGCCGCCATCCCCGAGGCGGAGGCCATCCTTTCGCTTCCGGGCGTGAAAAGCATCACCCCGGTGGCCATGCGGGCGGGTATCGTCAAAAACGGAGAAACGGTGCACGGCGTCCTGGTCAAGGGACTTCCCGCTCCCGGGGACGCCGCGCTCCAGGTCTCCATTCCCCATCGGCTCGGCGAAATCATGCAGCTGGGGGAGGGGGACGACCTGACCGCTTATTTTATCGGCGAAAAACTCCGGGCCCGCAAATTCAAGATTGCGCGGGTTCACCGGGATTTGGTGGAACTGGACGACAATCTGCTGGTGTATGCGTCCCTTGGGGACATCCAGCGGCTCAACGGCTGGGATTCCACCCGCGTCTCCTCCTTGGAGCTGAGACTCTCCGAAGGGGCCGACCCGGACCGTCTGGCCCTGGCCGTGGGCACCCTGGCGGAGGATTATTACGTCACTTCTTCCCGCCAAAGCTATCCGCAGGTGTTCGACTGGCTCCGGCTCCTGGACTTCAACGTGCTGGTCATCCTTGTCCTGATGACGGTGGTGGCCGGTTTCAATATGGTGAGCGGCCTGCTTATCATGCTCCTGCGTAACATCTCCACCATCGGCACGCTCAAGACCTTGGGGATGGACAACCGCAGCGTGGGCCGGCTGTTCGTCCGGATTGGCGCAGAGGCCGTGCTGAAGGGCATGCTTGTGGGCAATGCCGCCGCCCTGCTGTTCTGCTTCATTCAGGACAGCACCCATCTGATTCCCTTGGATCCGGTCAATTACTTCGTCTCCTGGGTCCCGGTGCGGGTTCATCTGCTTTGGATTCTGCTGGCCGATGCCGGCGCTTTCGCGGGCATCCTCCTGCTGCTGTGGCTGCCTTCCCGCGTGGTGGCCCGGATAGACCCCGCCCAGACGGTCAAGGCCGACTAACGGGGATATACCTTGCTGTAATAGGCGTAGGTGTTGAGGACGTTGTCCACATAGGAGCGGGTGTGGTGGCCTTCCGGCAGATAGTCTTTGATGCTGTCCCAGCGGCTGTCGTCCTTGCCTTCTTCGCGGGCCTTTTCTATCAGCTGTCCTAGTTTTCCCTCTCCCATGTTATAGGCGGCCAGGGCAAAGGAGGTGGCCTCCTGGGGGTCTGCGGCCGTGCTTTCGAACATCTTTTCCATCTTTTTGAGATAGCGGGCCCCCACGGAAATGTTGACGGCCGGGTTCCGCAGCATCTCTTCCGGGTAGCGGTCGCTCAGGATTTGCATGAGGCCGATGGCGCCCTTGGAGGAGTTGGCGTCGTTGTGGAAGCGGGACTCATGGTAGGCCACGGCGGCCAGCAGCCGCCAGTCCCAGCCGATGCTGTCCGCACTCTGGCGCAGCAGGTTGTCATACTGGCTGATGGATTTCAGGTTCACCGTCTTCCCGGAAAAATACCGTTTCTGCATCCGGTTGAAACGGGCCGATGCCGTGAGCTCCGTAATCCATTGGTTGATGTGCCTCAGGGCCTCCACCTCGTTTTCCCGCACGGTCCAGACGCTTCCGTCGGCAAAGGAGCGGGAGGATAGCAACCCGTGCAGGGCGCTGTCCGGAGGGTCGTTCACCACGGCCAGGTCCACGTTCCCGTGCCTCAGGGAATCCAGCACAAAGTTCCCCCGGGCCAGGACAATGCTGACGTGCAGGTTTTTGTCTTCTGCGTACTTTTTGATGAGGGAACGGTGGAATTCGGCATCCTGGACGGGAATGGCGCAGCGGAGAGTTTCCTGAGGCGGCGCACTCCAGGGAGAGTTATTGCTGCTGATGGGAATCAGGAGCAGTACCAGGGCACAGGCGGCCGAATATGCCACGAGTCGGAGATTCATCGGCGTCCGCTTTGTCTTGTCGATTCTCCGGCACCGCCAAAGCCGGAGCTGGCGCGGGAAGAAAGGGTTCTGGCCGCCCCCAGGCGGGGATAGAAGGGCCAGCTTATCCCCACTTTAATCATGCCGGGCGGCTGGATATAGTGGTGGGCGGTAAAGTAATCACGGTTTTTCATGGGCCAGCCGCGGCCGGCATTTTCCATCTTGATGAAAATGCAGCACTTCTTCCACTGCATGTTCACGAAGACGTCGAAGACCGGCGTATTGCCGTACTGCTCCACTTCCTGCAGGTGGAAGACACCGGCCACCGGATTGAAGGCGGGCGCATGCCACAGGGTATTGTAACGGGCGTTGACGCCCACTTGCAGCTGCAAGGTCTTGGCATTCACGATATTGAACTGGGCATACCAGCGGAGGTTCAGCGCCAGCAGCGGCAACGGCAGCACGTCGGGCCGGGAAGAGAATTGCAGCAGGGCTTCGTTGTCCAGGTGGACGGGGCCGAAGGCGAAGTCCTTGCGGAGGGTGGCGGAAATCACGCTCATGGGCGTGGTGTTCTGCCGGGCCACGCCCAGGGTATCGTAGTAAACGTTTCCGGACAGGAGGGCATATCCGGCAGTGGCCCGCAGCTTCCAATGGGGGATATCCAGCTTGGCTTCTATGCGGGTGGTGGACACCTTGGAGAAGTCGTTCTCCCACTTGTAGTGGTTGGTATAGAAGTGCTGCTGGTAAAAGTCCGGCTGTTCCAGCCGCGTTTCAAATTTGGCCGACAGGGAGATGGGGCTGTCCGGCTGCCGCCGGAAAGGATAGAAATTCACCTTGGCATCGGCCTTAACAAAGAAGTCGCCCACTTCGGTTCCGGCAAAGTTGAACAGGCCGGTGGCGTTCCACTGGAAATATCGGCCCACGAGGCCCTCTGCTCCGGCATAGGCGTAGAAGCTGTTCCACTTGTGGTCGGAAGGCTTGTACAGGGCCTCGTTGGGAGACTGGAGGTAGAAAGTCTGGAAGCGGTTGCCCACGCCGCCTTCCACCCTGGATACAATGGCGTCTTCCTTCCAGGGCTGCAGGCGCACGTAGATGCGGTTCTCCAGACGCATGTTTCTCAGGGAGTCCGAGCTCTTGTTCGGATTGATGTAGAAGCGGTCGTTGAAAAAGAAGCTTTGGCGCTCGTCCGTCTTGTCCACATACCGCCGGCTGTAGGTGCTGAACTCCGTGGAGCTGCCGATAAAGCCGGTGGTGATATTGGTGTTCAGGGTGTCGGGCTTCACCCAGGCCGAGTCTTTGCGGTGCCGCAGCTTTTCGATGAAGTCGAAGGGAATCCGGAAGCTCTGGTCATAGTAGGCCGTGAGCTTCTTGTAGCGGTACGATGCCGATGCCAGGTTCACGTCTATCTCCCGCACGTCCACCAGGGTGTCCCGAATCCAGGTGCTGTTCTGCACGCCGCCGCTTTCCGTTCGGTTTCCGTGGTTGTAGATGAAGCCGCCGTGGGCCAGGTAACGCTTGCCCAGGTAGTTGCCGGACACAAAGTAGTTGCGGTTGTCCGTATGCTCGTTCTTGAGGATACCGGCGCCGCCGTAACGCTTCATCTCCGCCGCCACGTTAAGGGCGGGGGTAATGTTCTGCGTGGTGAAAACGCGGAAGTTGTCGGTAGATAAGGTGCTGTTGTTGAACAGGTTGCCGGAATATTCCAGCTCCGTATAAGGCGTTTTGGTGTTGAAGGAGGGGAGGTTGTCGGCCGTGTAGCTCCAAGTTTCCAGTGTCTGGTAGAAGGAGGCCGATTTCTCCTGATTCCGGCGGAACCAGTTCAGCTGCTGCGCGGCCGATCCGGGCATACCCAGCCAGGAGGCTCCCACGTCTTCCCGCATGAAGGGGAGGTCGTAGAAGTGATAATTGGCGGTGGTGTCCCACTGAAACACCTCCATCTGGTTGTTCAGGCGGTTGTGCCGCCAGGTGACCAGGCGTTTGTACTGCAGGGAATCCGGCAGGAAGGCGGTTTCCAGCACGCGGGGCGTGTTCTGGACAATGCTGTCCTTGATGCGCTGGAGGCTGTCCTTGCGGCGCATGATGGAGTCCTGACGGTGGCGGATGGCCGGGTAGGTGACGTTCTCGTAGGTCCAGCGCTTGCGGTCGGCCTTGCTCATGGAGGCCCATTTCTTTTCCCAGGCGGCCTTGGCGGCGGCGCTGGAATCGGCCAGGAAGAGGGAGTCTATCCGGGGCCAGAGAAGGGAGTCTCCTTCGGCCTTGAGGGAGTCCACCACCTTCCTGTGGGTGTAGCTGTCCTTGGTGGCCACGTACCACGCGTAGAGGAAGGGGTTGGTGTACTTGAGGCTGTCGGGCACCTTCATGGTGTCGCGGGCGAAGACCGCAGGCACACTGTCCTCTTCGTTGGCAAAGAGGTCGAAGTACTCTTCTTCCAGCGTATCGGCCCGGGCGCGGAGGCTGTCCGTCTTGATGCGGGCGTGCGTGTCAGTGGCGACGGTGTCCGGCCGATAAGGCACGAGCACGGCGGCCTGAACACGTCTGCCACGGGCCATGTCTATGCCCAGCGTCTGTGCCAGAACCGCTCCTGTGACGGCTGCGGGAAAGAGGATTTTGGACCACATCTTTGCCATATCTTGCAAAGATACGAATTTAGCTGTAACTCACCAAATCCCACTGAATCAGCTTCAGAGTCTGTTTTGAAATGATTGACAGTTTATTTTCGTGGAAATTTTTGAGGAAAATTTTATTGAATTGTTTCAAAACAGACGCTCAAGCTAGATAAACATTTCGGTGGAGATGGCTCCGGCGGCCAGTACCACGGCCAGCACCACCAGGTCTATGAGCCAGAGCACGAAGATGACCAGGCCTGGTTTCCAGGAGGGGGACTTGAAACCAAAGATGAGCTGGATGCCCCCGTACAACAGTCCCACGAAGGGGAGGATGATGGCAAGGGCCAACAGTACCACGCCCCAGGTCTGAGAAAGCAGGTCGGTAATGAAGGGCGCCTCGTCGGCGAGTTCCTGCAGCCACTCGTTCCAGGGAATATGGAACAGCTGCGGGCCGTGGAAGGTGAGCAGGGACATGGAGGCCAGGCCGGAGGTGCCGCCAATCAGGAGGATAATTCCGACAGCCACCAGGAAGATGCGTCCGAACTGTTTGAAAAAGTCCGAGCGGGCCACTTCCCGGGCGGCATCGCCCATCTCGTGGATGCCGGCCTGTACGTTGCGTCTGATTTCATCGGCCGTTCCGCTGTCTCCCTTCATGGCCCAGCGGTCCTGGGCCGTGCGGGCTGCCGGCATGGCTACCCAAAGGATACAGTATAAAGCGGGGATGGACAAGCTCCAGGCCCCGTCGTGCTCCACTCCGCTGAAAAAGGTAATCAGGGTGAGCACGGCAAAACCCAGTCGCAGCCAGGTTACATCCATGCCAAAGAAGGAGGCCAGGCCGCTGCAGACACCGCCAAGGCGCTTGTTCTCCAGGTCCCGGAAGAGTTTTTTCTTTCCCTTGGGCGCCTCGTTTTCCGCCTGGGGGTCTTCGGCCTCGATGCGTTCCGGCCGGCCAATCACCTCGATAACTCCCCGGATGTCCGCGGCCGCCACCACGCGGCCCCGGCAGCGCTCTCCCAGAAGTTCCGCGATGCGCTCTTCGATTCCGTCCATGATTTCCCGGCCGCCTTCCTGGGGAAGGTAGTGGTTTTCCAAGTCCCGGATATATCGGCTCAGGACCTCGGCCGCTTCCTTTTCCAGGGTGAAGGCATATCCGCCAATGCTGTATTGTTCTGTCTGCGTCATGGCTATTTGTTTTTCAAGGTTTCAATGCTTTGGACCATTTCCTGCCAGGCCGCATCCATTTCTTCCAGCTGGCTGCGTCCTTTTTCCGTAATCACATAATACTTGCGGGGCGGCCCCTGGGTGGACTCTTCCCAGCGGTAACTCAGGAGCCCCTGGTTCTTCTGCCGGATTAGGAGGGGATAGAGGGTTCCCTCCACCACCAGCATGCCCACGGCTTTCAGTTCTTCCAGTATGCTGGAAGCATAGGCTTCCTTGCGGCTCAGGATACTGAGGATGCAGTATTCCAGCACGCCTTTCCGCATTTGGGAGCGGACATTTTCACTTGCAGTATCCATAATCTATTTATTATAAGTTGAGAAACGGGACATGTTTTCCGCCGTAGCCGGGAGGCCGCGGAGTTCACACTTCTGGGCGGGCGTTTCGGCCACCGGCACGGCAATCCAGAGGATGACGTAGATCCAGAATCCGGCGCTGCCGCAGATGAGTGCGGCCAGCATGAATACCCGAATCAGGGTAACATCCACGTCCAGATACAGGGCCAGGCCGCTGCAGACGCCCGCAATCCGTTTCCCGTCCGGGTCCCGATAGAGCTTGCGGGGCATCTTTCCGCTGTCTGAGGTGTAGGTGCTGCCGTTTTCGGCCGATCCGTCCGGCATGCCCAGGGTACCCACCACCCGTTCCACCACTTCCAGCGTAACCACCCGCTCTCCGCTCACTTCCTGCGAGAAGAGTTCTCCTATGCGGCTTTCAATCTCTTCCATCACTTCCGTCTTCTGCCCTTCAGGCACACTGAGCCGGGAGCGGAAATGGCTCAGGTACACGGTGAGGCGGTCGTAGGCGTCTTCATTCATGGTGAAGGGACGTCCGCCAAGCGATACATTGATGACTCTTTTCATGGTTTTATGAATTTCAAAGTATTTTCCGATGCAAAGATATAAATAATTTTTGGTACTTTGCAATACAAAGTAGTAAAAAATTAAAAGAATTTTTCGCGTGGTGCGGAAGTGATTGAAAATAAGATGTTTAAGAAAATCCTCCTCGGAAAATTCCTGAGGAGGATTTGCGTAAGTGATTGATAAATAGCGAGTTCCGTTTTACGGACGCTAAGCAGCCGGGGAGAAATCGTCTTTCCCAACGCCGCAGACAGGGCATACCCAGTCGGCAGGGATGTCTTCAAAAGCGGTTCCGGGGGCGATGCCGCTGTCGGGGTCGCCCACTGCAGGGTCATAAATGTACCCGCAAATGTTGCATACGTATTTTTTCATAATGTTAGGGGATCAAAGGCCTATTTTTTTGAAGAAGTCGTTTCCCTTGTCATCCACCAGGATGAAGGCGGGGAAGTCCTCTACGGTGATTTTCCAGATGGCTTCCATGCCCAGCTCCGGGTACTCCACGCACTCGATGCTGCGGATGCTGCTCTGGGACAGGACGGCAGCCACGCCGCCGATGGTGCCCAGGTAGAAGCCGCCGTGTTTTTTGCAGGCGTCCGTGACCACCTGGGAACGGTTGCCCTTGGCAATCATGACCAGGGAAGCGCCGTGGTCCTGGAACTCGTCCACGTACGGGTCCATGCGGTTGGCCGTGGTGGGGCCCATGGAGCCGCAGGGGTATCCAGCGGGCGTTTTGGCCGGGCCGGCATAGAGGATGGGATGGTCCTTGAAGTAGGCGGGCATGTCTTCACCGGCATCCAGGCGGGCTTTCAGTTTGGCGTGGGCTATGTCGCGGGCCACGATGATGGTGCCCTTCAGGTTCACGCGGGTGCCCACCGTGTATTTGGTGAGCTCTGCGCGTACGGCGTCAATGCCCTTGTCCAGGTCTATCTCAATGCCCTTGGGGCCTTCGCCGGGACGGCGGAACTCCTCGGGTATCAGCTCCGAAGGGTTGGTGTCCATCTTCTCTATCCAGACGCCGTCGGCATTGATTTTACTCTTGATGTTGCGGTCTGCGCTGCAACTCACGCCCATGCCTATCGGGCAGCTGGCGCCGTGGCGGGGCAGGCGCACCACGCGGATGTCGTGGGCCAGGTACTTGCCGCCGAACTGGGCGCCCAGGCCAATCTTCTGCGCCTCCTTCAGGAGTTTTTCTTCCAAGTCGATGTCGCGGAAGGCGCGGCCGGTCTCGTCGCCGGTGGTGGGCAGGGCATCGTAGAACTTGATGCTGGCCAGCTTCACGGTGAGGAGGTTCTTTTCGGCCGATGTTCCGCCAATCACAAAGGCGATGTGGTAGGGCGGGCAGGCCGCCGTGCCCAGGGAGCGCATTTTCTCCACCAGGAAGGGGATGAGGGTGCCTTCGTTCTGGATGGTGGCCTTGGTCATGGGGTAGAAGTAGGTTTTGTTGGCGCTGCCACCGCCCTTGGCCACCATGACAAAGCGGTATTCGCTGCCCTGCGTGGCCTCGATATCAATCTGGGCGGGCAGGTTGCACTTGGTGTTCACCTCGTTGTACATGTCTAAGGGGGCGTTCTGGCTGTAGCGCAGGTTCTCCTGGGTGTAGCAGTCGAACACACCCTTGGAGAGGGCCTCCTCGTCCTCAAAGTCCGTCCACACGCGCTGGCCTTTCTCTCCGTGGATGATGGCGGTGCCGGTGTCCTGGCAGAAGGGGAGTACGCCCTTGACGGAAGTTTCCGCATTGCGCAGGAACTGCAGGGCCACATACTTGTCATTGTCGGAGGCCTCGGGGTCCTTCAGGATGGCCGCCACCTGCTCATTATGGGCGCGGCGCAGCATGAACTGGCAGTCGTGGAAAGACTGCCGGGCCACCAGCGTAAGAGCCTCGGGAGATACTTCCAGGATGGTTTTGTCTCCAAAATTAGATGTTTTTACCAGTTTTTCGGACCCGGGAATCTTGTAGTATTCCGTGGTGTCCGGTCCCAACTGGAACATGGGTGCATATTTGAATTCTGCCATATTGTATTGTTGTTAGTTGCTGTCTGCAAAGATAAGGTTTTCTACGGAATAATGACTTATATTTCCTCTCTCGGGTATAGGCTTTCTCCGATAATTTCCAATTTGCCGTCCTTGTACAGAAGGGTGAGCGCACTTACCCGGGAGGTGATTTCCCCGTCCTCGCAGGCGCCGGCCGTGAGGAGGTAGTTTTCTCCGTCCTTGAGCCAGTCTCCGGAAAAGTCATAGTCTTCCGGGCCTTGGGAATACACTTTGTCCACAAAACCGTACTGGTCGTACATGTCCACCAGCGAGTAAAAATAGCCGTAGGGCCAGTTGTAATTGTCGTACACGCGGCTTTCCCTGTCATAATCCCAGTAGTAGGGGAGCTCCGGGTCGGAGGGCGTGATGGTAAGCACATGGCCGTTCAGCTTGTAGGAAAAGCTCAGTTCCCGCATCTGTACAGGCTTGGTACGGACAGTCAGGCCAATCACATCCCCGATAAGCGTCTGCGTGGAGGGGTTTACCTGAAAAACCAGCAGACGGTGGTCGGTATCGGAATCCAGGTGCGTGGCCCTGTGGGTGCGGGTTCCCCGGAAGCACCACATATCGGCAAAAGAACCCTCGTAGGCACCGCCTTGTTTCCGGTTTCGGAAAGTGTCGGCCCCTATCGAAAGCAAGTACAACGCCATCTCCCTGTCCGGCATGTCGTATTCGGCCATGTTCGCAGGCCGGACGCTGACGGCGTAGCAGGCGTCGGGGTTGCCCGGCGTGACGGTGAAAACAATCTTGGAGCCCTTTACCTGCTCTATCTTAAGGTCCAGACTTACCGGTTCCGTAATCAGGACTTCCTTGGCGGTACAGCCTCCCAAAAGCAGGAGGGCCGCAGTGAGCATGTTGTATCTTCTCATGGCAGGTCTTTGTAAACGGTCAGGACAAAACGGACGGCGGCCATGGAGTGTTTGCCGTAATCGCCGAAATCGTAGCGGACGTCATTCCCCTTGAAAAACTGTTCGGCCATGAGGGCGTTGATAAACGGAACCGTCTGGTCTTGCCGGCTGTGGAACAGATAGATGGGGCACAGGGGCTGGAAGTTCAGGGTGGAGTTGTTCAGAAGGGCCGTGTACAGGCGGGCGGTGTTGCGGCTGTGTTTGTTCAGTCCCTCGTCCGTCATGATGTCATGGAGGTCGGTACTATTGATATTCTTGTTAATCTGGCCCACCGTGTAGCGCTTGGAGTTAATCCACTCCCGGTAGTTTTCCAGCAGCCGGGGTTTGAAGAAATCGGCCATGTCCAGGCCCAGCTTTTCTCCTTCGTTCACGCCCTGCACAATCATGGGAATGGCACAGGGAATGCCGGTGATGCCGGTTTCCATGGATACGTCGAAGGTGGCGGCCAGGTCGTAGGGTCCGCCTCCGGCATAGACCATCCGGAGCGGGAAATCGGAGAAATACTCGTCTTGAATCATATCCATTACCGCCAGGGTGGTGGAGCCGCCTTGGGAGTAGCCAATCAGGATGACTTCGGGGCTTTCCGGTTCCCGGCCGATATGCTTGAGGTAGGGGAGGATGGCCAGGCCCATGTCCACCACGCTGCGGGCGGTGCTCTCCGTGTGCATGTAGGGATGCACCCTGTCTGCGGTGATGCCGAAGCCGATATAATCGGCCACCGCCACGGCATAGCCCTTGGCGGCGAAGATGGCCTCCAGGGGGAAGGTCTCGGAGGGGCATTCGAAATTGGCGCCGATGGTGTAATGGCTCACCAGAATCAGGTTCTTGATGGGCCCGGAGGCTGGCACGATAAGCTTGCCGGACTGCTTGAGGGGGCTTCCGTCCACGTCGTGCCCCTGGAAGACACCCGCAATGTGGACGAGACTGTTGCTGTTCACCACCCCCAGAAGGTCCTTTACCAAGGTGACGCCTTCCGTGCGGGCCACCTTGGTGTCTTGCTCCAGGTCGGTGTCTCCCATCATGGCCACGTCGGGGTTCAGGTTCCCGTCTTCCATAAAGAAGGGGGCCGACTGGACGGAGAGTGGCTGGAAGGTGTCAAAATCTACATATTCAACCTCGGGATGGTGGCAGGAGAGCGCAAGCCCGAGGCCGATGAGGAATACAGAAGGGAAATGTTTCATTCGTTTTACCAGCGATAGTTTATGCTAAGGGAAAAGATGCGGGAGCCCAGCATATAGATTTTGTTGGAGCCGGAGAGGGCGGTGAGCGGGGCGATTTCGGCCGACCCGGTCCAGGCGCCCTTTCCGAACTGCACGCCGAAGGGGTTGAGGCAGACCACGGGCGCCGCCTCCAGACGGTGGGCATTGTCAAAAGCCAACATGAGGCCGACGGCTGCGCCGGCGTAGAGTTCCACCCATTCGGAGCGGAAGTAGGTGAAGCGGATGGTGGGGAGGATGCTAAGGTCGTAGTTGTCGGAAGGGGCTGTTCCCTCCTTCCAGAAAATGCCCTGAAAGTCTGTCTGTACGCCCAGGCCAATTAGTTTGCTCAGCTGGTAGCGGTAGTCGGCGAAGATGTGCCCGGTGTAGCGGTAGTCCCGCGTCTTCACCGTGCCGTCCAGGCGGGAGGGGCTGTTGTGGAAGGCCAAGGTCTCAAAGAGCATGTCTCCCCAGCCGATGCGCACCTGGTGGCGTTTCAGGGAAGTATTTTGCGCTGCTGCCTGGCACAGCACAGCCATGCCAAGCAGCAGCGTTATCAAAAGTCTTTTCATTTACTTGAGCAGTTCGTGGGAAGCGGTCATGGCCTTGGGGTCCAGGGCTTCGTCCAGTTTCTCCTTGGTCATGAGACCGTGCTCCAGCACCAAATCGTACACGCTGCGGCCGGTCTGGAGGGCTTCCTTGGCCACCTTGGTGGAGTTCTTGTAGCCGATGTAAGGGTTCAGGGCCGTTACAATGCCGATGGAGTTTTTCACCATCTTCTGGCAGTGTTCCGCATTCACGGTGATGCCGTCTATGCAGAGGGTGCGGAGGGTGTTCATCACGTTGATAAGCCAGGTCTGGCTTTCCAGGATGCACTCCACAATAACGGGCTCCATTACGTTCAGCTGCAGCTGGCCGGCCTCGGCGGCGAAGCACACGGCGGTGTCGTTGCCAATCACCTTGAAGCACACCTGATTGGTCACTTCCGGAATCACGGGGTTCACCTTGCCGGGCATGATAGAAGAACCGGGAGCCATGGCCGGGAGGTTAATCTCGTGCAGGCCGCAGCGGGGGCCGGAGGCCATCAGGCGGAGGTCGTTGCAGGTCTTGGAGAGCTTCACGGCCAGGCGCTTGAGGGCGGCGGAATAGCTCACATAGGCGCCTGTATCGGGCGTGGCTTCCACCAGGTCCGGCGCTTTCTCAAAGCTGTCTCCGGTGAACTCGCTCATGCGCTTGGTGCACAGCTCGGCAAAGCCGGGAACGGCGTTGAGGCCGGTGCCGATGGCGGTGCCGCCCATGTTGATTTCCTTCAGGAGCACGGCGTTGCGCTCCAGGTTGGCCAGCTCTTCCTCCAGGTTGTTGGCGAAGGCGTTGAATTCCTGGCCGGAGGTCATGGGAACGGCATCCTGCAGCTGGGTGCGGCCCATCTTGATGATGTCCTTGAACTCCTCGCCCTTGGCGCGGAAAGAGGCGATAAGCTCCTTCAGGGCGCTCTCCAGATGCTTGTTCATGCGGTAGAAGGTGTAGCGGAAGGCCGTGGGATAGGCGTCGTTGGTGCTTTGGGCGCAGTTCACGTGGTCGTTGGGAGAGCAGTACTGATACTCTCCTTTCTTGTGGCCCATGAGCTCCAGGGCGCGGTTGGCAATCACCTCGTTGGCGTTCATGTTCACGGACGTTCCGGCGCCGCCCTGCATCATGTCCACCGGGAACTGGTCCCAGAGTTTGCCGTCCACAATTTCCTTGCAGGCGGCCACAATAGCGTCACCAATCTTCTTGTCCAGCACGCCCAGCTCCGTGTTGGCGGCCGCGGCAGCCATCTTCACGTATGCCATGGCGATGATGTACTCCGGATAGTCGCACATCTTGGTGTTGGAAATCTTGTAATTGTTGATGGCCCTTTGGGTCTGCACGCCGTAGTAGGCGTCTGCGGGAACCTGAAGTTCACCGATAAGGTCGCTTTCGACCCTGAATTTTTGTTCTGACATATTGAAATGGTTAGTCACTTAGTGATTCTTCACAAAGATAAGCATTATTTCCCAAAAAAGTTGTAACTTGGTCCTTTGTAAAAACTGATGATTTGTCATGAAACGTCCTTTTGTCCTCTTCGCCGCACTCTGCGCCCTCTTCCTGCTTCCGGGATGCAAGAATACCGGCAATAAAAGCGCCCTTCCCAAGGCCGATGACGCCGCCGTCCGGGCGCAGCTTTCCGCCATGACCCTCCGGGAAAAGGTGGGACAGCTCTTCTGTGTGCGTCCGGAATCCCTGGACCCTGTTTTCCAGCGTTCTTCGGAAGGCATGATAAGCTATCACATGCAGGGCCTGAACGAGGAGGCGAAGGCTTTTGCCGCGCAGTATCCCGTGGGCGGGGTTACGCTCTTCTCCCACAATATAGACAATCCCGGACAGCTTAAGGCGTTCACCCAGGCCATCCATGCCCTTCCCGGCGCCCCTCTGGTGAGCGTGGACGAGGAAGGCGGCCGTGTGGCCCGCGTGGGCGGCAACCTTAACTTTGACGTACCCCGCATTCCCGCCATGGGCAAAGTGGGTGCCACCGGAGATCCCGCGAAGGCCTACGAGGCGGGCAAGGCCATCGGCCATTATCTGAAAGAATACGGCTTTGACATCGACTTCGCCCCGGTGGCCGACGTGAACACCAACCCCGAGAACATTGTCATCGGAGACCGTTCCTTCGCCTCCGACCCCAAGAAAGCCGCGCCCATGGTGGTGGCTTACATGAAGGGCTTGCACGAGGAGGGCATCGCCGCCTGCATCAAGCATTTCCCCGGTCACGGAGACACCTCCGGAGACTCCCACAAGGGCTATGTGGAAACCTCCAAGACATGGGAGGAACTTCTTGACTGCGAGATGATTACCTTCAAGGCCGCCATCAAGGCCGGCGCCCCGCTCATCATGACGGCGCACGTTTCCCTGCCCAAGGTCATCGGAGACAAGACCCCCGGAACCCTTTCCTCCCTCATCCTGACGGACAAGCTTCGCGGGGAACTGGGCTACAAGGGCATCATCATCACGGATGCCATGGGGATGGGCGCCATCAGCCAGCATTATGACCCGGCCCAGTCGGCCGTCATGTGCCTGAAGGCCGGGGCCGATATCATCCTCATGCCGGAAAACCTTCCCCTGGCCTTCGAGGCGGTGCTGAAGGCCGTTGAGGACGGAACCCTCTCCGAGGAAAGGATTGACGAGAGTGTGAGCCGCGTGTTGGCCCTCAACGATAGGTGTGTATGGCCTGGTTGAAGTAACGAAGCATCAGGAGCAGGATAATCAGGCCAAAGATGTTCAGGGACTGGCGGATGCATACGGGCCGCCAGTTGGAAATACCACCCTGCCGGTTTTTATACCAGGGTATGGTCTTTGGATTCTCAAGGAGAATACTTTTCAGACATTTTCCCAGGCTGACCCTATTTCTTCAGGTATTTGCAGAAGAATTCCCAGACGATGTCGCAGGTGTCCATATCGGCCAGGGCCCAGGAGTGCTTGCCGCCCTGGACCTCATAAAGGCGCACTTCGCTTTCCGGTCCGCCTTCCCAGGCAGGTTCGCCCGTCCAGGAATGCAGGATGACGGGATGGGACGAATCGGCTTTCAGGGGAAGTTGCGTGGTGCTCTCTTCCGGAAGGCAGCCATTCTCCCGCACCCAGAACTGTACCGCCTCCGGAACGGAGATGTAAGCGCCCCAGCCTCCTTCATTCTCCAGGTCTCCTTCCCAGCGGGAGGTGCGGTCCATTGTACCGTGTACTTCCATGAACGGAACCGGGCCATGGGATGCCACATGCTCGGAAATCCACAGCATGGTGAGCCCGGCAACGGAGGCAATGGCCCGGAACGCCCCGGGATACTTCCGGCCTATCAGGTAGCACATTTCTCCGCCGTTGGACATGCCCACCAGGAAGGAATTGTCCAGGTGATAGGTTTCGCAGAGGTAGCGGGAAAGGTAGCAGACAAACTCGTCGTCGTTCTGCCGCATTCCTTTCTGCTTGGGGTAGCCCACATACCAGCCCGTCTTGCCCTGCGGAGCCTTGAGCCCCTGCGGGATGCAGAGGGCAAAGCCCTCCCTTTCCGCCACTTCCAGCATCTCGGGTCTGTAGCCATCGGCCTTTCCGCCATATCCGTGCAGCATGAGCACCAGCGGCCGGCCTTCCCGCAGACGGGAGGGCATGTACAGATAATGGGTACGGTACCGGCCTTCAAACAGCAGGCTGTCCCGTACGGCCCGGGACGGGTTTTCCTGACAGAGCCCCGGCAGGGAAAGCATCAGGGCAAGGGCGGCGATAAGGAAGCGACGAGACATCATGATTCGGCCTAAAAAAGTGTGTTTTTGTTTCAAAGATAATATATTCATGCTCATTTCCCAAGTGCGGGCCTGTTCTTTTCTGGTCCGTATGGATGCCGTGCTATGTAAGTAGATGACTTGTAGCTATTTACGCAATTCATCCTCTGTTTTTTTCTGAGGAGAAATTGCGTAATCTATTGTATTTCATTACATTATGCAACACGCTCAATATCTCGTGGGGGCAAAGGAGAAAGAGGGATGGAAGGATTCTTGGGAAAGAACGATAAAAGTTTTATCTTTGCCGGGCACAAATATATAAACTTACATGGCGGAAAAATTCAAACAGCGTCCGTTGAGGCCGATTCTGGAGGCCGTGGTGTTTCTGGGCATCCTCATTCTGGTCTTCGGCCTTCTGAGCTGGAAGATGGGCGGGGCCAATATGCTCAAGACTCTCATGAACACGGCGCACGACCTGCTCCTGAACACGGTGTTTTATCTGATGGGCATTACGGTGCTCACCGGCGCCTTGTCCAAGCTGATGTCGGAGTTTGGCGTTGTAACCCTCCTGGAAAGGGTTCTGAGGCCCCTGATGAAGCCGCTCTACCATTTGCCGGGCGTGGCCGCACTGGGCGGGGTGATGACGTTCCTCTCCGACAATCCCGCCATCATCGCCCTGTCCAAAGACCGGAAATTCGCCTCTTACTTCAAAAAATACCAACTTATCTCGCTCACCAATTTCGGGACGGCTTTCGGCATGGGTTTCGTGGTCATTATCACCATGATTGGCTATGGCCAGGTTACTGCCGCGCTGCTGGGCTTTGCCGGTGCCGTGTGCGGCTCCGTCATCTCTACGCGCCTGATGCAGCGCTCCTGCCTCAAGGCATATCCGGAGCTGGACAGCCCCGCCGTGGAAGAGCAGGCCGACAGCGAAGCCGAAGAAATGTCCGGGGACGTGCAGCCCCGCCCCGGCGTTTTCATGCGCTTTCTCAACGCGGTCCTGGACGGCGGAAAAAACGGCGTGGACCTGGGCCTCCAGATTATTCCGGGCGTGCTTATCATTACCACTGCGGTGATTATGGTAACCTTCGGCCCGGGGCCTTCCGGCGTGTATGACGGCTCTTCCAGCCAGGGCGTCCCCGTTCTCCCGTGGCTGGCCGAAAAGGTACACTGGGTGTTCGAGTGGCTCTTCGGCTTCACCCACATGGAGCTGATTGCCTTCCCCATGACGGCCCTCGGTGCGGTGGGCGCGGCCCTCGGCCTTCTTCCCACCTTTGATGCCGCGGGCATCCTGGACGGAAACGCCATTGCCGTTTTCACGGCCATCGGCATGTGTTGGAGCGGTTTCCTTTCCACGCACACGGCCATGCTGGATTCCCTGGGTTACCGGAAGATGATTTCCAAAGCCATCGGCGCACACGCCATCGCCGGTCTCTGTGCCGGCATCATCGCCCACTTCCTCTTCCTGCTGTTCGGCGCGTAATTCCTTTGCCAGACGGTAGAGATGGTGGTCGGCCCTCTCCAGCCTCTTCCGGGCCCGGCTGGGAGGCTTTTTCAACTACGTGAACCGTGTTTGCGCCTGCAGCACGTGGAAGCCTACCTCCAGGCGCACCACTCCAGGAAGCCATCCTGGAATCCGGTTTCAACTCCCGCCAGGCCTATTACGCCGTCAAAGCCAGACTGTCTGCATAATCCGTTTTCCGGCCTTACCGCTACTTTATCGGCGAAAACGATAATAATTCCAAAATAAATTCTTACCTTGCAAAAATTTAGACATTAACTAGCACCACTATGAAAAAGTCATTTTTAGCTAAAGTATTAATCCTCAGCGCGTTAACAATCTTTGCGACTGCCTGCTTAAAGGACAATAGCAAGGATATCAAGAGCCAGAAGGTAGTTGTCCTGCTCCCGGACGCCTCCGTCGTTGACCGCTGGGCCGCAGACAAGCAGAACCTTGAGACCATCATGGACAAATATGGCTTCAACACCACTTTCTATACCGCTCCCGAAAATGAGGAAGGTGCCGTTGAACAGGTTAACCAGCTCAAGAGAGCCATCCAGGACGGAGCCAATTACATTGTGCTCACGGCCATTGACCACAACCTGATCAACGAGTCCGGGTTGCTGGACCGCAATCCCGCCGTCAAGGTTGTCTGCCATGACAGGCTTGTCCTGAACAACCCCCACATTGCCTATATTTCGTCCTCCGACACAAAGGAAATCGGACGTCTGCAGGCCATGTTCCTTCTGAACCACTTCCATTCCACCGGTGCATCTTCCATGACCCTTGAGATTCTGGAAGGCCCCGAAACCGACATCAATGCCAAGGAGTACTATGAGGGAGCCATGGAACTGCTTAAGAAATACATCGACAACGGAAGCCTCGTCATCAAGAGCGGCAAGAAAAGTTACAGCCAGGTAAAGGCCGACAGCTGGAATATTGCCGATGGCAAAAAAGCCATGCAGGACCGCCTGGAAAGCTATGGTGAGGACGGATGCCCGGATATGATACTCGCCGCCAATGACAACCTTGCCCAGGGAGCCATCGACGCCCTGGAGGAAGCCGGCATCATAGACATGCCGGTGATTACGGGCCAGGACAACACCGCCATGGCACAGAGCAACATCAAGAACCACAAGCAGGCCATGACCATTGACAAGAACCTGAAGGATATGGCCTACAACACGGCGCTCATCATCAACAGCCTCATCTCCGGTTCCCCCGTCCAGACCAGCCAGAACATCTTCGTCGGTACAGCCCCCATTCCGGTTCTTTACTCCAAGACAACCCTCTTGACCATCGACAGCTATTAATCGACAGCTATCCTAGTACAAAAACTGGCTGGTCCCTCAAAAGGCCAGCCAGTTTTGGTTAATACCGGCCGTCCTGTTCCTCCAGCCAGGACTCCAGGATGCGGCAATAGTCTTCGTGACGGTCCACAAAGCACATGTGGCGGGCGCCTTCCAGCAGTTCCCACCGGCTTCCGGGCTGTTTTCATCCACGCTGGCACAGTGCAGCGTCATAAAATGGTCGTTGGCCCGCAGATACGCCGGATCCTCAAAATTGCCCGTTTCTTCGGCCTTCCGGATGGCCTCCTGGTCTTCCTGAGGCATCAGGCCGATCATCCTGTGCGGGCAATGGGACAATTATCGAACCAATTCTGAAGAGCTGAGGGCTGTGTATTTGTTGGGATTGCAGGTTAATCATTAATCTGACAAAATAGCCATCAGCTCGGTGTTGAACCAGATATACTCTTTGCCGATTCTCTCTTTTGTGAGAAGACCGAGGCCCTCCAGCTGACCGAGGTACTTCTTGGCCGTATTTACGCTCTTAATTGTATTCGAGAGCAGATTTTTGGGACGGATGTAGGGCTGTTCGAACAGCTTGGAAAGGTTGAGTCTGGCCAGGGAGAGTTTGTTCTCCAGGATGATTCTTTCCGTCTTTTCCATCAAAGAACGGATACGGTTTATCTTATCAATAGTATATTCCGATGTTTGTGAAACGGCTTCGAGCATGTAAAGAATCCACGCCTTCCAGTCCCTGAGTCCCGTCACGCTGTTAAGTGCATAGTAGTATGCATCTTTGTTCTGGAGGATATAGGCGCTCAGGTATAGGATGGGCAGGTCCAGAAGCCCCTTTTGGATCAAATAGATAATGCATAGGATTCGGCCTGTCCTGCCGTTGCCGTCCCGGAATGGATGGATGGCTTCAAACTGATAGTGAGCCATTGCCATTTTGAGGAGCGGATCAACGGGGTAGGCTGAATCGTCGTTCAGAAAGTCAATCCAGTCGGCCATCTTTTTTTCTACTACTCCTTTCCCTCTTGGGGGAGTATAGATGGTTTCCGCAACCAAAGACCCCCAGCCTCTCTTTTTGATTACAATTTCTGCCTGGTAGGGACGAATCCCCTCGTGCGTCTTTTTTACTTGACGAAAAACGTTCACCACTGTTTCTACACTGAGGTTTTTCTCTTTGGTTATGTCCTGAAAACCTTTCCAGAGTGCTTCCCTGTAGTGCAGAATCTCTTTGGCCGGTCCTTCCAGGTAGTCGTCTTCCTGGTAGGATAAACTACGATAGAGTTCATCGTCCGTGGTGAAAATATTCTCAATGGCGCTACTGGCTTTTGCTTCCCGCAGGGCAATGGTATTGACGAAGATGGTTTGGTTGGGGAGTGTGGCCGCCAGGCCTTTCAATTCGGCCAGGCGCCTGCTTGCCAGCACCAGTTTGGCTCCCACTTCCGCATCCATGTACAGCGCCTGATCGGGAGGAAGGGGAGGAAGTTGGTTGTAGGGAGTATGTCTATCGT
>CADBHY010000012.1 GCA_902794615.1 uncultured Bacteroidia bacterium
GGATTTGATTTTGCATTATGACCGTCCGGCCGATTTCTTTGAAGAGGCGCTGCCCCTGGGAAACGGCCGCATGGGCGCCCTGGTCTATGGCGGAACCGCCCGGGAGCGGGTTTCCCTGAACGACATCACCCTCTGGACCGGCGAGCCGGAAAGCGGGGAGGGGACGGACCGCACGCCGTGGCTTGCGAAGGTGCGGGAGGCCCTGGAGGCCGGGGATTATCCTTTGGCCGATGAGCTCCAGAAGCAGCTTCAGGGGCATTTCAGCCAGACCTACCAGCCGCTGGGCACCTTGTGGCTCAGCTTCCCCGAAGGGGAGGTATCGGCCTATGAGCGCAGCTTGAATTTGGCCGATGCCACCGCCCGGGTGCAGTATCTCAGGGACGGAAAGGCCTTCCAGGCGCAGTATTTTGTGTCGGCCCCGGATTCGGCGCTGGTGATTCGCCTGATGGGCGACGCCCCCTTGGATGTGACACTTGAGCTGGAAAGCGGCCTGCCGCATGTGACCGAGGCCCGGGAGGGGATGCTGGTGAGCGACGGCTACGCCGCCTACCATGCCTACCCCGGCTACTCCGTGCCCTCGGGGGAAAAACAGTTTGCCTATGACCCGGAGCGGGGCATCCACTACCGGACGGTGGTTTATTGCCCGGATGCGGAAGTGCGGGGAAACACCCTTCACGTTTCCGGGGTTAACCGGACGCAGATTGTGGTGTCCAACGTGACCAGCTTTGCGGGTTTTGACAAGGACCCTGTAAAGGAGGGGAGAGAGTACAAGGAAGCCGCCCTTTCCCAAGCCCGCCGGGCGGCCGCAGAAGACTGGGTGAGCCTCTGGAAGCGCCACAGGGCCGACTACGGAGAACTCTTCGGCCGCGTTTCTCTGGACCTGGGGCAGACGGCGCCCGAAATCAAGGCCCTGCCCACGGATGAACAGCTTAGGCGTTATGCCTCCGGCGAGGCCAATCCGGAGCTGGAAGCCCTTTATTTCCAGTATGGCCGATACCTTCTTATCTCCAGTTCCCGCACCCTGGGCGTTCCAGCCAACCTGCAGGGGCTCTGGAACGAGAGCATGGACCCGCCGTGGAGCTGCAACTACACCACCAACATCAACCTGGAAGAGAACTACTGGCCCGCAGAGGCGGCAGCCCTTCCGGAAATGCACCAGGTGCTGCTGGGCTTCCTGCATAACCTTTCCCGGAACGGCCGGCAGACGGCACGGGACTTCTATGGAGTCGAGGACGGCTGGTGCGAGGCCCACAACAGCGACATCTGGGCCATGACCTGCCCGGTGGGGGCGGGCGTGGGAGACCCCTCGTGGGCCAACTGGAACATGGGCGGGGCCTGGCTCTCCACCCATATCTGGGAGCACTGGCTCTTCACGCGCAGCCGCGAAGACCTTGAGCGGGACTACCCGGTGCTCAAGGGCGCGGCCCGTTTCTGCATGGGCGTGCTGGTGAAAAAGGACGGCAAATGGATTACCTCTCCGTCCACCTCGCCGGAAAATATCTATCTCACCCCTTCCGGTTATGCCGGGCGTACGCTCTACGGCGCCACGGCCGACCTGGCCATCATCCGGGAGTGCCTCACCGACGCCCGCGACGCCGCCCTGGAGCTGGGCGACGAGGCCTTTGCCCGGGAAGTGGACGCCGTCCTCCCGGACTTGAAGGAGTACCAGGTGGGAGCCGACGGCGCCCTGCAGGAGTGGTACCACGACTGGGCCGACTGGGACCCGCTTCACCGTCATCAGTCCCATTTGATTGGCGCCTACCCCGGCCATCAAATCAAGGAAGCATCGGCCCTGGCCGATGCTGTGTTGAAGTCTTTGGAAATCAAGGGCTTCGAGACTACCGGCTGGAGCTGCGGCTGGCGGGTGAACCTCTATGCCCGCCTGGGAGACGGGGAAAGCGCCTACAAGATGTACCGCCGCCTGCTCCGCTACGTGAGCCCGGACGGTTATCAGGGCGGGGATGCCCGCCGGGGCGGAGGAACCTATCCCAATTTGATGGATGCCCATTCGCCCTTCCAGATAGACGGAAACTTCGGCGGCTGTGCCGGCGTGATGGAGATGCTGGTCCGCTCCGACGCCCAGGGCGTGCAGGCGCTTCCGGCCCTGCCGTCGGCCTGGCCCTCCGGCCATCTCAAGGGCGTGCGCACCCGCACGGGCCAGACTCTGGACATGGCTTGGAAGGACGGCAAGGTGACCCGCTTCAAACTGCGCTGACGGGGGGAGGGGCATTATTTTTTACGGAACGGGGCCGTGTTTTCTGCAAAGATGCAGAAAATTGATTATCTTTGCATAATATGGCGAAACGTAGCACCATAGTTTCCCTTGTCGCAGTGGCCCTGCTTCTGGCGGGCATCGCCGTTGCCATTGTGAAACTCTATTCGGACACCCCCTCGCGGGACAACGACTATTCTGCATCCCTCTCCGATGACTGGACTCTCCTGAGGGCCGTCCCTTCGGACGCCGCCGCCGTTCTGGTGTTGGACGGCTCTTCCGCAGCTTCCCGCATCCTGGCCGATTCTTCCGGAATCCTGAAGGGCATCCTGGCCCCCAAGAATCCGGAACTGATGGCCTTCCTTCAGGCCATAGGCCGAAAGGAAATGGCGGTCTCCCTCCACAACAGCGGCTCCCTGGTACCCCTTGTGGTGGCCCGGGTGGAGCAGGAAGATACCCTGGCCCGTAAGATGGCCGCCCAGGCCGGTCTCCGGACCCTCTGGAAGGAGGGCTTTCTGATGGCCAGCCGCAGCGAAACCTTCGTGGGGGCCGCCGCCCGCCATTTGGAGGAGGGACATACCCTCCTGGGAACCCGCCGCCTCCAAGACCTGGTGGGCCATCTCTCCGGCCATGCCATCCTTCTGCTCTCCCATGCCCATGCCGACAAACTCCTGCAGGTGTATGCCGGCAAGCCTTACCAGAAGGCCTCCTTCGTGAAGGGGCTGACGGCCTGGAGCGGCTGGGAGCTTCAAGAAGAGAAAGACCGGATTCTCCTCAAGGGCCGCGCCTTGGAGGGAGAAGGCTGGGAAAGCTATTTCGCCGCCTTCAAGGGTGCATCGGCATCGGAGCCGGAATTCCCGGAGGTGGTACCTTATTATACGGCAACGGCCCTGTCCGTCCCCGTCGGAGATACCGAGGCCTATCTGGCTTCGCGCCGCAAGGAAGAGGACGGGAAAGGCCGGCTGGGCATGTTCGGCAAGGAACTCAAGGCCAAGGCCGGGCGGGCGCTCAGTCCGGAGGAGTGGTTCCGCAGCCTGCAGGCGCGTGAACTGGTGAAAGTGAGCTTCTATACCGGAGAAAAGCTGCGGGAAGCCCTTTTGGTGAGAAGCGCCAGGGACCTCAAGCTGGGAACGGAAAGCCCCAACCCCTACCGGGGCTGCCTGGCTGTTGTGGCCGGGGAAGCGTTTTCGGCCGTAGATACCGTCTGCGCATCCATCGGCAACCGCTGGAGCGTATATGCCGATGTTCCCACCATCCGGGCGCTGCAGGATAAATCCATCGGCGAATATCCTTTGAAAAGCCGCCTTTCGGATGCTTCCGTAAGCCTGCCTTCCGGTTTTGTGGCCTATGCCTCCCTTACGGATGCGGGAGACCTGCCTTCCAGCCTGTTCTCCGCTTCCCTGGCCGCTCCGCTGAAGGAGTTTGCCCTGGGTGCCGGTTTTGCGCCGGCCTATGCCTCGCTGAACCTTTCGGAAGAACTTCCCGAGATGCGCATCAGCCTGCAAAGCAAAACCCTCAAGGGCAACAAGGTGCAGGTTCAGGAGCGGGATACCACGGTGGTCATTCCTGCGGGGCCTTTCCCGGTGACCAATTTCCAGACCAAGAAGACCAATTACCTGTATCAGAACAGCCATCTTTCCATCTGTCTGCAAGACGAGAACAGGAAGGACGTGTGGGGCATTCCGTTCAAGGAAGCCTTCTGCGGCCGGGTACAGGATGTAGATTATTACAAGAACGGAAAAATCCAGTTCCTCTTTGCCGCCGGTGACAAGCTCTACCTGCTGGACCGCCTGGGCAAGTGGGTGAGCGGATTCCCGGTCAAGCTTCCCAAGGCCGTTCTTCTGGGACCGGACGTCTATGACTTCACGGGTGCCGGAGGATACACCGTGATGGTGCTGCATAAAGACAACAGCCTGGAGCGTTACAACCTGCACGGCCAGAAGCCGGAGGGCTGGAAGGGCATCCGGGCACCGGAAACGGTGAAGGACCTGCCGGAACTTATCCAGGTGGGAGGAAAGGATTACTGGGTGGTAAGAACCGGCATCCGCACCCTCGTGTATCCTTTCGCGGGAGGGGAGAACCTCCTGACGGAAGAAGGCGGAAAGATGCTGCGTCCGGACACCCGGCTCAAGATAGGCTCCAAGGGCGTGAGCGGAGAATGTTATGACGGCCGCACCCGGGAGTATAAGTTGAATTAAAAACAGAAACGATAATGGAATTTCATTCAGTAAACAAACTGTTGCAGGAGAGTTTTGTCCAGAACTGGGACCGCCCTGCCCTGACCAATTTCCAGGGCATGACCTTGGCCTACCGGGATGTGGCCCGCCGGATTGCCAAACTGCACATTGCCTTTGAACAGTGCGGCCTCCGCAGAGGAGACAAGGTGGCCATCTGCTCCCGCAACCAGGCCAACTGGGGCGTGAGTTTCCTGGCCGCCATCACCTACGGCGCCGTGGCCGTTCCCATCCTGCACGAGTTCAAACCCGGAAACATCCATTACTTGGTGAACCACTCCGAGGCCCGTGTCCTCTTTGTGGACGATGTAATCTGGGAAGGCCTGTCGGCCGAGGAAATGCCGGACCTGTCCGTGGTGGTACAAATCAACAACTTCAAGTTCCTGTATGCCGACAGTGAGGAGCGCCGTCAGGTGAGGGAGCACCTCAATGAGGAATTCGGCCACCGTTACCCCAATAACTTCGAGCCGGAGAACCTCGATTATTACCAGGACGGCCCCGAAGAACTGGCCATCATCAACTATACTTCCGGCACTTCCGGCTTCTCCAAGGGTGTCATGATTCCCTACCGTGCCCTCTATTCCAACATCGAGTTCGCCTCCAAGGATGCCTGTCCCATGCTTAAGGCCGGGATGAACGTGGTGTCCATGCTCCCGTCGGCCCATATGTACGGGATGATGTTCGAATTCATTTTTGAGATGACCATCGGCATGCATGTGCATTTCCTGAGCCGCGTTCCCAGCCCCAAGATTATCATGCAGGCTTTCAGCGAGGTGCATCCGGACATTATCATCGCGGTGCCGCTGGTGATGGAAAAGGTGTACAAGAGCAAGCTCAAGCCCGTTATTGACAAGACCAAATATTACCGTCACATCCCCGTGCTGGACAAGGTGATAGAGAAGAAGTTCTGCACGGAGCTCACCAATGCCTTCGGCGGGAAGTTCGAGGAGGTAATCCTGGGCGGTGCCGCCTTCAATCCGGAGGTGGAGAAATTCCTGCACAAGATAGGCTTCCATTATACGGTGGGCTACGGCATGACGGAGTGTGCGCCCATCATCGGCTATGCCCATTGGGACAAGGTGAAGGTGGGGTCGGCCGGACGGGCTGCCCTGAACATGCAGATTCGCATCGACTCCACAGACCCGGAAAGGATTCCCGGAGAGGTGCAGGTGAAAGGCCCCAACGTGTGCCTGGGCTACTATAAGAACGACGACGCCACCAAGGCGTCCTTCACTCCGGACGGCTGGTTCAAGACCGGCGACATGGGCGTGATTGACCGGGACGGCTACCTGTTCCTGCGCGGCCGCTCCAAGTGCATGGTGCTGGGCCCTTCCGGCCAGAATATCTATCCGGAAGAGGTGGAAGCCACCATCAACAACTTCAATTACGTGGTGGATTCCCTGGTGGTGGAGGATGACGGCGGCCTTACGGCCCTCATCTATCCGGACTGGCACCAGGGAGAACTGGACGGCTATACCCGTTCAGACTTCAAGAAGCGCATCACCGGCCTTCTGCCCGCCATCAATGACGTGCTGCCCAAGTATGCGCAAATCAAGAAGATTGAGCTCATGCCCGAAGACTTCGAGCGTACGCCCAAAAAGAGCATCAAGCGTTATCTGTATCAGCGCAACTAATGGAAAAATTCGACAAGAGTTATCTGGAAATGGCCGAGGTCTGGGCCCAGAATTCCTACTGCAAGCGCAGGAAGGTGGGTGCCCTGCTGGTAAAAGACCGCACCATCATCTCCGATGGCTACAACGGTACTCCTTCGGGCTTCGAGAATGTCTGTGAAGATGAAAACGGAGTCACCAAGCCCTATGTCCTGCATGCCGAGGCCAATGCCATCACCAAGGTGGCCAAGAGCGGCAACTCCTCTGCCGGCGCCACGCTCTTCGTGACGGCCTCTCCCTGTGCGGAGTGCGCCAAACTCATCATCCAGGCCGGTATCAGGCGCGTGGTGTACCGCGACGCCTACCGCCTTACGGACGGCATAGACCTGCTGGAGCGCGCCGGTATAGAAGTAGAACAAATCCAGTAGCGGGAACCATGCAGAAAAAAACACTTTTCCAGCTTCTTCAAGTGGCTTTGGGCATCCTGATGGGTGTCCTTGTCACGCTGTCGGTGGTCCGTTACCGGGAGCGGCAGCACCTGTACAATACGCGCTACGGAGAGTGGCGCAAGCTCAATCTCATCCTGGACCTGGTAGAGAAGAACTATGTGGATACCCTGAACCGGGAGAGCATGACCAATGCGGCCGTGGAGGCCGCCCTGGCCAAGCTGGACCCGCATTCCGTGTACCTTCCCCCGCAGCAGCTCAAGGATTCGGAGCAGGACTTGGCCGGTAATTTTGACGGCATCGGCATTCAGTTCAACGTGCCCAACGACACGGCCATCGTACTGGAGGTGATTGCCGGCGGCCCCTCGGAAAAGGTGGGGCTGATGCCCGGAGACCGCCTGCTGAAGGTGGATGACAAGGTGATTGCCGGTGTGAAGTTCCCCCAGGACAGCATGGTAAGGCGCATGAAGGGCCCGTCGGGCACCAAGGTCACCGTGACGGTGGGCCGCGGAAAAGAGGTGATTCCCTTCGAGATTACCCGCGACAAGATTCCCGTACACAGCGTGGACGCCGCCTTCATGATTAAGCCCGGGGTGGGGTATATCCGCCTGGGCAAGTTCTCCCGCACCACTTACGAGGAATGCCACAAGGCGGCCATGAGCCTGCTGGACCAGGGCATGGCGCACCTGCTGTTCGATGTGCGGGACAATTCCGGCGGCTATATGGACCAGGCGCTCCTCCTCTCCAACGACTTCCTCTCTCCCGGAGACACCATCGTCTATATCGAAGGGCTCCACAGGCCCAAGGAGGTATATAAGGCCGATGGAAGGGGCACGCTGCAGAGCGTGGGCCTTACCGTGCTGGTGAGCGAGAACTCGGCATCGGCCAGTGAAATCTTCGCCGGGGCCATCCAGGACAACGACCGCGGCAAGGTGGTGGGACGCCGCTCCTTCGGAAAGGGCCTGGTGCAGGAGCCTTTCTTCTTCACGGACAATTCCGGCGTACGGCTCACCGTGGCCCGCTACTATACGCCCAGCGGCCGCTGCATCCAGAAACCCTATGCCAGCCAGCGGGATTATGCCTACGATATCTATAACCGCTATGCCGACGGCGAAGTGTTCAGCGCCGACAGCGTCCGTCTGGACACCACCGACGTACACCACACCCGCTCCGGCCGGGCGGTTTACGGCGGCGGCGGCATCATGCCGGACGTCTTTGTCCCCATGGACACCACCCGGGCATCGGCCTTCTTTATCGCCTGCAACCGGAAGGCTACGCAGATGCGCTATGCCTCCCAGGTGTTTGACCGCTACAGCGCCCGCCTCTCGGCCATCGACAATTATGCCGACATGGACCGTTTCTTGCAGGGCCTTAATCTGAAGGCCGATTTCCCCGCCTATGCCCTCCGGCAGGACGCCATCCGCTGCACGGCGGCCGAGTGGGAGCAGACGGCTCCCTACCTGCTTCCGCAGCTGAGCGCCCTCATCGCACGTTATTCCAAGCTGGGGGAGAACGCCTTCTACAAGTATTACCTGCCGGTGGATGACACGGTGGAAAAAGCTTTGGAACTGCTATGAGCGACTACATTGTATCGGCCCGAAAATACAGGCCGGATTCGTTTGAAAGCCTGATTGGGCAGGACAATATAGCCCGTACGCTGTCCAACTCCATCCGGAGGGGACAGCTGGCCCATGCCTACCTTTTCTGCGGCCCCCGGGGCGTGGGAAAAACCACCACGGCCCGCATCTTCGCCAAGATGATTAACTGCATGAACCCCGGAGAGGACATGGAGCCCTGCGGGAAGTGCGAGTCGTGCGTGAGCTTCCAGGAAGGCCGTTCCTACTGCATCCATGAACTGGACGCGGCCTCCAACAACTCCGTGGAGGACATCAAAACCCTCATGGAGCAGGTGCAGGTGCCGCCCCAGGTGGGGAAGTACAGCGTGTATATCATAGACGAGGTCCACATGCTGTCGCAGGCCGCCTTCAACGCCTTCCTCAAGACGCTGGAAGAGCCGCCGGCACACGCCATCTTCATCCTGGCCACCACGGAAAAGCACAAGATTCTGCCCACCATCCTGAGCCGTTGCCAAACCTACGACTTCAACCGCATTAGCATTCCGGACATGGTGCGGAACCTGCGGGACATCGCCCAGAAGGAGGGCGTGAAGATAGACGACGAATCCCTGCACGTGATAGCCTCCAAGGCCGATGGCGCCATGCGCGACGCCCTCACCATTTTTGACCAGACGGTGGCTTTCTGCGGCACGGACGTCAAATATGAAGACGTTATTCGCAACCTCAATGTCCTGGACTACGAGTACAGTTTCAAGCTGGTGGACCACTTCCTGGCCGGGAACTACGGCGGGGCCTTCCTCATTCTGGAGGAGATTCTGTCCAAGGGCTTCAACGCGCTTCACTTTGTGGCGTCCCTCTCCACGCACCTGAGGAATCTGGTGGTGGCGGGAACGGGCGGCCTGGAGCCGCTGCTGGAGCTGCCGGAATCGCTCAAGAAACGCTATGCAGAGCAGGCAGCCCGCTGTTCCAAGCAGTTCCTCTTTGAAGCCCTGGCCATTACAACAGCCTGCGAGACCGGCTACAAGGCGGCCGTGAATCCGCGCCTGCATATCGAATTTGCCCTCATGAAACTGAGTTACCTGATGGGCAAACCTGCCGATTCGGCTGCAACGGTATCCGCTCCAACCCCCAAAGAAGAGGAGGCCCCGAAGGTGGAGGCTCCCGCGCCTGCACCTGCACCTGCACCGGTATCGGCCCCGGCATCGGCCCCTGCGAGGCAGCGACGCCCCCTCAAAGGCTCCTCGCTTTCCATGAGCGCCCTTATGGAGGAGAAAAAATCCCAGGAGGAAACGGCTCCCCAGGAGCCACAGAACCAAGCCCTGCCGGAAGACGAAACCGTCCTGGCCAAGTGGAAGGAACTCTCCGGACAGTACAGCGCCAAGCCGCGTCTTCAGAGCATGCTTTCCAGCGGAAACATCCGGCTCTCGGAAGAAGGCGGCGTCAAGCAGGTGGAGTTCTTCGTGACCAACGAGGCCCAGCGCCAGTGGGTGGAGGAAAAGATGCTTCGGGAACTGGAAACCAAGCTGCGGGAACTGGTGAACTGCGCCAAGGTGAATGTAATTGTGTCCGTGACTCCGGTGGAAGAGGCCGCCAAGGTGCCTTACATGCCGGAAGAGAAGGCCAAGGACCTGATGGAAAAGAACCCCGAGGTAAGAGCTTTTGTGGCCGATATGGGATTAGATACGAAATGATATGCGCTTAAGAGCAGAAAAACTTGTCAAGAAATACGGCGTCCGCACCGTGGTGAAGAGCGTTTCCATGGAAGTGCAGCAAGGAGAAATTGTGGGGTTCCTGGGGCCCAACGGCGCCGGTAAAACCACCAGTTTCTACATGATTACCGGGCAGATTAAACCCAACGGCGGCCGTATCTTCCTGGACGATGACGAGGGCAATACCGTGGAGATTACCCGCCTGCCCATGTACCAGCGGGCCCAGCAGGGAATCGGCTATCTTCCTCAGGAGGCCTCCGTCTTCCGCAAGATGTCCGTAGAAGACAACATCCTTTCCGTGATGGAACTCTCCAAGAGCACGGAGAAACTTTCCAAGGAGGAGCGGCACGAGCGGATGGAGCGCCTCATTGACGAATTCAACCTCTCCAAGGTGCGCAAGTCCCTGGGCGTGCAACTTTCCGGCGGTGAGCGCCGCCGCTGCGAGATTGCCCGCGCCCTGGCCGTGGACCCCAAGTTCATCCTTCTGGACGAACCCTTCGCCGGCGTGGACCCCATTGCCGTGGAGGACATCCAGTACATCATTGCCAAACTCAAGTACCGCAACATTGGCGTCATCATTACAGACCACAATGTGGGTGAAACCCTGGCCATTACAGACCGCGCCTACCTTCTGTACGAGGGCGTTATCCTCCAGGCCGGTACGCCTGAAGAGCTGGCGGCCGACGAAGACGTCCGCACCAAATACCTGGGCTCCGGCTTTGTTCTCAAGCGCTCCAAATCCGTGGAAAGAGCCCGCGCCGAAGTCTCGCACGAAAAAGTTTTGTAAAGTTTGGCACGTTCCTTGCCATATACTGAATCAGGTTAGTTTTAGTTGGTTTAGTTAATAATAGGTAGAATAAACCGGAGCTCCGTCAGGGGTTCCGGTTTTTCTGTTTAAGACTCTAAATCATGGACAGGAACTGCTGCATGCCGCTGCTGGCGACGTCCTTGATGAAGGTGACGCGGGGGTCTGAGAGGGGCACGGGCTTGGGGTCTATCACGTAGATGGGGCATTGGTTGCCGGCGTAGCGGTACAGGCCGGCTGCGGGATAGACTTGCAGCGAGGAGCCTACGATGAGGAGGATATCGGCCTTTTGGACCAGGTCGATGGCCTTTTCAATCTTGGGGACGGCCTCTCCGAAGAAGACGATATGCGGCCTTAACTGGCTTCCGTTCGGGGCCAAGTCTCCCAATACGACGGGCCGATACCCTACGTCCATCACCTCCGCCTCGGAGGCCGTGCGCTCATAGACTCCGTTCTCCGGCCTAACCTTGGTGAGTTCGCCGTGCAGGTGGAGCACGCGCGTGGAACCGGCCCGCTCATGCAGGTTGTCCACGTTCTGGGTAATCACGTCCACCAGATAGTCTTTCTCCAGGCCTGCAATGGCCTCATGGGCGGCATTGGGCTTGGCGTCCTTCAGCTGGGCGCGGCGCTGGTTGTAAAAATCCAGCACCAGGGAGCGGTTGCGGTACCAGCCCTCGATGGAAGCCACGTCGTTGACATTGTACTGCTCCCAGAGGCCGCCGGTGTCCCGGAAAGTGGCAAAGCCGCTTTCGGCCGATACGCCGGCGCCGGTTAAAACGACAATGTGTTTTTTTGCCATCAGTCTTTCATTTCAAAATAATAGTTGCGGACCCAGTACTCGAACAGCGGGTCGATGATTTGGGGCGCGTCGTTCTCGTCAAACACCAGCACTTCCTTTTTGGTGAGGGCGTCCTTCACGCGCTTCACATTGGCCGACGAGTTGAGCCCGTACTTGCGGATTACATCGGCCGAACTGAAGCGGACCACCCCGTCCACAATGGCCTTCAGGAGGCTGATTTGGTGGGTGGTGAGGTCTTCCATGACGGCATTGAAGCGGGGCTCGTGAATGGCCACCAGGGAGTTCAGGGCCTCTACCAGCGTCTGCTCCACGATATAACCTTTGCTCATGGCGTCGCAGATGGCCACAAAGTGGTTGATATACCACAGGTGCCCGCGGAACAGGCGGCAGGCGCCCTGCAGGAGCTCTTTGGACACCACCTTTCCGGCCATGGTGAAGCCTTTGTGTACGTGGTCGGCCATTTCCCTTTCGTCAACCGGGGAAAGGCGCACACGTTCCAGCTGCCGGTGGAAGAGCAGGCTGGAGGAGAAGATGCCTTTCATGGCGTTGACCCCGGAGCCGCAGATAATCCAGGAGAAGAGGGAACCGTCCCTCAGTTCCCGCATGCAGGCATCCATGGGCCGGAAAAGCACATCCGGATTCTCCAGATGGGCCAGGCTCTGGAACTCGTCGATGATAAGGATAATCCGCTCGCCTCTCTCCTGGGCCAGGATATAGGGGAAGCGGAGCATGGCCCGGATATCGGTCTCATCCAAGTCCCAGCCCAGGGAAAGAATCTGGTTCTCTTCCGTGAAGTTCTCCGAATCGAAGACGAAGTGCGTCCCTTCCAGGTATTTCCGGCAAAGGGCGGCATACTCCGCCGGACCGGAGGCCGTCATCCTGAGCACGGTATTGCCCAGTTTGAGGAGGAAGGCCTCCGGCGTTCTGATATTGAGTGCGCTGAACTGCCCCACTGAAAATACCTTCCCCGACATGCGCATGGACAGGAGCGCCTGCTGTACCAGGGAGGTCTTTCCGCTCTTCGGGGGTTCCGACAGCAGAATGTTCTCTCCCTGGCTCAGGAGGTTGCCCATCAGGGTGACATCGGCCCGTCTTCCTACGAAGTTCTTGCCGGTCACATACTGCGAATAGGGAAATGCGGTATCCATCTTACTCTTCGCTAAGTTCGGCGGCAGGGGCTTCGGCGGTAGGCTCGGCTTCCGCTACTTCTTCGGTAGGTGCGGGCTCGGCGGCTTTCTTGCAGCACTTGCCCGTGGCGATGCACCAGGCGGCACCGCCGATGACAAGGAGACAGACCAGCGTCCAGCAGAAGCGTTTCCAGAAACGCTTGCGGCGGGCGGCGGGGTCCACGGCCGTCAGTTTGGGGAAGGCGGCCAGGGAAGTGAGCGTCTTGCCGAATTTCACGCTTACCAGGGAGCGGGCGTTGATGGCCCAGCCGTTGGCATTGAGCACGGGACCCAGGTCACGCTTGCGGAGTTTCCGCCAGGCGATGAACATGGAAGGTCCGGAGATGATGAGCATGATGGCGGCCAGGATAATGAGGAACTGCCAGAAGGAGATTCCGACGAAGATGGCGGCCACGCCGGCCAGTGCGGCTCCCAGCAGGCCTACGCCCATGCTGATGGCGGCAAAGATACCGGCAAACTTGGCAATGTCGAAGGGAACGGCCGGGGCCTTTCCGTCGGTGGCGGTGGCCGTAGCGTCCGTGAGGCCGGCCATGGATTTCTCGTTCTTCTCGGCCGCTTTCTTGTCAATGCGGTCGCTCACCATGCGGGCCACCTTCTTGTAGGGGCTCCAGAAAGCCTGGCGCACGGAGATGGGATTGTCCACGATGGCTATTACCTTGGCGGTGTAGTCATTGCCCTCGCGGTCGTAGAAGACGGCGTTTTTGCCTTCGCGCAGGTCGTCCACGTCTCCGTCCGTGAGAACGGCGGCAATGTTGAAGCTCTTGCCCAGCTTTTCGCTGGTGCAGGCGCAGTAGAGGATATACATGCCGCTGAGGCCGGAGATTTCCGGGGAAGGGCCGTCCACCTTGAGGCAGAGGTCGGTGCTGCGCTGGTCTATGTACAGGCGGCCGGCCTGGAAGATGGCCTTGCGCCCGGGGTCGTAGAAATCGGCCAGGACAACGTAGTTGTTCAGGAAGCGGTAGAAGTATTTCTGCAGGCGCAGCACCTTGTCCACTTCTTCGATGGAGAGGGCGTTGGCCTCTTCGGCCTTGTCTTTCTCTACGAGCTCCAGCAGGGCGGCTTTCTTGTCTTCCTTCAGGATGGCCTTGACGGCATCGATGCCCAGGGCTTCCACCTCGGCGCCCTTCTTGGCCTCCATCCAGGCGGTGTAGGGGGCGAACTGGGCGCAGATGCCGGCCCATTCGGCCTCCGTGAGGCTTTCTTTTTTCCAGCCGATGAGCGAAACCATATTCTCTACGGCAGCCTTCCAGGCGGGGTTCACGGCCTTGAGGTTCAGTATGCCCTCGGCCGAGGGTTTGGACAGCGGCTGCAGGGCGATTTCCTCGGAAGCGCTGTCCAGGTTGCCTTCAATGGCGGCAATCTTGTCCACGCTCACGTCCACGGCGGGCGCCGTTGCAGCGTCAAAGCCGATGAGCTTGCAGCGCATGAAGTAGTCGGCCATCTTTTCCCGGAGGCATTGGACGGCGGCCAGGGCGTCGGCGGTCTTGTCACCGAAGGGGAAGACCTCTCCCGTGCCGGCCTGCTGCCACTGGGCGTAGTCTGCGCATGCGGTAAAGAAGGCGTCAATCTGCTCGGCCGTGATGCCGGGGACGCCGCTGCGGTCCGGGGCCGATGCAATGCCGGCCATGGTCTCGATGAGCTTCGCGGTGGCCTCGTCCGGGGCGGAAGCCGGCGTGATGACGCCGTCTCCGTTGAAGCGGGTGTCGGCAAAAATCTTCACGTTGTCGGCGGTGTCCTCAATGGAAATCGCGTCCTTTTTGAGCCCCAGGTTGCTCAGAATCTGGCGGGCCGATGCCTGGAGGCGGGCTCCCACGGGGTCCTCGGCGTTGAATTCGTCCAGGGCCAGGGTGTCGCTGCCCTGCAGGAGCACATCGGCATTTTTCAGGATGGAGGTGAGCCACTGGGCGGTGGCAATCACTTCATCTACGCGGATGTTTCCGTCTCCGTCCACGTCAATGTACTTGAGGGCTTGGGCGTCAAACTCCAGGTTCCTCACCGGGCAGCTGAGGACCGTCCACATCTTGCGGTCCAGTTCTCCCAGATGGCGGATGTCTTCTCCGCTCTGGATTTTTACGCGGACGGCACCTCCGACAGAGGTAAAGGTCCAGGGATAGGTGTTTTTGGAAGGCTTGCTCATATGTTTTTTGTTTTGGTTTTCAGGGACTAACATCAGTGTTACCACAAATATAAGAAAAAATTTTGTCCCTTGTCAAAAATTTTCTACCTTTGCACTCCCAATTCCCCGAAGGGAGTAAGTCCCTTCCCCGAGGGAAGGGATTTAGGGAAAGGGTAACGTGGGGGAAAATGAGCGGGGATTGGGGAACAGTATCGCAAAAAAGGAGGTGTAAAAGCATGATTATCGTACCCGTAAAAGAAGGCGAAAATATCGAAAGGGCCCTGAAGAAATTCAAGCGCAAGTTCGAAAAGACCGGTGCCGTCCGCGAGATGCGCGCCCGTAAAAACTTCGAGAAACCTTCCGTGAAGAACCGCATGGCCCGCATGAAGGCCATCTACGTACAGCATCTGCGCCTTCAGGAAGAGCAGTAAGCTTTTACCCACCTCATTACATAGAAACGGGAGCAAAAACGCTATGTTTTGCCCCCGTTTCTTGTTTAAAAAGGTTTCTGGGGCGAAAAGGTATCTTTTCGCCCCAGAAGCAGTTAGTCTATGCGGTCGAAACCGGTGTATGGCCTCAGGACCTCGGGGATTTCGATGTAACCCTCTTTCTGGTTGTCCTCCAGCAGGGCGGCCACTACGCGGGGCAGGGCCAGCGAACTGCCGTTGAGGGTGTGGGCCAGCTGGGTTTTGCCGTCGGCATCCTTGTAGCGGCATTTGAGGCGGTTGGCCTGGAAAGTCTCGAAGTTGGATACGGAGGAAATCTCCAGCCAGCGTCCCTGTGCGGCGCTCCACAACTCGAAGTCGTAAGTGATGGCCGATGTGAAGCTCATGTCTCCGCCGCAGAGGCGAAGGATGCGGTACTTCAGGCCCAGGGCATTCACCAAGCTTTCCACGTGGGCAATCATCTCGTCCAGGGCGGCGTAGCTGTTTTCCGGCTTCTCGATGCGGACAATCTCCACCTTGTCAAACTGGTGCAGGCGGTTGAGGCCGCGCACGTCCTTGCCGTAGGAACCGGCTTCGCGGCGGAAGCAGGGGGTATAGGCCGTCAGCTTCTGGGGGAACTGGTCTTCGGAGAGGATGACGTCCCGGAAGATGTTGGTCACCGGAACTTCTGCCGTGGGAACCAGGTAGAACTGGTCTTCGTTGCAGTAGTACATCTGGCCTTCCTTGTCCGGGAGCTGGCCGGTGCCAAAGCCGGAAGCGGCGTTCACCACCACGGGCGGCTCCACCTCCTTGTAACCGGCGGCGGTATTGCGGTCCAGGAAGAAGTTGATGAGGGCGCGCTGCAGCCTGGCTCCCTTGCCTTTGTACACGGGGAAGCCGGCACCGGTAATCTTGACGCCCAGGTCAAAGTCTATGATGTCGTACTTTTTGGCCAGGTCCCAGTGGGGGAGGGCGCCTTCCGGAAGGTTCACCTCCGGGCCGCCCATCTTGACCACAACGTTGTCCTCGGCGCCTTTTCCTTCGGGAACCTGGTCGCAGGGGATGTTGGGAAGCAGGGCCAGCAGCTCGTTCAGCTTGGCGTTGTTGTCATCGGCCATCTCCAGCAGTTCGCTGGAACGGGCTTTGAGTTTGGCCACCTCTTCCTTGGCGGCATCGGCTTCCTGAGTCTTGCCCTCTTTCATGAGCCGGCCGATGGCGGCGGCCGCCTTCTTCTGCTCTGCGAGCATGGCGTCGCTGCGGGTCTGGAGGGCTTTGCGGTGGTCGTCCAGGACGATGATTTTGTTTACGATGTCCCGGGCATCGAAGTTTTTAACAGCAAGTCTCCGGATGACAAAATCCGGAGACTCGCGCAAAAGTTTTAATGTCAGCATGTCTTAGTTCTCAAAAGGAAGAACGGAAACATAGGATTTGTCTTCACGCTTGCGGGTGAATTTGACAGTGCCGTCGATAAGGGCGTAAAGGGTGTGATCCTTACCCATACCCACGTTCAGGCCCGGGTTGTGAACCGTACCGCGCTGACGCACGATGATGTTGCCGGCCTTTACGACTTCCTCGCCGAACTTCTTGATACCAAGTCTCTTGGAATGCGACTCACGGCCGTTCTTGGAACTGGATTGACCTTTTTTGTGTGCCATAACCTGATTCTTTTTTAAAGTTAAGCGATAGCGTCGATGTGGATTTTGGTGAGCTTCTGGCGGTGGCCGTTGAGCGTCTGGAATCCTTTGCGACGGATTTTCTTGAATACGAGCACCTTCTTGGCTTTGGCATCATCGTCCACGACGGTGGCCTGCACCTTGGCTCCCTTTACATACGGAGTGCCGACTTTTACCTTGCCCTCATTGTCCACGAGGAGCACTTTGTCGAACTCTACAGCCTCTCCGTTCTTCGCACTGAGGCGGTTCACGAAGATGTCCATGCCAGCTTCTACTTTAAACTGCTGGCTTGCAATGTCTACGATTGCGTACATTAGTGAAAACTTATTAAAAGTTTCGGGCCGTAAGCGCCTGCCCTTCATGGCAGGTCTTGCTAAGCTTAGCGGTCATCTCAAATTTTGGGACTGCAAAGATACGGATTTTTCTCAGAATCACAAATTTTTCTGTCCAAAAACTACCGCACCTCGCCGGGCTGTCGGCCGAAGAGTTCCTTGTAGCACTTGGAGAAATAGGACGGCGTGGCAAAACCTACGGCGTAAGCTATTTCCGCCACGGTTTTGTCCGTGGTTTTGAGGAGGTTGTCGGCCGCTTTGAGGCGGGTGATGCGAATCAGTTCCACCGGTGAATAGCCCGTGAGGGCCTTTACTTTCCGGTACAGCTGGACGCGGCTCAGGCCCAGCTCGGAGCCCAGCTGCTCCACATTCAGGTCTTCATCGGCCAGATGAGCCTGCACACGGGCCCGGAAACGGGACAGGAAGTCGTTTTCCTGGGGTTTGGAGGCGGCGCTTTCTCCGGTTTCCAGATAATGCTCTTTCAGGAGGATGCGGCTTTTGAGGAGGTTGCCGATTCGGGAGAGCAGCACCTTTTCGCTGAAGGGTTTGGAGATGTAGGCATCGGCCCCGGAATCGTAACCTTCCGCCCGCTGCTCCTCCAACGATTTGGCCGTGAGCAGGATTACCGGGATGTGGCTGGTGGGAAGTTGTTCCTTCAGGGCTTTGCACAGGCTGAGGCCGTCCATCACGGGCATCATGATATCGCTGACCACCAGGTCCGGAAGTTCCTTCAGGGCTTTTGCCAGGGCCTCCTGTCCGTCGCAGGCGGTCAGAATCCGGTAGTCTCCTTCCAGAAGGGAGGCGATGAAGTGTCTCAGGTCTGCATTGTCATCCACCACCAGGATGGAGGGACGGTCCGTATCCGTCACCCGCCGGGCGGCTTCGCTGCGGGAGCGGTCTTCGCGGGAGTAAACTTCTTCAAAAGTCTCGGTGTATGCGCTGGCATCTTCGCTCTCCTTCAGCTTGGCACCTTTTTGTGTCAAAGGTAGGCGGACCAGGAAGCGGGCTCCTTGCCCAAGGACGCTGCTTACGGAGACGGTGCCGCCATGGAGTTCGGTGACAGCCTTGACCAGCGCCAGGCCGATTCCGGTTCCGGAGGTCGGTTCAGAGGCCTGGTAAAATCGGTCGAAGATATACGGAAGCTTGTCCTGGGGGATGCCCTCGCCGTCGTCTTCCACCTTCAGGACGGCATCCTGCCCTTCCTGAAGGACGGATACGGTGATGGTGCCGTCTTGGGCGGTATGCTTGATGGAATTGCCCAGCAGGTTGAAGAGGATGCGCTCCAGCAGGCGCATGTCGGCCTCAATCATCAGCGTGTCTTCCCCTTCATAACGGAGGGTCCGGGTAGAGCCCGAAAAACCGTTCATCCATTCCTTCACGGCGGCAGGGAAATTGAAGCGGGACACTTCCAGCGGCATATTGCCGCTTTCTATCTTTCTGAAATCCAGGATGTTGTTCACCAATTGGCGAAGGATGTCCACGTTGCGGCGGACCATCTGGAGGCTTTGCTTCTGCGGCTGTCCCAACTGCCCGTCTTCCAAGATGTGCTCCAAGGGCCCGGCTACCAACGTAAGCGGGGTACGGAGGTCGTGGCTCACGGAAGTGAAGAAGTCCAGCTTGGCCTGGGTGTTTTCTTCCAGCTGCTGTTTGAGCTGGCGGGTAGTGCGGTAGTTCCAATAGGCCTGGGAGGCCACGAGGATGAGCAGGATGGCAAAGACGATGACCATCCACATGATAATGCGCTGGTTGTTGTACTGCAGGAGGAACTGGTCCAGTTTGCCGTTCACATTTTCCACCATGGCCCGCTGGGTGGCAATTTCATCCTCCTGCATCTTGAGCATGCGGGCGTTGCGGCTGTCCACCAAAGCCCCCTCCAGGCGGTTTTCCCGCTCGTAAGGCCGGCCTTTCAGGATGTTCAGGGCCAGTTCCATCACCAGGTCTCCGCGGGTGGGGTAGAGGTAGGAAGCCGTGAGGACGCCGTCCATCACCTCCTGCATGCCGGCATCGGGAAGGGCGTCCACCCCGAAGAAGGGGATGTCTTCCGGATAGCCCAGGGCCCGGCGGGCACCCAGGGCCATGCGGTCGTTCTGGCCGAAGACGGCATCCGGATGCACGCCGTCCTCTACCAGTTCTTTCATGGCTTCGTAGCCGGATTCTTCCAGCCAGTTTCCGTAGGGGGCGGCCAGCACCTGGATTCCCGGATGCTCCGCAAGGGCTTCCAGGAAGCCTTTGTGGCGGTCATCGGCCGGGGAAGAGCCCTGCAGCCCCTGGATTTCCACCACCCGGCCCTTCCCGTCCAGCTCATCGGCCAGAAAATGCCCCATGGTGCGTCCCACTTCCACATTGTCGGCCCCGATGAAGGCCGTGTATTTGTCGGATTCTATCTTCCGGTCGAAGAGGATGACCGGGATGCCGGCGTCAAAGGCTTCTTCCACGGCGGGCATGATGGTGATGGCCTGGTTGGGGGAAATAACCAGCAGGTCCACCCGCTGGTTCACGAATTCCCGAATCTGCTCCATCTGACGCCAGCTGTTGTCATCGGCCGATGAAAAGCGGAGGCTCACGCCGTCCATGCGGGCGGCCAGCGCCAGTTCATCGTTCAGTTTGGTGCGCCAGATATCGTCGCTGCACTGGGATACGCCAATAACCAGCGACTTCTTCCCCCCGCTGCAGGCGGAGAGAAGAAGTACGGCTGATATGAGAAGGAAGAGCCTTTTTACCATAAACTTATTTTAAGGAATCCGGAACCGCCGGCATGGCTCCGCTCCGGGTACACACGTAGGCCGATACCTTGACGGCGGTCTCATGCGCCTCGGGGACGGTTTTTCCGTTAAGGAGGGAACCTACGAAGGCTCCGGTGAAGGAGTCTCCGGCGCCCACCGTATCGGCCACCTGCACTTTGGGCGTATCCAGGAAGGACATGCCGCCTTCGTAGAAGACGTAGCTTCCGTTCACGCCGCAGGTGAGGATGAGCATCTGAAGGCCGTAGGTCTTGATGAGGCTGCGGCATTTGTCTTCCAGGGACAGGCCTGGAAGCTGGAACATGCGGGCTATCACCACCAGCTCCTCGTCGTTGATTTTGAGGATGTTGCAGCGGCGGAAAGACTCCTCCAGCACTTCCTTTCCGTAGAAGTCCTGCCGCAGGTTGATGTCAAACACCTTCAGGCAGTCTTGGGGAACAGCATCTAAGAAAAGGCCGATGCTCTCCCGGGAGACGGCGTTGCGCTGGGCCAGGGAGCCGAAGCACACGGCCTTGCAGTCGGCCGCCAGGGCGGCCAACTCCTTGGTATAGGGGATGTTGTCCCAG
>CADBHY010000013.1 GCA_902794615.1 uncultured Bacteroidia bacterium
ATAAATTATAGTTACAGCCCATTTCACGGCTCTTATGTATCCGCAAAATGGGCTGCAAAGATAAGAAAAATAATTTAATTAACAAAGTTATTCACAGGCCGATATGATATATAATAATTTTTATTATCTTTGTTTTATGAAGAAAATCCTTTGTCTCCTCTCCCTCGCCGTTTGCCTGGGAGCATCGGCCCAGACGGCCAATTATGAGCAGGCCGCCCGCTTCTCTTCCAAGAGCCTGCGCAATATGGTGTACTCCACCAAAATCCGTCCCAACTGGTTCCGGGACTCGGACAAGTTCTGGTACAGCTGGAAAACGGCCGACGGCACCCGCTACTACGTGGTGGACGCCGCCACGGGCAGCAAGAAAGAGCTCTTTGACCTGGAGAAACTGGCGCGTGAGATAACGGAAATCACCCGTGACCCCTACGACGCCCAGCACCTGCCGCTGCACCTGGAACTCAAGGACGACAAATACTTCCAGTGGGACCTCAAGTCCAAGACGGAGAAACGCGACAGCGCCGGAAACACTACGGGCAAGTTCGTAGAATACCGTTTTTACTATGACATAGCCTCCGGCAAGCTCAGCTACGACACGGACGAACACCCGGACGAGTACCCCTCCTGGGCCAACGTGAGCCCGGACGGAAAGCTGGGCCTGTATGTCAAAAACCACAACCTCTGGCTCATGGATAGGGAGAACCTCAAGAAGGCCGCCAAAGATGCCAAAGACAGCACCCTGGTGGAAAAGCAGCTCACCACGGACGGCAGCCGCAACCACTCCTGGCTCTCCGACAATTATACCGGAGACATGGAGGCCGATTCCACCGCCCGCCGCTTTGCCCGGGGCAACTGGTCCCCGGACGGAAAGCACTTCGCCCTGGTGCGCTGGGACATGAGCCCGGTGAAGGAGTTCTGGGTAATCAACTCCCTGGCCCATCCCCGCCCGGAGCTGGAGGCCTACCACTACCAGATGCCCGGAGAGCCCGGCCCCAAGGGAGAGCTGTGCATCCTGGACCTGAATGGGAATGTGAAAAAGGTGGCCTGGAACGCCTTCAAGGACCAGGACGGAGACATCCTGTCGGCCGACGACAAGGTGGCCGACCGCTATAAGGACTACCGCAGCATGGTGTGGAAGGGAGACGACAAGGGCTTCTACCTGATGCGAAGCAGCCGCGACCTCAAGCGCTGGGACCTCTGCCGGGTGGACCTGGACGCCGACAGCACCCGCACCCTCCTTTCCGAACGCATGAACACCTACGTGGAAACACGGCAGCCCCGCTTCCTCCCCTCCGGAGACTTTGTGTGGTGGAGCGAGCGTGGCGGCTGGGCCAACCTGTACCTCTACGGCCCCGACGGCACTTGCAAGAAAAATCTCACGGAAGGCTCCTTCCACGTGGAGGACATCCTGGCCGTGGGCCCCGGCTATCTGGTGGTGAGCGCCTGCGGCGTGAACCCCGGGGAAAACCCCTACCAGATGCACAACTACCGGGTTCCGTTTGGCGGCGGCCCCATGGTGCAGCTGGACATGGACGACATGGACGTGCTGGCCACGGCCTCCGACAACGGCAAGTACCTGGTGGCCAATTACTCCCGCGTGGACTACAAGCCCGCCGTGATGCTGGTGAACACCGCCACGGCAAAGCGCACCCAGCTGGAAGAGGCCGACTTCTCCCGCCTTCTGGCCGCCGGCTACAAGTTCCCGGAGCGCTTCAAGGTGAAGGCGGCCGACGGCATCACGGACCTCTGGGGAGAGCTGCACAAGCCCTTCGACTTTGACTCCACCAAGGTCTATCCCATTGCCGACTATGTGTACCCCGGCCCGCAGGTGGAGGCCAACGACATCTCCTGGCGCTTTAACCTGCGCACGGACCGCCTGGCCCAGATAGGCATGATAGTGATTAGCGTGGGCAACCGCGGCGGCCACCCCAACCGTTCCAAATGGTACCACAACTACGGCTACGGCAACCTGCGGGACTACGGCCTGGAAGACCAGAAATACGCCGTCCAGCAGCTGGCCGCCCGCCACAAATGGATAGACATTGACCGCGTGGGCATCCACGGCCATTCCGGCGGCGGCTTCATGTCCACAGCCGCCATCCTCCAGTACCCGGACTTCTTCAAGGCCGCCGTCTCCTGCGCCGGCAACCACGACAACAGCATCTACAACCGCTGGTGGAGCGAGCAGCACCACGGCATCCAGGAGAAGGTTTCGAAGGGAGACACCTCCTTTGTCTATAGCATCAAGACCAACCAGGAGCTTGCCTCCCGCCTCAAAGGCCACCTGATGCTGGTGCACGGAGACCAGGACAACAATGTGAACCCGGCCGGTACCATCCGCGTGGTGAATGACCTCATCAAGGCCAACAAGCGCTTCGAGCTGGTGATTCTCCCCGGCCAGCGCCACGGTTTCGGAGACATGAACGAGTATTTCTTCTGGAAAATGGCCGACTGGTACTCCCGCTGGCTCATCGGAGACAAACGCGAACGCCCCGTAGATATTCCCGAATTAAACAATGACTGATAATATGAAAAAGCACTTTGCCCTGGCAGCCGCCCTTCTTGTGGCAGCGGGCTGCTCTTCGTTCCGAACAAACGTCTATGAGGACAACCTGTCCCTGCCCCTGAGCGAGGGCCAGACAGACAGCCTCTTCTATTCCCTCTCGCTGGAATATGTGACCGGCGGCCTTCCCAAAGAGGCCTGCCAGCAGATTAACAACACCCTCGTCACCACGGCCTTCGACCTGGAAGACGGGCCCGGCACCGTGGAGGAATCGGCCATCCGCTATCGTGAGAACCTGATTGACGAGTACCTGACGGAGAATGCCAACCCGGAACTGTCCGGCGCCCTGCGCAGTTGGGGAGACGAGATTGAAGGCAGCTTCACGGCCGACTGGAACAAGAACAAATGCTATACCCTCACCTACTCCTCCTTCCGGGGCGGAGCGCACGGGATGTACACCATCACCTACCTGGTGTTCAATCCCAAGACGGGGGCTCTCATCACGGAGGACGACCTGCTGAAGGAAGGCTACCGGGAGCCCGTGAGCGAGCTCATGCGGGAGAGCCTTCGCGCCACCATGGAAGGTGACAAGGAGGCCCTGGAGAGCATCTGGCTGGACCAGGTGGCCCCCAACGGCAACTTCTGTCCGGACGACAAGGGCATCAGCTGGATGTTCCAGCCTTATGACATTGCCCCCTACGCCTTGGGCGCCATTTCGGTGGACGTGAGCTGGGAAAAACTGACACCTTACTTGAAGTAAAAGAATATGGACTGGATTGTGACTGAAGTGGACGGTAAGGTCGCATCCATCGCGGCCGATTACCGTCATCTGCCCCTTATCGCCTCTGAGGTGGCAGCCCTGCCCCCGGAGGAAGTGGGCTCCATCGGCACGCGGAAAATTGGCACGGAAGACCTCATCGAGTTTGCCCGTTACCTCACTTGGGAAGACCTGCGGCTCTTCGGAAGCCCCTTCCAGATAAACGTCTGGAAAAAAATCTTTGAAATGGAGCGCCGCCTGCACAGCTACTCGGAACTGGCGGCCCTGGTGGACAATCCCGCCGGGGTGCGGGCCGTGGCCCATGCCGTAGCCCTGAATCCCGTGGCCTATGTGATTCCCTGCCACCTGATTGTGCCCAAGGAGACCATGGACCGCACCCGCGAAATCCGGGAATCGGCCCTGAGCACGCTGTTCCAGGGGAAAGACCTTTATCTCTTGGACAGCATCGACGTGGGTGCCTACGCCTACGGCCCGGAGCTCAAACGCTTTTTTATCAAAACCGATCTCGCTTCAAAATGACCCTGGAAGTATGCTGCGGCAACTTGGAGAGCGTACACGCCGCCGTAAAAGGCGGTGCGCCCCGCATTGAACTATGCTCCCGACTGGATTTAGACGGCCTCACCCCCGTGTGGGAAGAGTTGCGGGAGGCCCGGGCGCTGTATCCGGCCTTGAAGATACATGTGCTCATCCGCCCGCGGGAAGGGGATTTCTGCTACACCCCCGAGGAAATGGAGCAAATGGCCAACGAAATGGTGCAGGCCCAGGAGTTGGGGGCCGATGGCCTGGTAATTGGGGCCCTCACGGAAAAGGGAGACGTGGACCGGGAGGCCATAGAGGCGCTTCTGCGGGTGGTCAAGCCCGGCGTCACCCTCACCTTCCACCGCGCCTTCGACGTTTGCCGATGGCCCTTTGAAGCCCTGCGAACCATTGAGAGCCTGGGCTTCCACCGCATCCTTACCTCCGGGCAGGCCCCCTCGGCCCTGGAAGGGACGGACATGCTGCGGGAACTTCAGAGGCGCACGACGCTCACCATCCTGCCCGGCGGCGGGGTCAACGCCTCCAACGCCCGCCGCATCCTGGAGCTCAGCGGCTGCCGGGAGCTCCACGCATCGGCCTCCACCCTCCTCCCGGACGGCAGCAAAGTGACGGATGCAAAAAAAGTGGCCGATATCCTGTCAGTAACGCTGAATCTCTGAAGGGAGCTCGATGCGGGCAGAGGCCGTGTTGACAACGCCCACAAAACCCACCCCGCCCTCAATATTGGAAGGAATGACAAGCGGCTCCATAATATCCGGACGGTAAGAGCTTGAAGAAACGGTCCGCAAGGCCCGGAGATAAGAGTAAGCCTCCTGCGTACAGTGGCTCAAGCGAACTTCCAGCCAATGGCGGGCCGTGCAGGAAACGAAGCCGCGGGCTGCAAGTTTGTCAGAGTCGTAAGTCCTGTGCAGCTCTTTGGCCAGATTCTCAAAATCGGCCCCCTCATTGTTCCAGGAAGAAAACGCATTCATTTTCAGATGGGCTGTCGCATCCCGGAACTGGCTGTCGGAGAAGCAGGCAAATACACCGTCCCCGGAAAAATCGAAGAGTTCAAAACCGCCGGAAGAGTTCCTGTTCCCATCCAGAAGAATGGGGTCGTCCATTTCGCTGATGTGTCGGGGCAAATCCACGGAAACGCTGATGTCCGGCCCTCCGTCCCGGAAAGCGTACGTTCCCTCGCTTATTTCCCGCAAACTGATACTGTACCAATTATCCTCTCCCTTCCGGTCGGGGACGTCGGCCAGCAGCTGAAGATAACGGTCGGTCCGGTCCACATAGCGGACGGTTACCCGGGCCGTGTCCAAGCGGGAAATCGTAACGGGCTCCGGCACCGTAAGTTCGGCCGATGCCGCCTTATATGCCCCCTGATTAGCCTCGAAGGACAGTTGAACCCTGTCTCCCGGCCGGAGGGAAAGCGGGAAGGAGACGGACAGCTGCCGGCTGAGCAGAAGCTCGGACGGTCTCATGCCGGGTTGGGGGACTTGACTTTCAAAATGCCTTGACACATCCGCCACTTCCTTTCCGTTTACGGTGCACACCACCCGGGCATCCTCCACGGGCTTCACCAGTCCGGCCTCGCTGAGGGAAATCCGGACGGTCTGCTCTTCGGAAGCCGTATCCAGCCAGCCCTGCACCATCGGCCGGGCTTCCTCCTTGCCGAAATCGTAGTCGATATAGTTTGTGCAGGCAGCCGTCAAAACGAATAAAAGGGGTATGAACTTTCTTTTCATGGTTAAAATGTCCTGGTATAGCCGATGGAAGGGAAGATGGGCAGAAGGGTTATTTTCTTGATGCGGACTTCGTGTATCAGCTGCCATTCCGCCGGGCCGTCCGCCTGGTATCGGCTGATAACGGACTCATTGTTTTCCTTTTGCACCAAGGTGGGATTCATGTGGTTGTACACATTATAGACACTCAGGTTCCAGATGCTCTCTCCGCGGGTATGCCGGCGGTGAAAGTTGAAACCCAGGTTAAGGGTGTGGCTGGCAGGAAGACGAAAATTGTTCCGGGAAGAAACCAGGTCGACATACCTTGGCTCACCGGCAGGCGACGACGCAACAATTCTCCTTTCCGGAAGGGTGGTCACCCCGCCCGAAGCGAAATTCCAGGCAAGGCTGATGTCAAACTTTTCGTTGAACCGATGATTGACCACCAGATTCACGCTGTGCCGCCGGTCGTAGCGGTAAGGAAAACGCTGCCCATGATTGATGGAGGGAAAGAGGCGGTCGCTCTTTGCCAGCGTATAGCCCAGCCAGCCGGTGGTCTTACCCGTAGTCTTTTCTATAAACAGTTCCACGCCCATCGCCCGACCGGAGCCCGCCTCCACTTTGCTTTCCCAGCCGGAAGAGTCAAAGAGGAAAACCGCCCCTTCCTTATACTCCAGCACGTTCCGGATGGCCTTGTAATACCCCTCAACAGAAAAATTCCACCCGGGCAGGCCGCCGAAATACAAGCCCAGGGAAAACTGGTCGGCCGTTTCCGGGCGGATGTTCCGGGTAATGGGCACCCATAAATCGACCGGAAGCGTAATCTGCGAGGAAGAAAGCAGGTGGACATATTGCGACATCCGGGAATAAGAGGCCTTGGCCCACCAGTCCTCCGTAAAATTCACTTTGGCGTTCAGGCGCGGCTCTATGGACCAGTACGTCTTTCCCTGCGTGTTAAAGAGGGTGGCGCGGAGGCCGGGATTCAGGCTCAGGTGACATCCCAAGCGGATTTCATCCTCTGCATACAGACTGGCCTCGTGGCCCCTCTGGAGGCTGTTGCTTCTCATGTACAGGGTGGTATCGGCCTGCGGCGATTCGTTTACACGCTGCCTGCCATAACCCGTGAGGGTTTCCGGGACAAAGGTGTGGAACGTGTATTCTGCACCGAACTTGAACTTGTGGGAAGAAGACGGCGTATAGTCAAAATCGGCCTTGGCCACCCAGTCCCGCATGCCGGACCTGTAATCGAACTGTACCTGGGAGTCTTCCGTATCTCCGTCCGCTTTGATTTCCCGGGTACGCATATCCGAATCCATGCGCATGTGATAACGGTTGAAAGCGACGGTGGTGTTCATAAAAAGGCGGGGACCCACAACGTGGTTCCAACGAAGGGCCGCCACGGTGTTTCCCCAGCGGATTCCCAGTTTCTGCGTATCCGTAAAGGGCTGGCCGGTCCGGCCGTCAAAGGCCTTGTTGCTTTCCCGGTAATGGAAGTTGTCCAATCCGTGATATACATTGAAATAGAGCCGGTCCCGGCCGGAAAAACGGTGAGCGAACTTGGCGTCCAGGTCATAGAAGAAGTAGTTTCCGTCAAAGCCGGTGAGCTTGATTACGGGCGTCAGAAGGAGGGTATGCATTCCCCTCGCGCTCAAGGAATAGGACGTCTTTCCCTTCCAGACGGGCCCTTCGATATGCAGTTTCTCCCCTATCATGCTCACGCCCACGCTCCCATGGGTTTCGTACAGGTTTCCGTCGTTGGTACGCACGTCCACAATACCGGAAATCCTTCCTCCATAACGGGCCGGAAAGGACCCCTTGTACAGGGTGACTTTCTTAACGGCTTCCGGCTGGAACACGGAGAAGATGCCCAGCATGTGCTCTGCATGGTACAGGGGAATACCGTCCAAAAGGAGCAGGTTTTCGTCCGGGCCGCCGCCCCGTACATACAAGCCGGAAAAGCCTTCCGTACCACCTTGAACGCCGGGCAAAAGCTGGATGGTTTTCAGGACATCGGCCTCCCCGAACAAGGCGGGCACGCTCTTGACGGCCGCAACGGGAACTTCGATGGCGCCCATTCTGGTAGAAGCGATGCCGGACTCCCGCGGGGCGGTGACCACCGCCTCTTCCAGCGAGGCGCCGGGGACCAGCCTTACATGTACCGTCGTATCCCTTCCGGCCGGAATGGTCAGGGTCTTGGGCAGGTAGCCCACATAAGAAAAGGTGACATCGGCCCTGTCTTTTTCTCCCGGGATGGTCAGGGAATAGAAGCCGAAGCTGTTGGAAACCGTTCCATGTTTGCCGGAAGTGGCCCCGGCCCCAATCAAGGTCTCTCCCGTGGCCGCATCCGTGATAAGGCCGCTGATGGTCAAACGGGAGATTTTCCGCAGGATTACGTGGTCCCCTTTGAGCTCAAACCCTATATCGCTTCCCCAGAAAAGCTGCCGCAGCGCCTGCTCCAACGTAGCGGCATCGGCCCTTCCTCCTTGCTTTTCCAGCGGGAGGGAGGCATCATACACAAAGTGGACACCAAACTTTTCCTCCAGCAGGGCCATCCCGTCCCGAAGTCCGGTCTGGGCCCACAGTCCCGTTCCGGCAAGAAGGAGAAGTGTCGTCAGGATTATTTTCTGCGTCCGGCGCATTCCTTAGAAGGTAAAACCAACGGTGGGACCAAAAGAGAAACGGGTCCGCATCTCTTTATGATGATTATACTCGAACCGGACAGGCTGCATGTCCAAGCTGAAGCCGAAGGAGAATTTGCTTCCCCTTTTTCCCACTTGCAGGGAATAGCCCACGTCGATGGAAGCAAAAACAGGGCCTTTTATACCCAACGTGTGATCCAGGTCCTTCAAATACGCAAAGTCTTCTTTATCACTATCGTCATAGCCGAAAACAACGCCATAGCTCAACCGGGATTTGGCAAAGATTCCGAAGCCCAGGCGGGCGGCGACAAACGGGGTCCACTTGCGGGAAGGAAGAATGTCATAGCGCCCATAGACATAAGGGCGGAAAGCCCGGTAGTTATTGGTGCGCACATAAACGCGCTCGATTCCGCCGGGAAGAACGGTCCCGCCAAAATCTACATACTGAACGCCGACTCCTGCAGAAATATGCCTGTTGAACTTGTATCCGCCAAAAAGGTCGATATTGTAATTGTTGGCTCTTTCCCTGCCGATGGAAAAGCGGAATGAACCCTTTGCGCCGATTTCATATTTTCTGTTCCCCTGCGCATAAAGGGGCGGCAGCATACAAAGGAATGCCAAAAGAAGTACTGTGATTTTTTTCATAGACTTATCGTTTTTCTATTTCAACGTCCAAGGCCGATTGAATCAGGTACAGGATTTCATCGAGGCTCCCGGTGGAGAACGTTCCTGTCAAACGTTTTTCCCGGGCATCGGACGAGAGAGAAACACCATAATAAACCGACAGTTCCTTCAGGACCTCCTCCAACGGTGTGGCATCGAAGCGGAAAACGGACTTCTCCCTGACGGGAACGCCTTCCCGCAGCGAAGCCCCCTGGCCAGCCGTCAGAATGAGGCTCTCTCCCGCCGTTCCGCTGAACCGCACCCGACCTTCGCTCACATCCACGCGGGTGCCGTTGTCATCGGCCTCAACCTGAAAAACCGTTCCCAGAACCGTCACCGTGGCCGAGGGGGCCGATACCGTGAAGGGATGTGCCGGGTCATGGACCACCTCATACAGCACCTTGCCGCGCATGGACACCTGCCTGGGAGCCTTGTGAGGCTGATAGCGAAGCACCGAGCCCGGATTCAGGGTGGCACGGGTACCGTCGGCCAGCACAAAGGCCTGCACCGCATCGTAGCTGCGGTATTCCGTCCAGCGGTTCCGCCAGGAGAGGAAGAGGCCCAGGACGAGGGCCGCCGCCACGGGAAGCGCCCACAACGGCCGGAGGGAACGGCCTCTGCGGCGGCCGGAAAGCTTCTCCCAGGCTGCCTGCGTGTCAAACGTTCCCGGCCGATAATGGTCCAGGACAAAGGAAAAAATCTTTTCGTCCACCTGATTCATACACCCACAAGACGCAGTACCCCGCGAAAAGTACCATCAGAAAAACAGAAAAATGAAAGAAAGAATTTGCGGACTGCCTTCACGGAGGCTCTCCAGCGCCCGGGAAATATGGTTCCGGACCGTATGCTCCGAGAGCCCCAGCTCATCGGCAATCTCCTTGTAGGAGAGGCCGTCGCGCTTGGCCATCAGGAGGCATCGGCGGCGCATTTCGGGCAGGGCGTCCACCGCCGTCCAAAGACGGGCTTCCAGGGCCGAGCGCTCAGCCGCCTCGTCATCGGAGATGGGGCCGTCCGAATCGGAGGGCAGAGGCTCTGTCCTGCCGGAACGGCGCAAGGTATCGATGCAGCGGTTCCGGACGGCGGCGTACAGCCAGGCCTTGACGCTTTTCACCGCCGTTTCCTGCTGCCACAGCGCCGTGAAACTTTCCTGGACCGCATCTTCCGCTGCATCCACCTCCCCCAGATAGTGAAGGGCATACAGGCACAAGGGACGATAATACATCCGGAAAAGTTCCTCTATTTCTTTGGCTTGCCGCATTCTGCCTGCAAAGATACAAAATAAAAGGCACCCCGGAAAACCGAGGTGCCCCAAGCTATGAAGTTGTCATTACTTAGTACCGAAAATGCGGTCTCCGGCGTCTCCCAGGCCGGGAACAATGTAGGCGGCCTCGTTCAGGTGGCTGTCAAGGGCGGCCAGGTAGATATCCACGTCCGGATGCTCGCGCTGTACGCGCTCCACACCCTCGGGAACGCCCACCAGGCACATGAGCCGGGCATTGGTGCAGCCCCTTTTTTTGAGCGCGGCCAGGGCGTCGCAGGCGCTGCCGCCGGTAGCCAGCATGGGGTCCGTCACGATGACCAGGCGGTCGTCGATGTCCTCGGGCAGCTTGCAGAAATACTCTACCGGCATGTGGGTTTCCTCGTTCCTATACAGGCCGATATGTCCCACCTTAGCCACGGGAACCAGTTCCAACAGGCCCTCAACCATGCCCAAGCCGGCACGCAGAATGGGTACGATGGCCAGTTTGCGGCCGCTCACCTGCTTGGCCGTCATCCGGCAGATGGGGGTTTCAATCTCAATTTCGTCCAGCGGAATGTCGCGGGTAACTTCATACCCCATCAGCAGGGATATTTCCTTTAACAGCTGGCGGAAATCCTTGGAACCGGTTTCCTTGTCGCGCATGATCGTGAGCTTGTGCTGGATCATGGGATGGTTGATAAGATGCAATTGGCTCATATCAGAATGCTGGTTTAAGTTGTTATTTCACAATTTCACGTACTTTCCCGGCAATATGCGCGGCATCCAGGCCGTAGAGGGCCATGAGCTCCGCGGGCTTGCCCGTCTGGCCAAAGCGGTCTTCACCGTTCATGAATGCCAGAGGAGCGGGGCATTTCCGGGCCAGGACCCCGGCTATGGCTTCTCCCAGGCCGCCGGCCATGTTATGCTCTTCGGCCACAATGGCCTTGCCGGTCTTCTTGACGGAGGCCACGACGGCTTCCTCATCCAGGGGCTTGATGGTGGCCACGTTCACCACTTCTACGGAAATGCCTTCGGCCTCCAGGGCCTCGGCGGCCTGCAGGGCCTCCCATACCAGGTGACCGCAGCAAAAGACGGTGACATCCTTGCCTTCGTTCATCACATAGGCCTTCCCAATCTCGAAGGGCTGCTCCGAGTCCGTGAAGTTGGGCACGGAAGGGCGGCCGAAGCGGAGGTACACGGGGCCGTCGTACTTGGCGGCGGCCAGGGTGGCCTGCATGGTCTGGTTGTAGTCGCAGGGGTTCAGCACCACCATGCCGGGAAGGGCCCGCATGAGGGCGATGTCCTCCATGGTCTGGTGCGTGGCGCCGTCCTCACCCAGCGTAATGCCGGCGTGGGAGGAGGCAATCTTCACATTGGTCTGGCCATAGGCCACTTCCTGGCGGAGCTGGTCGTACACACGGCCGGTCACAAACTCTGCAAAGGAGCCGATGAAGGGAATCTTTCCGGCAATGGCCAGGCCGGCGGCGGCGCCCACCATATTGGCCTCGGCAATGCCGCACTGGATGAAACGTTCCGGGAACTCGGCCGCAAAGGCATCCATCTTGAGGGAGCCCTTGAGGTCTGCCGTCAGAGCCACAACACGCTCATCGGCCTGTCCGGCCTTCAGCAGGCCTTCACCGAAGCCGCTGCGGGTATCTTTCTTTCCTGTATCGATGTATTTTTTCATAGGGCGCTTCCTTTAATAATCACCAAGGGTTTCTTCCAGCTGGGCCAGGGCCTCACTGCACTGCTCCTGAGACGGGGCCTTGCCATGCCATTTGTGGGTGCCGGCCATGAAATCCACGCCGTGGCCCATGTCTGTCTTGAAGAGAATCATCGTGGGCCGATTCGTCTTCTTTCCCATCTCCTTGGCCTTGGCAAAAGCCGTGAGGATGGCTTCCATGTCGTGACCATCGGCCGTGACGGTGTTCCAGCCGAAGGCCTGCCACTTGAGCTGGAGGTCTCCGCCGCCGCACACGGACTCGGTGGAGCCGTCAATCTGCTGGCCGTTCCAGTCCGTTATGCCTATCAGGTTGCCCAGGGCATGGTGGGTGGCAAACTCGGCCCCTTCCCAAATCTGGCCTTCCTCTGACTCTCCGTCCCCGCAAAGGACATACACCACATGCTTCTTGTCTCCGTCCATCTTCTTGGCCAAGGCCAGGCCGGCGGCCACGGAAACGCCCTGTCCCAGCGAGCCGGAGGCCTGGGTGATACCCGGCAGGCCCTTGCGCACGGAGGGATGGCCCTGCAGGCGGGAACCCAGCTTGCGAAGGGTGCCCAGTTCGCTCACCGGGAAGTACCCGGAACGGGCCAGGACAGAATAATAAACGGGGGCCAGGTGGCCGGCGGAGAGGATGAACTGGTCCTGTCCCTTGCCGTCACGCTTCCAGGTGGCGGGGTCATGGTCCATCACTTCGAAGTACAGGGCGGTGAGGATGTCTGCGGTGGACATGGAGCCGCCGGGATGCCCGGAACCGGCCGCCGTGACCATGCGGACAATGTCCCGGCGCACCTGCGATGCAATTTTCTTAAGCTGTTCTTTTGTCATATCTGTCAAAGTTAATTATTATTTCTGTGAATAGTTCTACAAATTTACTTATCTTTGAGTGAAATTAAAAACACCCGATGAAAAAGCTCCTTCTTTTTGCCGCGGCCGCGCTTCTGGCCGCCTGCGCACCCAAGGCCGCCCTTACGGAATCCGGCCTGAACCCCAAAGACTTTGAAAGTGGATACAACGGCGACGCCACCGCCCTCTACACCCTCACCAACGAGGCCGGCATGGAGGTGTGCATCACCAACTTCGGCGGACGCATCGTGTCCATCATGGTCCCCGACAAGGACGGAAACAAGCAAGACGTGGTCCTGGGATTCGACAAAGTGGCCGATTATTTCCCGGAGAACAACCAGACGGATTTCGGCGCCGCCATCGGCCGGTACGCCAACCGCATCTGCGAGGGGCGCTTCTGCCTGGACGGGGTGGAATACCAGCTGCCGCGCAACAACTTCGGCCATTGCCTCCACGGCGGCCCCGGCGGCTGGCAATACAAGGTTTATAAAGTTTTGGAGGCCGATGCCGGCCACATCAAGCTCCTGTGCGAATCTCCGGACGGAGACAACGGTTTCCCCGGCAACGTAAAGGCTTATGTCAGCTATACCCTTACGCCCGACAATGCCATAGACATTGCCTATGAGGCCGTTACGGACAAGCCCACCATCGTCAACATGACCAACCACGCCTACTTCAACCTGTCCGGAGACCCGGCAAAGCACAGCGTCGAGAACGATGTCTTATGGATTGACGCCTCCCACTTCACGCCGGTGGACAGCACGTTCATGACAACGGGAGAAATCAGGCCCGTAGCAGGCTCTCCCATGGATTTCAGGGAGCCCAAGGCCATCGGCCGGGACATCAACCATCCCGGATGCGAACAGCTCAAAAACGGCCACGGATACGACCACAACTGGGTTTTGGATACGGAGGGAGACATTGCCAAGCCTGCCGCCACGCTCTGGTGCCCGGAGAGCGGCATACTGCTCACCGTCTATACGGACGAGCCCGGCATCCAGGTTTATTCCGGCAACTTCCTGGACGGCAGCGCCGTGGGAAAGAAGGGCGTCGCCTACCCCTTCCGCAGCGCCGTGTGTCTGGAAACCCAGCACTATCCGGACTCACCCAACAAAACGCAGTGGCCGTCTGTGGTGCTTCGCCCCGGCGAAACCTACAGCAGCCACTGCATCTATGCTTTTAGCGTAAAGGAATAAACTACAGTTCCGAATGCAGCTTTTTGGAGAGTTTGAGACCTGTCCGCAGGGACTTGAGCTCTCCTTTGCTGACAGAGGCGTCCCCTACACTCAGGTGCCTGCCCAGGAAGCCTTTGTGAAGGGTGACCATCACGGTGCTTCCGTCCATGCAGGTGAACTCCTTCTGCGTGCCGTCGGCCTGGTCAAACAGGCCGATAAGTTCATTGATGCACGCCAAGGCATCCTCATAGCTTTCACCGATAATCAAGGCCTTTCCGTCCCCTATGCCAAAGCCGCCGGAAGAGTCTGGCGTACTCACATCAAAGGAGAAGATTTGATGGCTTGCGGTAAAGATAAAATTGGGATTTCCTTCCTTATCCTTTACCTTATAGAGGGCGAACTGATCGTCACCGCTTTCAAGAGAGGCCAGCTCCATGCTGCCGCCGGCCGGAATGTCTTTCTGGGCATAGGAAAGCGTGACCGCAAAAAGGGCCACTGCCCATGTTAAGAATAACTTTCTCATCATTTGAGTCATTTTGTTGAGGGAGGATAAAGCAAAAACTTTGCCAAAGCGAAAAACAAGACTCGAAGATATTCACTTATTTGATTATCCGTCAATTTATTATCAAACCAAGATGTTTGGTTTAGTGTAAAATCAGTGTAAAAATATTTGCCGTCAACCGCCGTCGAATGCCGCTTTACATGGCCGGATTAACCCAGTTTCCCCTTAGTCAGTTCGTCTTTCAGGTATGAGTAGATATATGCAGGGCCTTCCTTATACAGCGCTGTTGCCGGGTCGGAGAGTTTCTGAAAGATTTCAGAGGAATACACCACATCCAGGGCCTTCTCAAGGTCCAGCTGATAATCGGCCATCACACGGTCCACGAGGTCGGCAACGAGGCCTTCTTTCAGATATTGGAAGTGCTCGCTCATAGTTTCTTGAGGGTTTTGATGGCGGCTTCGGTTCCAAAGTAATACTGGAAAGTAATGCCTTTGAGATACTTGATACGTCGCATCAGTTCATCCAGGTCAATACTGCCGTTCTTGAAATTACGAATCTGCGCACCGACCTTATCGTTGGCAATGGGGCCGTAGATGATGTCGTAGTTATGGATAGGGGTGTCGGAGAAGTTCTCGCGGTTGTCATAGACAAACTTGGCCCACTCCTCGGAATAAGATTCAAATGTCTTGAATTTGAGTTGACCGGATGTAAGGATATTCTCGTCGAATTCAAATTCTGTCACGATGGGCTCACCTCCAAGGAAGGCGACTTTACTTTCTGCCATTTCATTGGCTTGTTGCTTATCGGCAGAAAGATAGAATCCTTTGCCGAAATCTTTTCCTGGACGAGACTTGGAAAGGTCGATTACGTCAATGGCAACGTTAGAGCCGTGGTAGAGTTTCATATCAGTTGTCCTCCCATTCTTCTGCAATAGGTGGCCACGTCTTCCACATTACCACGGAAATCCTGCGTATGCAAGGCTCCGTAGTGTTTGTCAATCTTGGCAATGGCATCGTATGTTTTCAGGTAGCGATAGGCCTGCAAGTCTGTGAGGCCGAAACGCTGCCCGAATTCGTTGATGAATGCGATGATATATTCTATTTTGTCGCGGACCGGATAAGTGGTTTCCATGGGGTTATTTCTGTTTACGGGTGCAAGTTACGAATTTTTTGTGAGTTCCTCGTACATCTTGAAGAGCCTTGCCACGATGTCTGATTCGGTGGCGTCTTTTGGGAAACCGTAGGCCTCCAGCACTGCGGCGTCGTTGGCGCGGTGGGCTTTACGAAGTGCCGGCGGCATGGCCACCTCGTCATATAAATCTGCGAGGCTGCTTTCCGGGTAGAGTGTACGGGCATCGAGAATCCCTTGTGCGGTCTGCTCAATCTTGCTTTTCTGGGCTTCGGTGGATATCGGCCAAGGGAAATTGTTGTATACAATTTTCTTTGAATACCGATATCGCATCTCCAAACGGCCAGCGACAACACGCATCCAGGCCATGTGGATAGATGACTCCAAGATTCCAAAATGATATCGAGTAGCTTCTGGTATTAGGAGAGTGGCATCGCCACAAATAACCTCATCGTTGATGAACCCCATCGGTATATACGAACGATTTTCTGAGGAATGGCGAGGAACAAGAACGGCAGATTGCGGATTCAGAGTTTCTCTAAATAAGGTGGGTGTTAATGCTAATTTCTGACGATCAGCCGCACCGTTCAATCGGTCCTGCTTACAAGCCTCAACTCTCTTCATTACAAGCGGAAGAGACCTAAGAGTATTTGGGGCAATTCCCTTCAGCCATAAACAATACCTTTTTGTGCCATTGATAAATTCCTCTGCACCCGTAAATAATTTTATATAGGGGAGAGCTTTCGGCTCTTGTGCCACAAAATCATCGTAATCTTTCCCTTCAATAATCAGGTTCCCCCCATCGGCGGGCCTATTACCTGTAGTCATTTCTGGTACAGAACAGATAGGGTGGTTCCTGCTTTCAAGAAACACATCGGGAGCATCCAAAAGGTATGCGTTAATATTGGATACGATAGACGCCTTGAGTCCGTCGAAAATTTTTTTGGGCAAGAAGTCATTTACCCTTTTCGTAAAGCCGATTATTACACAATGCACGTGTGCTTTTTCGGAAGCTTCGCTATTCCATCGGAATGTTCGATGAGCAAAGATAATCTGAATATTGTAGTATTTGAAGAGTGGTTCAAATATAGAAGCGACTTGATCTCCTTGGACTATAGAATTTGTTGAGACAAGAGCTGCTTTTAGCAACGTGCTTTCTTGCATCAACTGAGCAGCCTTGAAATACCACGCCGCGACATAATCAACTTTACCAGCAGTCTTATATGGTTTGCCCTTTTCATCGATAAGTACAGATAATATATCCTGCTTCTGGATTTCATTCTGAATTGAATAACCCAGGAATGGCGGGTTCCCCATAATATAGTTCAGCTCAGCCGCAGGAACCACCTCATTCCAATCCATTCGCAGGGCATTTCCTTCATGGATGTTGGTGTAGGTCTTCAGCGGCAGCGGGTCCAGATTGAAACCGGCAATGTCCTCGGTCTCCTTCATCATCTGGCTTTCGGCAATCCATAGGGCTGTCTGGGCTACGGAGCAGGCAAAGTCGTTAATCTCAATCCCGTAGAACTGATTGATGCTAACCTTGATGGGATCGGCAAATTCGCCGATGACGCGGTTGCCGTCAAAGATAATTCGAAGAGCCTCATTCTCAAGCCGTCTGAGCGAAGTGTATGATTCCGTCAGGAAGTTGCCGCTGCCGCAGGCGGGGTCAAAGAACTTCAGTCCGGCCAGTTTGTCCTGGAACGCATAGGCCTTGTCCTTCTTGGTCTTGGCAACCTTCTCCACCTTGATTTCGGCCAGTTCCTCTTTCAATTCATCCAAGAACAGCGGGTCTATCACCTTGTGGATGTTCTCGATGCTGGTGTAGTGCATACCGCCAGCCCGACGTGTTTCCGGGTTCAGAGTGCTCTCAAAGACTGCTCCGAAGATGGTGGGCGATATCAGGCTCCAGTCAAATTCGTCACTGGCCCGCTGGAGGATGAGGGCACGTATTTCATCGTTAATCCTGGGAATCTCGATCTCTCCGGCAAACATCCCGCCGTTGACATAGGGGAATGCCAATAGTTTCTCGTCCTCATAGGGGTCTCGCTCCTCCGGCTTCTGGTCCAGGATGCGGAACAGTTTGATAAGCTTTTCACGAAATTCTGCGGCACTGAACTGCGACATATAGTCGTGGAACATATCCTTGGAGCCAAAAATTCCTGCATCTTCTGCATAAAGACAAAAGACGAGACGTACACAAAGCTTGTTCAGGGCCTTTTGCGACTCCGGATTCTCCGGGTCCTTGTACTGTGCCAGAATCTTGTCGTACAGCACACCCACAATCTCACCGGCCTGGATACTGACGTCGAGCTCTTTCTTCAGGTGGACATTGGTATCATCGACCAGGAAGCTGAGGCGCGTGTATTCCTTTTCAAGGTCTGCCAACTGGACAACCTCCGGAGCATCGTTGGGGCGCTCCATGTCGTGAACCTCGAAGCTGGTGAAATTACAGGCAACAATCCAGCGGGGGTACTGTGATTGGGGCAGACCGGCGGCATAGCGTCTTGCCTGCTGGTAGGGCGTGAGTTCAGAACCGTCACTCTGGCGATACTTTTCAGAGAGATTCACCTTGGACCCCTTCTGTTCGATGAGGACCTTGGTGCTGGGAATGTAGCCGTCAATGAAATCCGAGCCTTTCTCTTTTAGGATAGTCTTTACCGGAAGTTCAAACTGAATAAACTGGGCGGGGTTGGTGATACCGTATACCCTTCCCAAGAGGTCCATCCAAAAGCGGGCCGTCTCACCTTTCTCGTATCCCTTTCCCAGCCAGTCCTTTACGAATGCCTTTGCTGCTTGACGCTGTTTTGTATCGCTTGCCATGTGAATCAGTTTCTGTGCTATCCCTCAAATTTAGCAAAAATTTCTCTTCCCACAGCGCCACCGGCCACAAAAGCTTGAAACTCTTATCTCTGAAAAAGAAAAGAGACGCACCGTGGTGCGTCTCTTGGAGCGGAAAACGAGACTCGAACTCGCGACCCCGACCTTGGCAAGGTCGTGCTCTACCAACTGAGCTATTTCCGCAGTATTTCTAAAAGAGCTTCCCGTTAAACGGGAATGCAAAGATACGGCAAAAATCCGAACTTGCAAACTTTTTAGAAACTTTTTTTACTATTTCTTTTCTCCGTAGCTGATGGAGTGATGGCGGAGCTTCAAGATGCGGCGCACGCTCTCATCTATACGGCTCTCCGGAATTTCTCCACGGCGGACGGCGTTCAGGACGGCGTCAAACACCTTGGGATACTCCCGTACACACAGCAGCACGTCCACGCCGGCTTTGATGGCCATGATGGCCGCATCTTCCACCGGATACTGGCGCAGGATGGCACCCATCTCCATGGCATCCGTGATAATGAGACCCTTGTAGCCCAGTTCACCGCGCAGTTTCTCCTGCAGAATCATGGGAGACAGGGTGGAAGGCACATTGGACCCCGTCACGTTGGGCAGGGAAATATGGGCCGTCATAATCATCTGGGCTCCGGCTTCCATGCCGGCCTTGAAGGGAATCATCTCACAGTCGCGGATTTCTTCCCAGGTTTTCCGGCTCATGGCATAGCCGAAGTGGGAATCGGCCTGGGTGTCACCGTGGCCGGGGAAATGCTTCAGACAGCCGATGACGCCGCTTTTCTGGAGGCCCTTCAAATAGGCTTTGACCATCTCTGCGGCCACCTTGGGCTCGTTGGAGAAAGCCCGGGCGCCGATGACCACGTTGCGGGGGTTGGTGTTCACATCGGCCACGGGAGCGAAGTCAATGTCGAAGCCGTAGTTCTTGAGGTACTCTCCGATGGTGGTGGCAGCTTCGGTGACTTCCTTGGTGCGCCCGGAGGCGGCCAGGGTGCCCATATTGGCAAACTTGGGCAGATGGAAATTGGGGTTGTTGGCCAGCCGGGCCACGGAACCGCCTTCCTCGTCGATGCACAGGAGCGGGTGGCTGGGCAGGGCCTTGAGGTCTTTGATGAACTGAGAAAGCTGCTGGGGGTCTTTGATGTTGTGGGAGAAAAGGATGACTCCGCCCATGGGGTACACCCGGGCGGTCTCCTTCATCTTGTCTGTCACCTCATGCACGTCAAACGACTTCAGGACGGAGGGAGAGTCATAGTAAATGTCCGTGTCCAGAACTTCCGGACGTACGAAAAACATGGACCCCACCTTCTCCTGAAGGGTCATCTGCTTGAGCTCCTGCTCAATGGCGGCTTTCTCGGAGGAACAGGCGCTGAACCCCCAGGCGGCGGCTAAAACCAAAAGACCGGCAGCAACTTTCTTCATATTCATCAATTTTACATTAACTACAGCTCCCAGGCAAGGGCCGATGCTCCCAGGATGGCGGCGTCGGACTCTTTAAGCTGGGAGAACACCAAATCCACCTTCCCCTTCCACAGGGACAGGACGTTCTCGTCCATGGCCTTGCGGATGGGCTCTACAAGGAATTCCTTGGCGCGGGCAAGACCACCGAAAAGGACGATGGCCTCCGGGGCGGAGAACTCGATGAAATCGGCAAATTTCTCTCCCAGGATACGGCCGGTGAATTCGAAGATGCGGATGGCCATCTTGTCACCCTCCTTGGCAGCCTCATAGACATCCTTGGAGGTAATCTTGTCCAAGGAGCGGAGGGAGGAGGGTTCATTGCTCATTTCCAGCCATTCGCGGGCGGTACGGGCCACGCCG
>CADBHY010000014.1:0-19754 GCA_902794615.1 uncultured Bacteroidia bacterium
CACTTCTTTCTGTGCGGCTCCCCAGGCGATAAGCTCGGCCACCTGGCGCTCTCTGGTTGTGAGCGGCTCCGTCTCCATCGCTTACTCTCCCCAGATGTCGGTGATGCCAATCTCCTGGAAGACTCCGGTGATGGCGTTGTACTCGGAGATGGTGGGCTCGGGGATACCCTTCATGCGGGCGTAGAAGGTGGCGTTCCCGGTGATGCCGATGGCCGCCATGAGTTTCTCCTTCACCTCTGCTGTCCGACCATTGGGAACCTGATCCCAGCCCTTTTTAAATGCGAATTTTGCCATGATAGTCAATTTTTACTATTTACTTCTTTTTTGTGTTGCTGTATTTTTGTATCGTCATGCAATACTGTTGTATTGTGATGCAAAAATACACTTTACCTGCGAAATACGCAAGTTTTTCGTGCGAAAAATGCAGGTTATGGTGTGTAAAACGCAGTAAGTAATTGATTTTCAGCTATTAAATTTGTTATACTAAAAACACAGGCTTATGAACATACAGGAACAGCTTAGGAAAAGCATCGGTAGATTGGTGTCTGACAGGCATTTCACACGCGAAGCTCTGGGTGATATCATTGGTGTAGATGGTTCCCACGCCGGCAGGATTTTGAACGAAAAAGGCAATTTTACCCTGGAACACATTGAGAAAATCGCAGAGTATTGTGGGTTCCGCGCAATAGACGTTTTTACCTATCCAGACTTTTATGAAAAGCCGGGGCCCAGGGAGCAGGAACCAGCGGAGGTTCTCCTTCAGCTGCGTCTTACAAAAGAAAAAAAAGACCAGGTTCTAAAGCTGGTTTTCGGAGAAAATAATATCGAAATTTTAAACAAGTAAAACCATGGAAGGAGACATTACCGCCAGCACGAAGGAGCTGATGGACCAGGCGGCCATGACGGCCAGCCATTACTACGGGCTTATTGCCAAAGATATGGACCAGTTATACGGGAAGGGCTGGTCCAAGGAGCACAGCGAAACAGTAGCCCGTCTTTGCCAGGCTGCAGCGCAGGATTTCCACACGGCGGTAACAAACCGCACGCTCCAGCAGCTGCGCGACAAACAATTTTTACCGCTTGAACCGCTCCAGGTTGAGCTTTTAGGTGGTGAGTAACCGGGACAAAACCGGGACAAAAATCCACGATTTTCGGGTAGTTCAGCAATAGGAAACGGCCTTCTACGGCCTTATAACGAGGGTATGAAAGAAGAAAAAGCCGGGAGTAAAACCCCATCATCCACCCGACTTTTTATCCCTCCCCTTCACGGGAGGGACTTTTGTTATGTTCCGATACCTATAACGGATAAAAATTACTATCTTTGCGGATACGAAATAATGACACTGAAATATGGCAAAGCGTGAAATCAAGTTCTCCCTGGTGTATAGGGACATGTGGCAGAGCTCGGGCAAGTATGTGCCCAGGGTGGACCAGCTGGTGGAGGTGGCTCCGGCCATCATTGACATGGGCTGCTTCGACCGCGTGGAAACCAACGGCGGCGCCTTCGAGCAGGTGAACCTCCTGTTCGGAGAAAACCCCAACAAGGCCGTGCGGGCCTGGACGGCGCCCTTCCACAAGGCCGGCATCCAGACGCACATGCTGGAGCGCGGCCTCAACGCCCTCCGCATGAACCCCGTACCCTTAGATGTGCGCGAACTCATGTTCAAGGTAAAGAAGAAGCAGGGCACGGACATTGCCCGTTCTTTCTGCGGCCTCAACGACCACCGCAACCTGAAGGGCTCCGTGATTGGCGCCAAGAAGGGCGGCATGATTTCCCAGGTGGCCCTGTCCATAACCTACTCTCCCGTCCACACCGTGGCTTACTACATGGACATCGTGGACAAAGTGGTGGAATACGGGGCCGACGAAATTTGCCTCAAGGATATGGCGGGTATCGGCCGGCCCAATCTGCTGGGAGAGCTGGTGGCCGATATCAAGAAGAAATACCCCCATATCAAGGTGCAGTACCACGGCCATACCGGCCCCGGCTTCTCTCCGGCCTCCATGCTGGAGGTGGCCCGCGCCGGCGCAGACTACCTGGACGTGGCCGTGGAGCCCCTCTCCTGGGGCAAGGTACACCCCGACGTGATTACTATCCGGGAGATGCTCCGCTGCGACGGCTTCCTGGTGAAAGACCTTAACATGGACGCCTACATGGAGGTGCGCCGCCTCACCCAGAAGTTCATCGACGACTTCCTGGGCTACTGGATTAACCCTTCCAACGCCAAGATGACCTCCCTGCTGGTGGGCTGCGGCCTGCCCGGCGGCATGATGGGTTCCATGATGGCCGATTTGAAGGGCTTCCAGGGCGCCATCAACGCCACCCAGCGGGCCCACGGCCGTCCGGAAGTGAGCCTGGACACCCTGATGGTGAAGCTCTTTGAGGAAGTGGAATATGTATGGCCCCGCCTGGGCTACCCGCCGCTGGTGACGCCCTTCAGCCAGTACGTGAAGAACACCGCCCTGATGAACCTGTACAATATGCTGCAGGACAAGCCCCGCTGGACCACCATAGACAAGGATACCTGGGGAATGATCCTGGGCCATATGGGAAAACTGCCCGGAGAACTGGCCCCGGAGATTGTGGCCCTGGCCAAGGAAAAGGGAATGGAATTCACCACCGGCAACCCGCAGGACAACTATCCCGACGAACTGCCGAAGTTCCGGAAGATGATGGACGAGGAAGGCTGGGACTACGGCGAGGACGACGAAGAGCTCTTTGAGCTGGCCATGCACGAGCGCCAGTACCGGGACTACCGCAGCGGCGTGGCCAAAGAGCGCTTCAACAAGGAACTCTCCGAGCTCAAGGCCAAGGCCGGCGCCCCCATTGTGGTGGAGCGCCCCGTGGTGGAGATGCCCAAGTTCTCCGTGGAGGAATACGTACAGAAGTACCCCAAGGCAACGCCCGTCCAGTGCCCTGTCAAGGGGCAGCTGCTATGGGAACTGGACGTGGACGACGCCTCCGCGGCACCCGTCGTGGGCCGCAAGGTGAAAGCCGGCGAGGTAGTGGGCCATATTCAGACCTACTATGGCATCGAAGACGTGGTGGCCGCCGTGGACGGTCTCATGGTTGCAGTTCTTGGCAAACAGGGAGATGCCGTGGCCAAGGGAGAGATCATTGCCTTCGTTCAGTAAAAAAGCGGGCGATTTTTCTTATCGAAAATCGGGTAAAACCCACAAAAAGCATCTGAAACAACACAATCTTTTTTACGATTGTGTTGTTTCCCGTTTATTCCCCTTATCTTGCCGCCATGAAAATCAAACAACTGGTGGCGGACGAGCGTCCCCGCGAAAAACTGAGGCTTCGGGGAGCCAAATCCCTGTCCAATGCGGAACTGCTGGCCATCCTGCTGGGCAGCGGTACCGGAGGCAAAAACGTAGTGGAAGTAGCGCAGGAACTGCTGCTGTGTGCCGACGGCCGGCTCACCCTCCTGGGAGCCATGCCCTTGGAACGGCTTACGGAGCTCAAGGGCGTGGGCGAAGTGAGGGCCATCGGCATCATGGCAGCCTTGGAACTGGGGCGGCGCAGTTTCGAGGAGATGGCGCTCATAGACAAACGCTCCATCACCACCCCCCGGATGGTGTATCAGATTATGCTTCCCTCCCTCAAGCACCTGGACCACGAGGAATCCTGGGTCCTGTACCTGAACCGGGCCGGCTACCTCCTGGGGAAGGAAAGAATCACCGTGGGGCGCCTGGAAACCACCCTCATCGACACACCCCGGATTGTGCGGAAGGCCATCGAGAAGCAGTGCACCCAGGTGGTGCTGGTACACAACCACCCCTCCGGGCAGGCCCTCCCCTCCCAGGCCGACATCCACCAGACGGACGTGCTGCGCAAAGCGCTGAGAGCGGTGGAAATCGGCCTGATGGACCATATTATCGTGGCGGAAGATTCATTTTTTTCTTTTTCGGAGGAAAAGCTTATCTTTGCGTAGTAATCTAATGTTCCCAGGCTATGAAAGTAATCAATCTGTCCGAAAGCAATTCAGTTCTTGGCAATTTCATCGCAGAAATCCGCGATGCCCGCATCCAGAAAGACAGTCTCCGTTTCCGCACCAATCTGGAGAGGGTGGGGTTCGTCTTCGGCTATGAGATTTCCCGCCAGCTCAGCTATTCGGAGAAAGAGGTGCAGACGCCCCTGGGAATCGCATCGGTCTCCACCTCGGACACGCCCCTGGTGATTGCCGCCATCCTGCGGGCGGGCCTCCCCCTGCAGAGCGGCCTCCTGCAGGTGTTTGACCATGCGCAGAGCGCCTTCCTGTCCACCTTCCGCAAGCTGGGCAAGGGAGATTATTTCAAGGTGTTCGCAGACTACTGTACCTGCCCTTCCCTCGAAGGCAAAACCCTCATTGTGGCCGACCCGATGCTGGCCACGGGCTCTTCCATGGAATCGGCCCTGAAAAAACTCAGGGAAGAGGGCGGAGACCCCGCGCAGATTCACATGGTGTGCCCGGTAGCCAGCCGCTATGCGGTGGACCAGCTGTGCCAGAAACTGGACAACAGCCACACCCTGTGGGTGGCGGCCATCGACGAGGAGCTCACCAGCCACAACTACATCATCCCCGGCCTGGGAGACGCCGGAGACCTGGCCTTCGGGGAAAAACTGTAATTCCTATTCGCAGATGAGGGTGGCCGATGTGCAGTCCTTCACCAGCACCTGCGTGTACTGCCCGGCGGCGCGGCCGGCGGCGGGAAACACGCACATCATGTTGTTGGAGGCACGGCCGCAGAGCATGGAAGGGTCCCGCTTGGAGGGGCCTTCCACCAGCACTTCCAGGCGTTTTCCTATCTGGGCACGGTAGCGCTCCAGGGACTTGCGGTTCTGCAGCTGGATAATCTCGTTCAGGCGACGGTTCTTTTCTTCGGCCGGAACGTCGTCCTGCATGGTGCGGTTGGCCAGGGTGCCCGGGCGGTCCGAATAGGCGAACATGAAGGCCCAGTCAAAGCCCACCTCTTCCATGAGGGAAAGCGTATCCTGATGGTCCTGAAGCGTTTCCGAGCAGAAGCCCGCAATCACGTCCGTGGTAAGGCCGCACTCCGGCATCACCTCGCGGATTTTGGCCACCCGCTCCAGGTACCACTCCCGGCTGTACTTGCGGCGCATCTTCTCCAGCAATCGGGTGCTTCCGGACTGGACCGGCAGGTGGATATGCTTGCAGATATTGGGATGCGCGGCCATGATGTAGATGACCTCGTCGCTGATATCCTTGGGATGGGAGGTGGCAAAGCGCACGCGAAGGTCCGGGGCGATGGCGGCCACCCGCTCCAGCAGCCCCGCAAAGTTCACGCTTTCCGCCTCGCTCTTCCACAGGTAGCTGTCCACGTTCTGGCCCAGCAGCGTCACCTCCCTGTAGCCCTTCTGATACACGTCACAGGCTTCTCGCACGATGGAATGGGCATCCCGGGAGCGCTCCGCCCCGCGGGTATAGGGAACCACGCAGTAAGAGCACACGTTGTTGCAGCCGCGCATGATGGAAATAAAGGCCGATATCCCATTGCGGTCCGTGCGTACGGGGGTGATGTCGGCATAGGTCTCGTCCCTTGAGAGGAGGACGTCTATCTGCGGGCTGTCCGGGCCGATGGCCTCCAACAGCCGCGGCAGGGAACGATAAGCGTCCGGCCCCACCACCAAATCCACCTTGTGCGTTTCCAGCAGCTTGTCTTTCAGGCGTTCGGCCATGCAGCCCACGATGCCCACGATAAGGCCGGGGCGGGCGGCACGCAACTGGTTGAAGGCTTCGATGCGGCCCCAGATGCGCTGCTCCGCGTTGTCGCGGATGGAACAGGTGTTGGCCATCACCAAATCGGCCTGGTCCATCACTTCCGTACGGGCATAGCCGGCATCCTTCAGGATGGAGAAAATGACCTCGGTGTCATTCACGTTCATCTGGCAGCCGTAGGTTTCGATATAGGCTCTTTTTTCCATAGGCCGCAAAGTTACGAAAAAAATAACTATCTTTGTGCTCGTGAAAGTTTTTAAGCATATCGGCATCTTTCTTGTAGCGGCCCTCGTGGCCAGCTCCTGCGGCATGTCCAAAGTGAAGGAGATAGCCCTTACCTCGGTGGGGATCCAGTACGTGGTACCCACATCGGCCCGCTCCATGGATGCCAAACTCAAGCTGGGCATCAACAATCCCTCCCGGAGCTTCGCCGTCCAGGAAGTGAAGGGAACGGTCCGCTACAAAGACAAAGAACTGGCCCATTTTGTCACCGGCCCCATGGAGCTGGAAGGAAAGACGGAAAAAACCTACGACCTCCCCTGCACCATCTTCCTGGCCGAAGGGGCCTCCCTCCTGGACATTCTCATCGTGGCCTCCCAAAGGAATCTGAATGAGCTCAAGGCCGATGTGGACATCCAGGCCGCCCTGAAGAAAAACGGCGTCCTGAGGGCTCCTTTCCGCTTCCGGGACCTGGATTTGAAAGAACTTACTGAAAGATAGACTATGAAACGCATATTTCTTGTATTAAGCCTTACGCTCTTGTCGGCCCTGACGCTGGGCGCGCAGGAACTCAGCGGCCGGAAAGCCGTCCTGGACTCCACCCTGCTGGGCAGGGACATTTTCAACGCCATCGGGGCCGGCGTCAAGGTGGAACAGAGCACGGAAATCCGCTCGGCCGTGAGCAAATACATTGAGTCCAACAAGGCCAAGACGCTTAACGGCTACCGGATTCGCGTCTATTACGACAATTCCCCCCAGGCGCGGGACCGCTCGGAGAGCATCGCCGCCAGCCTGAGGGAACAGTATCCGGAGCTGGGTGTCTATCGCAGTTTCCAGAGCCCCAACTACAAGGTGCTTATCGGAGACTTCCGCAGCAAGGACGAGGCGCTCCGGGTGTATAACGCTCTCCGTAGAGTCTATCCCACCGCGTATATCATCAAAGACGCCATCAACTACCCGCTCTAATGGCTGCCATCAAACAGGGACTGGAGCAGAAACTCCAGCAGAAGCTATCGCCGCTCCAGATTCAGACCATCAAGCTGATTGAGATGCCGGTGCAGGCCCTGGAGCAGCATGTACGGGAGGTCCTGAATGATAATCCCGTGATTGACGATACGCCCCAGGGCGGCTCGGACGAGGAAGCGCGGGACGTGTCCATCTCCCAGGTGGAGGCGCAGGAACAGAGCGGCGGTTCCATGGAGGAGAATTACGGCCCCCAGGACGACGACATCCCTTCCTACAACCTTCACGTGAACAACTGGGGCAAGGACGAGCGCCCGGAATATAACACCTTCTCCGTCAAGCAGAGCTTCAGCCAGAGCCTGCTGGAACAGTTGGGATACCGCAACCTGACGGAGCACCAGCGCACGGTGGCCTCTTTCATCATCGGCTCCCTGGACGAAGACGGCTACCTCCGCCGGGACATCGAATCCCTGGTGGACGACCTTGCCTTCCGGGCGGGCGTGGAATCATCGGCCGAAGAGGTGGAACAGATGCTCAAGCTTATCCAGGAGTTCGAGCCCTCCGGCGTGGGTGCCCGGGATTTGAGGGAATGCCTGCTTCTGCAGCTGGAAGACAAGAAGCGCACCCCTTCCGTGGACAATGCCATCCGGGTGCTGGATACCCAGTTTGAAGCGTTCAAAAACAGACATTTCCAGAAAATCATGACGCGCCTTCACCTGACGGAAGAGCAGATGAAGGGCGTGATGGAGGAAATCCGCCGTCTGAACCCCGCCCCCGGCGGCCAGATTGACGATTCCTACAGCGAGCAGGCCCAGCAGGTGGTGCCGGATTTCCAGCTGGACTACGAAAACGGCCAGTTCATCCTCACCATGCCCCGCTTTTCCATTCCGGAGCTGCGCATCAACCGGAAATACTCGGAAATCATGGAAAACGGCCGCTTGTCAGATTCAAAGGCCGAAAAAGAGGCCGCCAGCTTCGTGAAGCAGAAGATAGATTCGGCCAAGTGGTTCATTGAGGCCCTGCGCCAGCGCCAGAACACCTTGGAGAGCACCATGCGGGCCATCATCGACTTCCAGCACGACTATTTTGTGGACGGAGACGAAAGTTCCCTTCGGCCCATGGTCCTCAAGGACATTGCGGAGATGACCGGTTTTGACATCTCTACCATCTCCCGCGTGGTGAACAGCAAGTGGATACAGACCCACTTCGGCATTTTCCCGCTCAAGTATTTCTTCTCCGAAGGCCTGGAGAACAGCGACGGAGAGGAGGTGAGCACCCGTGAAATCAAGAAGGTGCTCAAGGAAATGGTGGATGCCGAAGACAAGCACAATCCCCTGACGGACGACGAACTGGTGGACGGCCTTGCCGCCAAGGGCTACAAGGTGGCCCGCCGCACCATCGCCAAGTACCGCGCCCTCCTGGACATTCCCAAAGCCCGCATGAGACGGGAACTGTAAGCTTTTAGGGCGGTAACTAACTCGTTGGCTCTCATAGACTTGTAGCACATTCCTCGTTCAATTTTTGAACGAGGAATGTTGTATAACGCACTATGGCTGAGCAAGTTGGCTGCCAAGCCCCTTGGCCGATAAACGGCCGTGTTGAAAACTTTGTGGAAAATTTTGGTAGAAAATGGAAGAAAATGGAAAACTTTTGCTAACTTTGTCCCCAGCGTGAAAGAATAGAAAAGTTCAACCATGGTCAGATTCTTCGGAAATACCACCGGCAAGGTAGATGACAAGGGACGTATCGTGTTCCCTGCCATGTTCCGCGACGCGATGATTCGCGGCTGCGCCGAAGACATGACCTTGGTGGTCAAAAAAAACGTGCACCAGCGCTGCCTGGACCTCTTCCCCTATGAGGAGTGGGTCAAACGGAGCGACAAGGTGCTGGAAAGCCGGGACCCCGAACTGAACATCGAAGACGCTGAATTTTGGACCAAGTACAATGACGGTGTCTTCACTCTGGTTCCGGACGGAAAACTGGGGCGCCTGAACATCCCGTCACAGCTGCTTGAAAGTGTAGGTATTACCAATGAGGTAGTATTCGGCGGTGTTGGCTACAAGCTCCAGATCTGGGATCCGGAAACCATGAAGGCCGACCTTCTCTCCGACGAGAAGTTCAAAGAAACCGCATCGAGACTATCCGTCAGAAAATAAGGGAGGTCTCGAAAATGTCTGAATATCATATCCCTGTGCTGCTGGCGGAAAGTGTTTCCGCCCTTGTCACAAATCCCGGCGGAACATACGCAGATGCCACTTTCGGAGGCGGTGGACACACCGCTGCCATTCTTTCACGCCTAAACGGTGACGGGCGCGTCATCGCCTTCGATCGTGACATCGATGCGATAGCGGGTGCGCTGAAGGACCCCCGCCTCACCCTCATCCACAACAACTTCCGCTTCATCGAAAACTATGCCCGGCACGAAGGGGTTCAGTTCGACGGCATTCTGGCCGATTTGGGCGTTTCGAGCCACCAGTTTGACACCGCGGAGCGCGGCTTCAGCTTCCGCTTCGAGGATGCCCCGCTGGACATGCGCATGAACCGGGAGGCGAAGCTGAACGCGGAGCAGGTGGTGAACAGCTACCCGGAAGAGGAGCTGGAGCGTATCCTCCGGCTCTACGGAGAGGTGGACGGCGCCCGGAACATGGCCAGGCTTATCGGGCAGGCCCGTGCCCAGTCCCCCATCCGCACCACCGGAGACCTGGACCGCGCCATCTCCCGCATGCTGCCGGGAGGGGCCGAACACAAAGTGCTGGCCAAGGTGTACCAGGCCCTGCGGATAGAGGTGAACCAGGAAATGCGCTCCCTGGAGAAGTTCCTGGACGGCGCCACCCGCAGCCTCAAAGAAGGCGGCCGCCTGGTGGTGATAACCTACCACAGCCTGGAAGACCGGATGGTGAAGAACTTCATCAAGACCGGCAACGTGGAAGGGAAAACGGAAGAAGACATCTACGGAAAGGTACAGAGCCCGCTGGCGGCCGTGAGCCGCAAGCCCGTCCTCCCGGCGGAGGAAGAGATTGCCGCCAACACCCGCGCCCGCAGCGCCAAGCTCCGCATAGCGGAAAAAAGGAGGGCCGATGAGTAAGGTGAGCTTCTGGAAAAAGCTGCGCGGGGGGCTTAAGTCTCTCCGCAACGGAGAGCTTCTGCTGAGGATAGGGGCCGACAAGTTCTACCTCCACATCATGTACCTCTTCCTCTTGATGTGGCTGAGCATCATGCTGAGCCTGAAAGTGGACAAAACCCTCTCCCGCGTGGGAGAAGGCAAGGCCGCCATAGAAGAGCTGCGCATCTACCATGCGCAGAAAGAGGCCGAACTGGTGAAACTGCACAGCGCATCCACCACCCGTACCCGCCTGAAACAACTGGGTTCCCCGGTTACCTCGCCCAAGGAGCCCGCAACGGTAATCAAGAAGAAATGAGCCGCAGAGAGAGCGAAATACAGGACACCATAGAAAACCGCGACCGAATCCACGTGGTTATGTTCTTCCTGTCCTATATCTTCCTGTTCCTCGGGATAGGAATTCTCGCCTGCATCATCCATATCCAGGCCACCTACCATGTGGACGACAAGGTAATCGGCCTGTTCCGCCCCACGGTGGAAAAGTATGTCGAGGCTCCCGTACGCGGAAAGATTCTGGCCACGGACGGGAGGCCGATGGCCATATCGGCCCCTCTCTACGACCTTTACATGGACTGCACCGTGAAGCGCCAGTATTATAAGGACAAGGGGAAAGACAGCCTGGAAACGCTCTGGAGAAGCAAGGCCCGCGAGCTGGGCGTGTACCTGAGCAACCATTTCCGCGACAAGAGCGCCGACCAGTACGCCCGTCTCATCCTCCAGGGCCGCGACAAGGGCAACAAGTACCTTCTCATCAAGAAGAACGTGGATTTGGAGACGCTGAACCTGGTGAAGACCTTCCCCCTGTACAAGGAGGGGACGTACACGGGCGGACTCATCGCCGAGAAGCACGAGGAGCGCATTTATCCCTACGATACGCTGGCCCGCCGCACCATCGGCTACGTGAAGGACATCTCCCGCAGGGGCATCGAGGACAGCTTTGACAGCGAGCTCCACGGCCACGAGGGCTACGAATGGCGCCGCGTCACGGACAACCGCCGCTGGGTGCGCGACCTGGATTCCGCCGTGGTGGCCGTCCAGGACGGAAACGATGTACGAACCACCCTCAACGTGGATTTCCAAGACATGGCCGACAAGGCCCTCCGCGCCCAGATTCGGGAAAATCCGGACGTGCGGGCCGGCATCTGCGTCATCATGGAAACCAAGACGGGGGCCATCCGCGCCATGGTGAACCTCTCCCGCGAAACGCCTTCCTCCGGCCTCTCGGAGCGCGAGAACCTGGTGCTCTCCGAGCGGGGCGAACAGGGCTCGGTGATGAAAACCGCCACCCTGCTGTCCCTGGTGGAGGACGGACACGTGAAACGCCTGGACCAGACGCTTCCCACCAACAACGGCTGGGTGCCCAACTGGCGCCATCCCGGCAGGGCCTCCGAATACCCGCACGACGACCACATCAGCGACTACCAGCGCAAGACCGGCCGACGGGACATCAGTGTGATGCACGGCTTCGAGATTTCCTCCAACTACGTGTTTGCGCAGCTGGCCGAGACCTATTACGGAAAGAACCCCCAGGAGCTCTTCGACCACCTGTACTCCTACCGCCTGGGAGAGGCCTTCGACTTTGACATCGAAGGGCTGCGCACCCCCAGCGTGGTCCGTCCGGGCACCCCCGGCTGGTCCAACAGCACCCTGGGAACGGTGGCCTACGGATACGGGCTCAGCGTGACGCCGCTGCATGTGGTGACTTTCTACAACGGAATAGCCAACCACGGCCGCATGATGAAGCCCTACCTGGTGGAGAGCATCGAGAAGGACGGAAAGGTGCTGCGCAGGTTCGGCCCGTCGGCCCTGAACGAAAGCATCTGCTCCCCCGCCACCGCCGATACCGTGACGCGCGCCCTCAAAGCCGTGGTGAACAGCGGTACGGGCGCCCGCTTGAAGGGAGCCAGGCTCACCGTGGCCGGCAAAACGGGCACCGCCCGCATCGTGCTGCCCGACGGCAAATACCAGGACGCCTATGGCCGCAAGAAGAACCAGGGAACCTTCGTGGGCTTCTTCCCGGCCGATGACCCCAAGTACACCATCCTGGTTACGGTGTACTCTTACCTTTCCGCACAGAGCTTCTACGGCGGAACCATGCCGGCCCTGGCCGTGCGGGACATCGTGGACCAGCTCTATGCCCTGGACCCGGATTTCCGGCGTGAGATTCACCCCACCGACCCGGTTCCGCAAATGAACAAGAAAAAATGAACTGTAAAGATTATACACTGTTGACGGCCGATTCCAGGAAGGTGATTCCCGGAGCCTTGTTCGTGGCCGTGAAAGGCTACAGCACCGACGGCCATGACTACATAGCCGGCGCTATCGAAAAGGGCGCCAAGGGAATCATCTGCGAGCATGTTCCCGCAGGTGTGGACACCCGTGGCGTGGAAGTGGAAGTAGTGGAAAATTCGCGCAGGGCCCTGGCCTTGGCGGCCGATGAGTTCTACGGACACCCCTCCGGCAAGCTCACCCTGGTGGGCATCACCGGCACCAACGGAAAAACCACCACCGTAACCCTGCTGTACCGCCTGTTCCAAAGCCTGGGCTATTCTTGCGGCCTGCTCTCTACCATCGCCAACTACGTGGGAGACGAGCGTTACGAGACCGACAACACCACCGTGGACCCCGTTACCCTGAACCGGCTGATGGCCCGCATGGTGGAAAAAGGCTGCACCTACTGCTTCATGGAGGTGAGTTCCATCGGCGTGGAGCAGGAGCGCATCACGGGACTGGAATTTGCCATGGGCATCTTCTCCAATCTCACGCACGACCACCTGGACTACCACAAGACCTTTGCGGAGTACCTGCGCTGCAAGAAGCGCTTCTTTGACATGCTGCCGGCCCAAGCCGTAGCCCTCATCAATACGGACGACAAAAACGGCCCCGTGATGGTGCAGAACACCAAGGCCCGCACGGTCACCTACTCCGTCAAAGGCCTGGCCGACCACACCGCCCGCGTGATGGAGCAGGACGTGGACGGCATGCAGCTCAAGATAGACGGAACGGAAACCTGGGTGCGCTTGATTGGCATCCACAACGCCTACAACCTCCTGGCCATCTACAGTGCCGCCGTCTGCCTGGGGGCCGACAAGGAACAGGTGCTCCTGGCCCTCTCCCGCCTGGAAAGCGCCCCGGGCCGCCTGGAGAACATCCGGGGCCCCAAGGGCATCACCGTAGTGCTGGACTACGCCCACACGCCCGACGCCCTGGAAAATGTTCTCAGCTGCCTGAAAGGCCTTGCCTCCGAACGCCAGCTCATCTGCCTGTTCGGCTGCGGCGGAGACCGGGACAAGACCAAGCGTCCGGAAATGGCCCGGATTGCCTGCGCCCACTCCGACCGCGTGGTGATTACCTCCGACAACCCCCGCACGGAAGACCCCGAGGCCATTATCGCCGATATCCGCTCCGGCCTCCAAGCCCAGGACCTGGCCAAAACCCTCACCATCACCAACCGGGCCGAGGCCATCCGCACCGCCATCCTCACCGCTCCGGAAGGAGCCGTCATCCTGCTGGCCGGAAAGGGACACGAGGACTACCAGATTATCGGCCATGAAAAGACGCATTTCTCCGAAAAGGAAATCGTAAACGAAACCTTCAAACTGATGCTGTAATGATTTACCACCTGTTTCAATACCTGGAGAGCGCCGGATACGACTTCCCCGGCATGGGCCTGATGAATTACCTGAGCTTCCGGGCCATGCTGTCGGCCGTTACCGCCGTGCTGATGGCGCTGTTTGCCGGCAACAAAATCATTGACTGGCTGCGCTCCAAACAAATTGGGGAGACCGTAAGGGACCTGGGCCTGGATGGCCAGATTCAGAAGAAGGGCACCCCCACCATGGGCGGCATCATCATCATCCTGTCCATTCTGAGCGGCGTGCTGCTCTTCTGCGACCTCAGCAATATCTACATCATCCTGCTCATCGTGAGCACCCTCTGGTGCGGCGCCCTGGGCTTCACCGACGACTATATCAAGGTGTTCAAGCACCGCAAGGAAGGCATGTCGGAGAAGGGGAAACTGGCGGGACAGGTCCTGCTGGGTTTCGTGGTGGGCCTCACGGTCTGGATGAGCCCGAATATCGTGGTGCGTGAAAAGGTGGAAGTGAAAGAGAGCGTTGAGCGTACCTTAGAGACGGAGGCCACCGTCACAAGCGGCCGATATGTAGAGGAAGACGTGGTGAAGAGCACCAAGACCACCCTCCCCTTCGTGAAGAACCACGAGTTCGACTACCGCTGGCTCTCCCCCGTGAAGGGAACCTGGGGCTGGTATGCCAAATGGGCCATCTACGTGCTCATGATTGTGATTGTGATTACCGCCTGCTCCAATGGCACCAACCTCACCGACGGCCTGGACGGCCTGGCGGCGGGGACATCGGCCGTAGTGGGCGTGGTGCTGGGCGTGCTGGCCTGGCTGGGAGGCAACCTGATTAACTCCAACTACCTCAATATCATGTATATACCGGGCTCCGGAGAAATTGCCATCTTCATGAGCGCCTTCGTGGGTGCCCTGGTGGGCTTCCTCTGGTACAATTCCTTCCCGGCCCAGGTGTTCATGGGAGACACGGGAAGCCTCACCATCGGCGGCATCATCGGCGTAAGCGCCGTGCTCATGCGCAAGGAGCTGCTCATTCCCCTGCTGTGCGGCATCTTCTTCGCAGAAAGCGTCTCCGTCATGGCCCAGCGCTTCTATTTCCGTTACACCAAGAAGAAAACGGGGGTGGGACACCGCATCTGGAGCATGGCTCCCCTGCACCACCATTATCAGGATAAAAAGGCTCCGGAAGGCCCGGTCATCTTCCCCAAACCGGTTCCTCCGCAGCATGAGGCAAAGATTACCGTCCGTTTCTGGATTGTAGGTCTGATGCTGGCAGTAAGCACGTTAGCATTACTTAAGATCAGATAAACGTATATATGCGCAGGGCAGGCCTGTGCGAAAAAGAGAAAATGTTGAATCAAAGGTAAAAGGTATAAATATGTCAAGAATTGTTGTATTGGGCGGCGCCGAAAGCGGAGTAGGCGCAGCGGTCCTGGCCAAAGTGAAGGGCTTCGACGTGTTCCTGAGCGACAAGGGACAAATCAAGGAAGAGTATGCCCAAACCCTGAGAAAATGGGACATTCCCTTCGAGGAAGGGCAGCATACGGAAGAAAAAATCCTGAATGCCGATGAGGTGGTCAAGAGCCCCGGCATCCCGGGCACCGTTCCGATGGTACGGAAAATCCGCGAAAACGGCATCCGGATTGTGTCAGAGATAGAATTCGCCAGCCGCTACGACTCCGCGAAGAAAATCTGCATCACCGGCTCCAACGGAAAAACCACCACCACCTCCCTCATTTATTACCTCCTGAAAAACGCAGGACTCAACGTAGGACTGGGCGGCAATATCGGCAAAAGCTACGCCTATCAGGTGGCTACCGAGCACTTTGATTATTATGTACTGGAAATCAGCAGTTTCCAGCTGGACGACATTTATGATTTCCGTCCGGACATTGCCATCATCACCAACATTACCCCGGACCATCTGGACCGCTACGACCACAAAATGGAAAACTACGTGGCCGCCAAGTTCAACATTACCCGCAACCTCACGCAGGACGACTGCTTCATCTTCGACTCCGACGACGCCATCACCATCGGCCACCTGAACAGCATTGTGCTGCGCTGCAAGATGCTGCCCTTCTCCCAGCAGAAGGAGGTGCCGCAGGGTGCCTTCCTCAGAGACGGCAAGATGGTGCTGCGCTACGAGAAGGAGGAGACCGACATCTTCCTCCAAGAACTGGCCCTGGGCGGCAAGCACAACATCTACAACTCCATGGCCGCGGCCCTGGCCGCCAAGGCCGCCGGCATCGGGAACGAAGTCATCCGCCACTCGCTGAAGACCTTCCAGCCCATCGAGCACCGTCTGGAGCCTGTGGTGAGCATCAAGGACGTGCTGTATATCAACGACTCCAAGGCCACCAACGTGGACAGCGCCTGGTATGCCCTGGAGTGCCAGAACCGGCCCGTGGTGTGGATTGTGGGCGGCACCGACAAGGGCAACGACTACAGCGTGCTGGATGAGCTGGTGAAGGAGAAAGTGAAGGCAATCGTCTGCCTGGGCAAAGACAACAGCAAGATTCACGCTGCCTTCGAGAAGCTGGTCCCCGTCATTGCCGATACCCAGAGCGCGGACGAGGCGGTAAAGAAAGCATCCGAACTGGCCGTTTCCGGCGACGTGGTGCTCTTGAGCCCCTGCTGCGCCAGCTTTGACCTGTTCAAAAACTATGAGGACCGCGGCGAGCAGTTCAAGGCCGCCGTCCGCAAACTGTAAGGCGCCATGCAGGAGGAGAAAACCCATACCAATTTCCTGGGCTACCTGGCCCAATTGATGGACCGCTTCACCGGAGACAAGGTCATCTTCCTGATTGCCCTGTTCCTCATGCTCATCTCCGTGGTGTCCGTCTTCTCCTCCACCCCGCGCCTGGTGAACGAGGACCACGGCATAGACCGTGTGTCCATCATGGTGAGCCAGCTCAAGGTGGTGGCCGTAGGTTTCGGCGTCATCCTGGCCTTGTACTTCTTCGGGCGGCAGAGCTGGTTCCGCTCCCTGTCCCAATGGGGCTTCGCGGTCAGTTTCGCGCTCCTGCTTATCCTGGTGCTGAACCTGAACCTGGGCTTCGTGCGGGCCGGAGAAATCAACGGCGCCCGCCGTATCCTGCTGATACGCGGCTTCCAGCTCCATATCTACGAGTACATCAAATTGTTCATGGTCATGTACGTGGGATGGGCGCTGGATACGTTCAAGGAACACGGCTTTGTCTGGGGCCCCCGCCTGGCAGAGCGCTTCCCGCGTCTCGCCTTCCTGGAGAAGGACGGCTGGCAGAAGGTGACATACATCTACGCCCCCATCGCCATCGTCTGCCTGATGGTGATGATGGGCTCCAACTCTTCGGCCCTTTTCATGGGCATTATCATGGTGCTGATGGTGCTCATCGGGGGGCTGGACGTGAAGGACATCGGCATTTTCGGCCTGTTCATCGCCCTGGCGGTGGGCGGCCTCTATGCCTCCTACAAGGCCGGATGGCTGGAAGGGAGCCGTTTTGGTACGGCGATAGGCCGAATCACCCAGGACGACGAGGCCACCATGCAGATTCTGCTCAAGAGCAAGCGCGAGTCGCCCGAGTGGCTGAAGGCCCGCGGCAAGCTGGACCAGCCTGTCGGCGCCCTGCTGGCCATCAAGGAAGGCGGCCCGCTGGGCAAGGGAATCGGCAACAGCACCCAGAAATACCAGGTGCCCGTCATCTTCGGAGACTATATGTTCAGCTTCATTGTGGAAGAAACGGGCCTGTGGGGAGCCGTCATCCTCATCATGCTTTACTTCAGCCTCTTCGCCCGAGGAACCCTGGTGGCGAGGATGTGCGACAATTACTATGACAAGATTATCGTGGCCGGACTCATCATCCTGGTCACCGGGCAGGCCTTCATGCACATGTGCGTGAACGTACACATGCCCTTGGTGCCCCAGACGGGGCAGACACTCCCGCTGGTAAGCCACGGAAGCAATGCGTTCCTGGTGTTCAGCGTGGTGTTCGGCATCCTGGTGAGCATCTCCAAGGACGCCGCGGAGAACATGGCCCGCAAACAGGCCCAGCTAAGGGCCGAGGCCGAAAACAGTTGGACCCAAGACAGTACCCGATAATGGAATACAAAGCTATCAGCGTCATCATCAGCGGCGGCGGCACGGGAGGCCATATCTTCCCGGCCGTATCCATCGCAAACAAACTCAGGCAGTTGAACCCCGACAACCGGATTCTCTTTGTGGGAGCCGAGGGGAAGATGGAAATGGAAAAGGTTCCGGCCGAGGGATACGACATCGTCGGCCTGCCCATCGTGGGCTTCCAGCGCCAGCTGAGCATGAAGCATCTGCTGAACAATCTCAGCGTTCCCTTCCGCGTGGCGGGCAGCGTGCTCCAGGCCCGGAAGATTGTGGAGGACTTCGGCCCCGACGTGGTGGTGGGCGTGGGCGGCTATGCCAGCGCTCCCCTGCTGTGGGCGGCCACCGGCATGAAGATTCCCGCCGTGATTCAGGAGCAGAACGGCTTTGCGGGGCTCACCAACAAACTGCTGGGCAGCCGCGTGCAGAGCATCTGCGTGGCCTACGAGGGCATGGAGAAGTTCTTCCCCAAGGAGAAACTGGTGATGAGCGGCAACCCCATCCGCGAGGTCCTGTCCCGCCCGGCCACCGAAGAGCAGAAGGCTCAGGCCCTCTCTTACTTCGGGCTCACCCCCGGGAGGAAGCATCTGCTGATTGTGGGCGGAAGCCTGGGCAGCGGCACCCTCAACCGCGCCGTGCAGCACTGGATTCAGGACGGCTGCCCCGAAGGAGAAGAGGTGGAGCTGATTTGGCAGTGCGGAAAATACTACAAGAAAGACATCGACGCCTTCATGGAAGCACATCCGGGGCTTAAGGGAATCCGGCACTATGACTTTATCGGCCGGATGGACCTGGCCTATGCCGCGGCCGATGTGGTGGTGTCCCGCAGCGGCGCCAGCACGGTTTCCGAGCTCTGCGCCATGGGAAAGGCCACCGTGTTCGTGCCCTCCCCCAACGTGGCCGAAGACCACCAGACGCACAATGCCATGGCCCTGGTAAGGAAAGAGGCCGCCATGCTGGTGAAAGACAACGAGGCCATAGACGAGCTCCTGCCCACGGCCATCGCCCTGCTCAACAGCCCGGAGCGCCGGGAAAAACTGCGCAACAATGCCCGCGCCATGGCGCTCACAGACGCCGCGCAGGTCATCTGCGACGAAATTTACAAGTTGGTATGAAAAACGTATATTTCATAGGAATCGGAGGCATCGGCATGAGCGCCATTGCCCGTTACTTCAAGTTCAAGGGTTATGAGGTGGCCGGTTACGACCGCACCCCCTCCGAGCTCACGGCCCGCCTGGAGGCCGAGGGCATCCCTGTCCACTATGAAGACCGTCCGGAGCTGGTTCCCGCCGACGTGCAGGAAACACGGGTGGTTTATACCCCCGCCATCCCTTCCGACCTGGGCGAGCTGCGGAAAGTCATGGACGGAGGCTACCGGGTGCTCAAGCGCTCCCGCACCCTGGGAGAGATTACCCGGGGACAGCGCTGCCTGGCCGTAGCCGGCACCCACGGCAAAACCACCACCTCCACCCTGACGGCACACATCCTCACGGAATGCGGCGAGGGCTGCAGCGCCTTCCTCGGAGGCATTTCCCGGAACTACGGCACCAACCTGCTCATGTCCGAAAACGCCACGGTGGTGGTGGAGGCCGATGAATTTGACCGTTCCTTCCTCCAGCTCTACCCGGAGATAGCCGTCATTACCTCGGTGGAGGCGGACCACCTGGACATTTACGGAGACTACGCCCATGTGGTGGAGGCCTTCCGCGCCTTCGCCGCCCAGGTGAGCGGCACCCTCATCGTCAAAAAAGGCGCCCCGGTGGACCAAAGCCACACGAAAGCGAAGGTCTGTACCTACCATTATACGGACCCCGAGGCCGATTTTTATGCCATCGGCCCCAAGGCCGATGCGCGGGGCCATTTCCACTATGACCTGCACTACCCCGGCGGCATCCTCAGGGACATCCGCGTGGGAGCGCCCGGCTGGGTGAATGCGGAGAACAGCATCGCCGCCGCGGCCATCGCCCTCAGCTATGGCATTGAGCCGGAGAAGGTGAAGGCCGCCATCGGCAGTTTCGAAGGCGTAAAAAGGCGCCT
>CADBHY010000014.1:19767-36704 GCA_902794615.1 uncultured Bacteroidia bacterium
AAGTGCATCTGAACACCCCGCAGCTCTCCTATATCGACGATTACGCGCACCATCCCACGGAGCTGGCCAGCGCCATCGCCTCCATGCGCGAGATTTTCCCCGGCCGCAAGCTCACGGCCATCTTCCAGCCGCACCTGTACACCCGCACCCGGGACTTCGCCCCCGACTTTGCAAGGGCCCTGTCGGCCGTGGACAAGCTCATCCTCCTGGACATTTACCCTGCCCGCGAGGAGCCCATCCCCGGAGTAAGCGCCGAGATGATTTTCAAGGACGTGACCGCCCCGCAGAAGGTGCTCCTGAAAAAGGAGGAACTGATGGACTACCTGGCCGATGAGCCCCTTGACGTGCTGGCCACCTTCGGGGCCGGCAACATAGACCGTTATATCGAACCCATTACTGAATTATTGAAGAAACGTCTAAAGTCCCTCCCCCGAGGGGAGGGGTTTCGGGAGGGGGTAACGTCGGACAATTAATTTTTCATGAAATGAAACCCGTCTATCGTCATATTTTGCTCGTTCTCGTCGTGCTCTCCTGCGGCGCTGTCTGGCTCTTTTCCACCCGGATGGCCCATCGGGAGCTGGCCGCGCGTACCTGTCAGGGAAAGGGCAAGCTGCAGGTGACGGTGGTGGATTCCCTGGAGCGCCGCTTCGTGGCCAAGGCCGATGTGCAGGACTGGCTGGAGAAAGAATACGGCGCCTATGCCGGCCTGCCGCTTGACAGCGTGGACCTGCAGCGGATAGAGAAGATTGTCTCTGCCCACAGCGCCGTAAGGGACTGCGAGGCCTGGATTACGGACGACGGGGTGCTGCACGTGCAGCTGTGCCAGCGGCAGCCTGTCCTGAGACTGGACAACGGGCAGAACGCCTGCTACGCCGACGCCACGGGCTACCTCTTCCCGCTTCAGTCCCGCGGCAGCGTGGACGTGCCGGTGGTGAGCGGGACGCTTCCCTTCAAGCTGGAGAGAGGCTACAAAGGCTTCCTGCAGGACGAGAGCCAGTCCCTCTGGCTCAAGCGCATCATCGGCATGGTGCTTTATATGAAAGGGACCGTCTGGGAGCAGGATATCGAGCGGATTCGCATCCAGGCCGACGGCGGGGTACGGCTGTATCCGCTGGAAGGAAAGGAAGAATTCCTCTTCGGCCCTCCCGTGAGGATAGAAGAAAAATTCCGGCTGCTCACGGCCTACTACCGCAGCGTGGTTCCGTCCAAGGAGCCCGGCTATTACAAGACGGTGGACCTGAGATACCGGAAACAAGTGGTTTGCAAAAGATAAAACAAAGAGATATGGAAGAAAAATACATTGCCGCCATTGATTTGGGCAGTTCCAAATTCGGCATCTGCGTAGCGCGAGTGACGGGAGACGACGTCCAGATTGTGTATTACAGGGAAACGCCCTCCGACGGCATCCGTTCCAGCATGATTGCCAATCCCATGAAGGCCTCCCAGAAACTCAAGGAGGCTGTGCAGGAGGCCGAGAAGGAACTCATGATTAAGATTCTGCAGGTGGTGGTGGGCATGCCGCGGAGCGAGGTGGACCAGGTGAGTGCATCGGCCCGGGTGGAGCGCTCCACTCCGGACGAGTACATCACCTCCGAGGAAGTGGCCACCCTCAAGTCCATCGCCCTGGAGACCTATCCCCTGGACAATCCCGAGAAGCAGATTATCTACGGGGCCGTGGCCCAGTCCTTTTCCATCGACAATGACATCCAGCTGGTGGAAGACGACGTGGTGGGCACGCTTTCTTCCAGCCTGGAGGGCAACTTCAAGGTGTTTGTAGGAAGCAGGACAGCCACCACGGCCTTGGACAAAATCTTTAACCAGCTGGGCATTGCGATTGCCAAGAAATACTTCCTGCCGGAAGTGGTGGCACGCACCGTCCTCACGGACGAGGAGCGCTCCGGCGGCGTGGCCCTGGTAGATGTGGGTGCGGGCGTAACGTCCGTTGCCATTTACCACGGCGGCATCATGCGTTACTACGCCTCCATCCCCTTCGGCGGCAAGGTGGTGACCGGAGACATCCGTACGGAATGCTCCATCTCCGAAGACCTGGCCGAGAAAATCAAGAAGCGCTTTGGCGCCTGCATGCCCGGCAAACTGGCCACCCTGAGCGAGAAAGTCCTGCAACTTCGCACCACAGACCCCTACAAGGAGGTTCCGGTACGCTATATTTCCGAAATCATCGACTGCCGCTGCCGGGAAATCGTGGAAGCGGTTCTCTACTATATCCAGCAAAGCGACCTGCAGAACAACCTGCGCGGCGGAATCGTGCTGACGGGCGGCGGGGCGGAGCTGGTCAACTTTGTCACCCTCTTCAAGGAGATGTCGGGCTACGAGGTCCGCAAGGGCTATCCGCGCTTCATGTTCTCCGCCCCTATGGGGAGCGGCGTCTATTCCACTGCGGCCACATCGGCCCTGGGCATGGTGCTGGCGGCCAAGGACGACCGGCTGCCGGACTGCGTGAGCCTGCCCCAAAAAGAGGAAGAAGTTCCGGAAGAAGAGCTGGTGGACCTGGAGGTGACAGACGAGACACCCCTTGCCAACAGTATCACCGACGAAGAGATGGAAAGCGGCGAGACCGGCGAACTGATTTCTCCTGAAGAATTTGGCGAAGCCGTGAAGAAGGAAAAAAAGAGCCGCACCGTAAAGGTTAAGAACCCGAGTTTCATGAGCGTTGCCTGGAAAAAGATGAAGGACAGCATGAAGCACGGCGCGCTTAAGTTTTATGACGACGCCAACCGGGAAGAAAACGAAAACATGGAGGAGAACCAGTTATGAGTATCGATTACAACAAGCCCATTGTTCCTACCGACTGGAACGACGAGAATGCCATTATCAAAGTGATCGGCGTAGGCGGCGGAGGCTGCAACGCCGTCAACTACATGTACCGCCAGAATATCCAGGGCTGCAGCTTTATCGTGTGCAACACCGACGCGCAGGCCCTCCAGATAAGTGAGGTACCCGTGAAGATTCAGATGGGGCAGAACGGCCTGGGAGCCGGCACGGACCCCACCGCGGGCCGCAACGCAGCCATAGAAAGCCAGGACGAGATTGCCCGCAAGGTGCTGGACTGCGGCACCAAGATGCTCTTCCTCACCGCCGGCATGGGCGGCGGCACCGGAACGGGAGCCTCCCCCGTCATTGCCAAAATGGCCAAGGACCGCGGCATCCTCACGGTGGCCGTGGTCACCATCCCCTTCAAGAACGAAGGCAACGAAAGCCAGTCCAAGGCGGTTGACGGCATCCATGAACTGGAAAAGAACGTGGACAGCCTCCTGATAATCAACAACGAGAAGCTGTACCAGTTCTTCGGCGACACCCTCATCCAGGAAGCCTTCCCCAAGGCCGATGAGGTGCTGGCCACCGCCGTCAAGGGCATTATCGAGGTGATTACCAAACCCGGCTACATCAACGTGGACTTCCAGGATGTGTGCAAGATGATGCGCAATTCCGGCATGGCCCTGATGGGCAGCGGCGAAGGCACGGGCAACGACCGCCTGGAGATAGCCGTGAAGGGCGCCTTCGAAAGCCCGCTCCTGAACGACTTCGACCTCAAGACCGCCAAGAACGTCCTGATAAACATCACCACCGGAAACAACGAGCGCGGTGCCAAGATGAGCGACCTGGAACGGATAGACGACATGATTACGGAATACACCGGCGACGCCAACCATTTCAAGAAAGGCATCATCTGGGACAACGACCCGGAATTCGGAGACAAGGTGCGCATCACGGCCATTGTGACGGGCTTCGACATGGACCTGGGCGGCCTGGGCCTCAACAAAGACCTGGGGAACCTGGTCATCATCGACGAAGACTTCCAGTGGGAGCAGCCCCAGCACCAGGGAGAGGTATCCATCCCCGCCGGTGCCGAGACCATCAAGATAGGCTACAACAACTCCGACAATGCCAAGCACTTCGACTTTGCGTCTGACCGCAAGCCCGTCCTGTGCGTGGAAACCGGTCAGAAGAAGGCGGAGCTGGAGAACACCCCGGCCATCCGCCGCAGGCACTGACAAGTCCTCTATCCCGTTATCGCGGGAAGGTTTTGATAATATACACTAAACAGAAATCAACCCACGCAGGGATGCATGGGTTGATTTCATTTATGTTCCGGGACTTATTTCCTTCCCAGGCGCTCGGCCGCGGAGCCCATGCGGCGGGCAAATTCCTTCCGGCCGATAAAGCTCAGGATGGCGGCGATGCCCAGGCCGGAGGCGGAACCCGTCAGGGCCAGGCGCAGGCTGTTCATCACCTTGCCCATGGGGAACTCGTTCTTCTTGATATAGTCCACGATGACCGGCTCCAGGGCATCGGCCGTCATGGGGCCGCGGTACACGTCCAGGTCGTCAAAGCCGAACTCGGCCCCGCTGATGTACTGGCACACCTCGAAGCAATTCTCGTAGTGGTCTTCCTTCCAGAACTTGTCCACATCCTTCTGGAGATACTCTGCAGGCGCCTCAAACAAGGCCTGGGCGCTCTCCCACATATCGGCCACGAAGGTGGCGCGTTCCTTCACCAGTTCCACCACGGCCTCCACGTACTCGCGCGTGAAGATGTGGTTGGCGAAATCGGCCCCGAAGCCTTCGAAACGGGCACCGGCGGTGAGGGCGTTGCAGGGGCAGTCCACCACATGCATGCCATGGCCCTCCAAAACGGGGATGAAGAGTTCCGTGAGTTCCCGGGTAGATTTGAGGCGGAGATATTCTTTGTTGTACCATTTGGCCTTGTCCGGGTTGAACTTGGCGCCGGCTTTCTGCACCTTGTCCAAGGAGAAGGCCTGCACCAGCTCCGGCAGGGTAAACATTTCACGCTCGTCACCGGGGTTCCAGCCCAGCATGGCCAGCAGGTTCACGAAGGCCTCGGGGAAATAGCCGTCCTCCCGGTAGCCGCGGGACACTTCTCCGGTCTCGGGGTTTTTCCAGGCCAGGGGGAACACCGGGAAGCCCAGTTTGTCACCGTCGCGCTTGGAAAGCTTGCCGTTGCCCACGGGCTTCAGAAGCAGGGACAGGTGCGCAAAACGCGGCATGGTGTCCTGCCAGCCAAAGGCCTCGTACAGCAGGTAATGGAGCGGGAGCGAGGGCAGCCACTCCTCACCGCGGATGACCTCCGTGATTTCCATCAGGTGGTCGTCCACAATGTTGGCCAGGTGGTAGGTAGGCAGTTCATCGGCCCTTTTCCAGAGCACTTTGTCGTCCAAGGTGTCCGTATTCACTTCCACGTGACCGCGGATGAGGTCGTCCATCTTGACCACGCGGTTCACGGGCATCTTGAAGCGGATGGTCCAGTCCGTGGTGCTTTCCAGAAGCCTTTTCACTTCCTCCTGAGGAAGAGTGAGGGAGTTGCGCAGGCCCGTGCGGGAAGCGGCGTTGTACATGAACGTCTGTCCGGCGGCCTCGGCGGTAGTGCGCTTTTGAGCAAGTTCATCTGCCGAATCAAACGCGTAATAGGCCCAGCCGGCGGCCACCAGCTGCTCCGCATACTGGCGGTAGATGGGACGGCGCTGGCTCTGGCGGTACGGGGCATGCGGATGCTTGGCCGATGCTTCCTCCACCACTTTTCCGTTCCCGTCCACACCCTCGTCCGGGATGATGCCGCACCAGTTCAGGGCCTCGATGATGTACTGCTCTGCGCCGGGCACAAAGCGGTGGGAGTCCGTGTCTTCGATACGGATGATGAAGTCTCCTCCCTTCTGCTTGGCATAGAGGTAATTATACAGGGCCGTACGTACACCGCCCATGTGAAGCGGTCCGGTGGGTGACGGAGCAAATCTTACACGTGTTCTTCTTTCCATGGCTAAAGCTTTAAGTTTGCAAATTTAGCGGATTCCGTGCAGAATTGCAACGGTCCTTTCTGCCGTAGTACAGGAACATTTTCAAAATCAGCACTTTACACAAATCAACCTAGGCGAATCGACCCAGGTTGAAATACTTAATTTATTGTTTCTTAGTGAGTTATAGAACTACGGGCCGATGCCTTTTATATGTCTGTCGGCCCAAATCTCATCGGGAGGTGCAGAAACTTAGCGATTTGGATGCCAGGAGCGTTGGTCCGGCGCCGAAGAAGCTGAAAGAGTTCAAACTTTTGGTCTATTGGCCAGGAGAGGATGTCGTGAATATCCTGTGGCTGCACTTCCCGCATGATGATTGCCGCCATCTGTTGATAATGCCTGTCCGATTTGCCGATAAACACCTCATTCAAATCGTATTCGCTTCCCGTATTGGCATGCACGACCATGAGTAAATTATGATAAGTGTCAAAATACTTTACGGCTTCGGCATAGTCTATTGTGTTATAGGTAACAATGGATAAGTCTGTGATTTGCTGGGACTCAGATGCCGATAAGCGTGCAAAAATGCGCTTTAGCTGGGCGTGATTCAGACATCGGCCAGCCTCGAATTGACCTTTGATTTCCCTTGCAACTTCTTGCACTGCCTTTCTGGCCCTCCTGATAACAAGCTTATCCGAGAAAGGATGGCCGGTGGCTCCGTAGGCAAGAAAGTTCCAGCGGTATTCTTCTGCACGGGCAACCAGCTGTCGCTCCACCGGGTTGTTCCAGACATAAACCAGATTGGTCCTCCCTTTCTTGGTGCCATATTTGACCGCACTTCCGAAGGGGCTGCTGAATATCGGCCCGGAGATTTTACAGACGGAGCGGAACTGGACGGCATATTCCCGGTTGATGTCCCGCATAAAAGCAGATAAATCCCCGCATGACAGCGCGGTAACGGACAGGTGAATATGGTCCGGCATGGGACAGACGGCAAGAAGTGTAATCCGATGCCTGCGGGCGGCCAGGCAGACAATACTGAACCATACCAGATAGTCACTGTAACTGTAAAACAGTAAACCGCCGCCGGCACTGCGCTGGTAGCAGTGGATGATGATTCCTTTTTGAAACGCTCTTTTCATACCCGGCATCCTACAAATCCCGGGCATATCTCATGATTACCTGATAAAATATAATTTCAATGATGTTGCATGATAATCGACTGGTTCATTGATGTTTATCAGTTTCAACATCAGCGAATCGGCCCAGGTTGAACTGCTTAGAGCATTGAATCTAAGCGACTTCTTGTGCAACATAAAATTTTTCCCTACCTTCGTTTAACATTTGGGGCCGTGCTCCGTCTTATCTATGCAAGCGCTTGGTAGACCGAAATGAAAAAAGTAATTATCGCACTTATTATCGCCCTTACGGCCGGCATGGATATGCAGGCGGGGAATCCGGCCAGAATAAGCCATCTGGTCCGGCAGTACAAAGGACAGGTTGGCTTTGATGTGGTAAGTATCGGCCCGGTGGGGATGAAACTCCTCAAAGGCGCCGCTCACTTGTCCGGAGACTTGGATGACGAAGACAAGGCAGCCCTGAAATCATTTTCCGGCGTCAAGAAACTGGTCATCGTAGATTATGAGGATGCCAGTGCTTCCGTCAAGGCCCAGTTCAACCAGAAAGTGGAGAAAATCCTGGAGGGGATGGAACTGCTCATGGAGGCAAAGGATGACGACGAGACGGTCAGGATTTACGGTGTGGAAGACGGCGGCCGATTGAAAGACTGCGTCCTTCACTGCCATGACGGAGACCTCATTTTTGTGAAGGGCAGCATAGACTGGAGCCAGCTGAGTGATTTCAAGGAGCTCAAATAGTGGAACGGAATCAGTTTCATACTGTCTGGCTCCCCCTGCAGGACCGCTTTTACCGCATGGCATTCTACATGCTGGAAAGCGAGGCCGATGCTAAGGACGCCGTCCAGGATCTGTATCTGAAGCTCTGGAATCTTCGGGACAGTTTGGAGTTGATCCGGGAACCCTCCGCCTACGGAGCCCTGATGCTCAAAAACCTGTGCATAGACCGCATCCGTAAGCGGAGGCCCGCAGAAGACTTGGCAGACTGCCCGGCCCTCAGTGACCCGCCCGATGAACAGCTGAGCCGGAGGGAAGACCTCGGAGCCCTCACAAAAGCCATGGACCAGCTTCCCCCCGGCCAGCAAAAACTCCTGAAACTGCATGTCCTGCAAGGCATGTCCTACGAGGAAATACAGAAAGAAACCGGCCTAAGCGGCCTCAACATCAGGGTTCAGGTGAGCCTGGCCCGCAAAAAGCTCAAACAACTGTTATGAAAGACCTGCATGAAATAGAAAAAATGAGCCTGGAAGACCTCCGGCAGATTGGGGCCGATGAAAGCATCCCCGTTCCCGCTGACTTGCAGGTCCGCCTGCCTCGCAGGCCTGCCGCCCGAGGCTGGAGCCTCGCCGCCGCAGCCGCTATCCTGCTGGGTCTGGGCTGGTGGGGCGCGAATCGGCCCGAAGAGCCCAAAGACACGTTTGACGACCCCCGATTGGCCTATGCCGCTGTGGAACAAGCCCTCTCCAAGATGTCCGGAGCCATTCACGAAACAGCCAGGACAGTCTCTGAAAAAGAAATGCAATTAGAAAAATTAAATTATTGGAAATGAAAAAGTTATATGCCATATTGGCGCTACTCACCCTCAGCCTCACCGCCTTGGCCCAGGGAGGCCGCGAACTCTACAGCAAATACTCCGACCTGCCCGGCATGGAGGCCGTCTATATCTCCCCGGCCATGTTCCGCATGATAGGCAAGATTCCGGATGTGGAGTTGGGCGACGAAGACATCAACTTCTCTTCCATCATCAAATCCATGACGGGTTTCTACATTCTGGACACCGAGAATCCCCGGCACGCCGCCGCCCTGCTGGACGATGTGAACAAATACATCAAGGCTGGCAAGTTCGAACTCCTCATGGAGGCCAAGGATGACGGCGAGACGATGCGGATGTACACAATCGGGGACGAAAAAACCGTAACGTCTTTCGTGATGGTGTCACAGGAAAAAGGCGAAGTCTCTTTTATCTCCTTCGACGGAAAAATGGACCGGGAGCAGTTTGGAGAGATGGTAGCCCGGGCAGCGGCCAAGAAATAGGTGTAGTTCTATAACTCGTTAAGCAACAATAAATTACGCAAATCAACCTGGGAAAACTAGCCCAGGTTGATTTGCGTAAAGTGCTGATTAGTAAAAGATTACAAGAATACACCTACGCCAGCAGGGCCAAGACCTGGTCCATGGTGAGGGCGTCTTCAATGCGATAGGCGCCGCTGCGGGAGCGGATAAGGCCGGAAAGGTGGGCGCCGGAACCCAGGGCCTCGCCCAGGTCGCGGGCAAAGGCGCGGATATAGGTGCCTTTGGAACAGGCTATACGGATAACGGCCTTCGGCAGCCCCAGGGCCGATGTATCCGCTACGTTTATACGGGAAGACGGTGACGGATATGGAGTCCGGGGGGCTTGTCCACCCCCGGACGAGGGTAGGGGGAGGGGCCCGCTGGCGGAGCCAGTGGGAGGGGCCGGAGTGGAGCGAAGCGGAACGGAGTCCCCCCGGACTCCATATCCGTCACATCCTGCAGGAATAAAGTCCAGCAGTTCCAGCTCGGAAATCACAATCCGGCTGCGGTGAAGGGTCTGGAGGGCGGCGGCATCGAACTGAGATTCCCGGTCGGAGCCGGGAATGACGGACGAAGTACCGGATAACCGGGCCTTATAGAGTTTGCGGGCCAGTTCGTAGGCCCTGACCCCGTCCACGCTCTTGGCGCTGAAAAGCGGCGCCACCTGCTCCTGCTCCCCCAGAAAGGCGGGCAGGGCGGCGCGGACGGCATCGGCCGATATGTGCTCATAGGGGAAGCGGCGGTCCACCTCCTTCTCCAGGTCATAGGAGGGGGTGGTGGCGCCAAAGCGGATGCGGGCAATGTACTCTTTGTCGTGGTCCTGCAGTTCCTGGGCCCGTTTACAGGCATTGCCGATGCAAACCAGCAGCACCCCCGTTGCCAGCGGGTCCAGCGTGCCTGCATGGCCCACCTTCAGGTTCTTCTTCCCGAAGTGCCGGATGGCGGCGTACTTAATCTTCCGGATAACATCGGCCGATGTCCAGCGCCAAGGCTTGTCCACGGCCAGCACGATGCCTTCCGGATAGTCCGCTATATCACGCGTGAAACTCATCGGCAGGGAATCTTGTCGATGCGTTTCTGGTGACGGCCCCCTTCGAAGGGAGTGTCCAGCCATTCGCGTACGATGGCCGCTGCCAGGCGGTAGCTGATAAAGCGGGCAGGCAGCACCAGCACGTTGGCATTGTTGTGCTGCGCGACCAGACGGCCGATGGCGGTGTTCCAGGCCAGGCCGGCCCGGATGCCCCGGTGCTTGTTGAGCGTCATGGCCATGCCGTTGCCGGTGCCGCAGAGGGCAATGCCCAGCTCCACTTCACCGCTTTCAACGGCCGATGCCAGCCGGTGGGCGAAATCCGGATAATCCACACTGTCGGGAGTGTCCGTCCCGAAGTTCACCACTTCGATGCCGCGCCTGCGAAGCATCTTCACCAGCTTGAACTTATATTCCACGCCGGCGTGGTCGTTGCAAATGCCTATCTTCATATTTTTCGTTTTTGTCTTACAAAGGTAAGGTTTATTTGGCAATTCGAAAATAAATGCGTACATTTGCGGGCTAAAATTTTTATAACTTAAAACTCATTGCATCATGGCAGAATATTTACAGCCTGAGAAAAAGCAAGAGATTTTCGCGAAGTACGGGAAGTCCAATAAGGACACCGGCTCCCCTGAGAGTCAGGTTGCTTTATTTTCCTACCGTATCGCTCACCTCACTGAGCATGTGAAGCAGAACAAGAAAGACGTGGTAACGCGCCGCAGCCTGCTCCGCCTGGTCGGTAAGCGTCGTCAGCTGCTGGACTACCTCCAGAGAATCGACATCGAGAGATACAGGGCTATCGTTAAGGAGCTGGGTCTCCGCCGATAAGCACAAGGATAGGAAACAAACGGGGGTACGGATGCAAGGCATCCTGCCCCTTTTTTCGAAAAAAAGCGCTGCCGGACGGTCCGGAGCGTATAGATAGACGCAAGACGTAACAGAAGAAAAAATGAACATTATCAAAAAGACCATTGAATTGCCCGACGGAAGGGTAATCGAGATCGAGACCGGAAAACTGGCCAAACAGGCTGCCGGTTCTGCCGTTGTGAAAATGGGTGGCACCATGCTGCTGGCCACCGTCACCTGCGCCACGGAGGTGAAAGAGGGAACGGACTTCATGCCCCTCACCGTGGATTACCGGGAGAAATACTACGCCGCTGGCCGTTTCCCCGGAGGTTTCCTCAAGCGCGAAAGCCGCCCCTCCGACTATGAGGTGCTCATCGCCCGCCTGGTGGACCGCCCCATCCGTCCGCTCTGGCCCTCCGACTTCCACCTGGAAGTATTTGTGAACGTGATGCTTATCTCTGCAGAGAAAGACATCCAGCCGGATGCCCTGGCCGGCCTGGCCGCATCGGCCGCCCTCGCCACCTCCGACCTTCCCTTCGGCGGTCCCGTGAGCGAGGTGCGCGTATCCCGCATCGATGGTCAATTTGTGATTAACCCCGGTTTCGAGGACAACAAGCGGGCCGATTTGGACCTGATGGTTGCCGCCACCGAGGAGAATATCATGATGGTGGAAGGCGAAATGAACGAGGTTTCCGAGCACGACATGCTGGAGGCCATCAAGTTCGCCCACGAAGAAATCAAGAAGCACTGCCGCGTACAGAAGGAGCTCATGAAGGAGCTGGGTACGGACGTGAACAAGCGCGACTATCCTCACGACGAGGAAGACGAGGCCTTGAAGACCGCCGTTCACGAGGCCTGCTATAACAAGTGCTACGAGCTGGCGAAGAGCGCCAAGCCCAAGCACGAGCGCGAGGACGGCTTCAACGCCATCCGCGACGAGTTCAAGGCCCAGTTCTCCGAGGAGGACCTGGAGCTGAAGGGTGCCATGATAGACCGCTACTACCACGACGTGGAGAAAGAGGCCATGCGTAACCTCGTCCTGGACGAGGGCAAGCGCCTGGACGGCCGCGCCACCAACGAGGTGCGTCCCATCTGGTGCGAGGTGGATTACCTCCCCTGCGCCCACGGATCGGCCATCTTCACCCGCGGTGAAACCCAGTCCCTGGCTTCCGTCACCCTGGGCACCAAGATGGATATGAAGGAGATGGACGAAGTGCTCATCCAGGACGACCAGCAGTTTGTCCTGCACTACAACTTCCCTCCCTTCGCCACCGGTGAAGCCAAGCCCCAGAGAGGCACCGGCCGCAGGGAAATCGGCCATGGCAACCTGGCCATGCGCGCCCTCAAGCCCGTGATTCCCACGGCTCCCGAATTCCCCTACGCCGTCCGCGTAGTTTCCGATATCCTGGAATCCAACGGTTCCTCCTCCATGGCTTCCGTCTGCGGCGGCTGCCTGGCCCTGATGGATGCCGGCGTCAAGATTAAAAAGCCGGTGGCCGGTGTGGCCATGGGCCTGATTACCGACGCCGAGCGCCCTAACGACCGCTACGCCATCCTCACCGATATCCTGGGTGACGAAGACCACCTCGGAGACATGGACTTCAAGGTAACCGGCACCAAGGACGGCATCACCGCCACCCAGATGGACATCAAGGTGGACGGCCTGTCCTACGAAGTGCTGGAAAAGGCCCTGGAGCAGGCCCGTCAGGGACGCCTCCACATCATGGGCGAAATGCTCAAGACCATCCCCGAGCCGCGTGAGGACTTCAAGCCCTTCGTGCCCCGCATGGTCCAGATTGAGGTGGCTTCCGAGTTCATCGGCGCCATTATCGGCAAGGGCGGTGAAACCATCCAGGGCATGCAGAAGGAATTCGGCACCACCATCACCATCGACGAGGTGGACAACGGAGACGGCACCACCAAGGGCGTGGTGGACATCTTCGGCACCGACAAGGCTGCCATGGATGCCACGCTGGAGCGTATCAAGGGCATCTGCGCCGTTCCCGAGGCCGGTCAGGTGTACCACGGAAAGGTGGTGAGCATCCTGGAATTCGGCGCCTTCATCGAGATTCTGCCCGGTAAGGAAGGCCTTCTCCACGTGAGCGAGATTGCCTGGACCAAGACCGACAAGGTGGAAGACGTGCTGAAGGTGGGCGACGAGGTGGATGTCAAGCTCCTGGAGATTGACGCCAAGACCGGCAAGATGCGCCTTTCCATGCGCGCCCTCACGCCCAAGCCCGAAGGCTATGTGGAGCCCAAGCGGGAAGGCCGCGGCCCGCGCCGGGATGGTGAGCGCAAAGACCGCGGTCCCCGCCGCGAAGGTGAGCGTGGCCCGCGCCGCGAAGGCGACAAGCCCCGCAAGCCGCGCTTCGAGAATCACGAAGAGCCCAAGAATAACGAGCCCGACGTATTCTAACAATCAATTTATTTTGTATATTTGGAGTATGAAAAAATTCATACTCCTTTTTTTATGCTCCCTGGGCTGCCTTTCGGCCCTTGCTCAGGAGTACGGCGTGGTGAATATCTCCGTATGCAACCTGCGGCGTACAGCCGATTTTGATGCCGAAATGGTGTCGCAGGCCCTGCTGGGGACACCGGTACACGTGCTTTGCATCAGCGACAACGGCAATCCCTGGCCGCAGGTGCAAACCCCGGACAGCTACACCGGCTGGGTGCATTACGCCGCCATAACGCGAATGAGTTTCGAGGAATATCACGCCTGGAACGCCGCCCCCAAGGTGGTGGTCACCGCCCTTAGCGGCGTTGTGCATAAGGAGGCATCGGCAGGAAGCGCCACCGTTTCGGACGTGGTGGCCGGAGACCGCCTCAAGTACCTGGGCAAGAAAGGCGCCTGGCTCAAGGTGGGCTTTCCCGACGGCCGGACGGGCTTTGTGTGCAAGAAAATCGCCAAAACCGAGGCCGATTGGCGCAAGAACCTGGACCGAAGCGCAGAGGCCATCCTTGCATCGGCCCAAAGCATGCTGGGCTTCCCTTATCTCTGGGCGGGCATGTCCTCCAAGGGAATGGACTGCAGCGGCTTTGTGCGCGCCACCCTTTTCATGCACGACATCATCATTCCCCGAGACGCCGGTCCGCAGTCCCGCGTGGGGCAGCGTATCTCCGACATGAATGCCCTTGAGCCCGGAGACCTGGTCTTTTTCGGCCGATACCGGGAGGACGGCACGCCCCGCGTGTCCCATGTGGGCTTCTACCTGGGAAACGGCCGCTTCATCCACTCGATGGGCTTGGTGCAGATAGGTAGTTTTCTGCCTCAGGACCCTAATTACGACGCCTATAATACCGGCCGATACCTCTTCGGAGGCCGCGTTCTCCCTTATATTGACAAGGAAGAAGGACTTAACACGACATTAACCAACCCTTATTATGCAGAATAGACGCGATTTCCTCAAGACCACCGCACTGGCGGTGGCAGGAGCTGGCCTGGTGGGCTGCAGCGGCGGAGGCCCGCAGAAGTTCAACATCGTGAAAGGAGACGGAAAGCTTCATCTGAAGTTCTTCCCTTATGAGCTCAAGCTGGCGCACGTGTTCACCGTGGCCTCCTACAGCCGCACCACCACCCCGGACGTGCAGGTGGAACTGAGCTGGGAAGGCGTTACCGGCTACGGAGAGGCCTCCATGCCCCCGTACCTGGGCCAGAGCGTGGAAACCGTCACCGCCTTCCTTAACAAGGTGGACCTCTCCCAGTTCAACGACCCCTTCCAAATGGAGGACATCCTCAGCTATGTGGACAGCCTCTCGGAAGGTGACGGTGCGGCCAAATGTGCCATCGACATCGCCCTGCACGACCTTGTGGGCAAGCTCATCGGCCAGCCCTGGTACCGTATCTGGGGTCTGGATGCCGCCAAGGCGCCCTCCACCACCTTTACCATCGGCATAGATACGCCGGAGGTGGTAAAGGAAAAGACACTGGAAGCGGCGGGCAAATTCAACATCCTGAAAGTGAAGGTGGGTTTGGACACGGACGTGGAGATGATTGAGACCATCCGCAGCGTTACGGACGTTCCCCTGGCCGTCGATGCCAACCAGGGCTGGAAAGACCGTTCCAAAGCCCTGGACGAGATTTTCTGGCTCAAGGAGCACGGCATCGTGATGGTGGAGCAGCCCATGGCCAAGGAACGCATAGACGACATTGCCTGGCTTACGGAGCGCTCTCCCCTTCCCATCTTTGCCGATGAAAGCATCCAGCGGATGAAGGACATCCCCTCGCTGGTAGGCGCCTACAACGGCATCAATATCAAGCTGATGAAGTGTACCGGCATGCGGGAGGGCTGGAGAATGGCCACCATGGCCCGCGCCCTGGGCATGAAGGTGATGGTGGGCTGCATGACAGAGACCTCCTGCGCCGTATCGGCCGCCGCCCAGTTCTCTCCCTACGTAGATTTTGCCGATTTGGACGGCAACCTCCTCATCGCCAACGACCGCTTTGACGGCGTGAAGGTGGTGGACGGCAAACTCTCCCTCCCCGACCGCCCCGGTATCGGTGTTATTCCGCTTTAAGTATGCGGGGCATTTGGCAATTAATCGAATAATTCGTAAATTTGCTGCCCCAAACCCGGTGAGTTGTCCGAGTGGTTGAAGGAGCCTGCCTCGAAAACAGGTTTGCGTGCGAGCGCAACGGGGGTTCGAATCCCTCACTCACCGCAAAGATTAGCAAAAAAGACGCGTCAAGCCCCGCTTGAACGCGTCTTTTTTGGTAAGCTTTGCACCGCCCGCCGCAGGCGGGCAGGGATGTGGCGAGCGAAGCGAAGCCAAATCCCGTGGTGAGTGAGGGATATACACGGGGTGCTGCACATACCGGATGTGTACAGGCGTTGCACATACCGGGTATGTGCACCAAAACCGCATTCTATGGCATTCCCATGTACATACCCGGTATGTACTTCCTCTGTGTTGTGTGTCTACTCCGCCGTCTAAAGCCCCGTTTTCAAGGGAGTCAGGGCAGGAGCCCCTCCCGTTCCAGCAGAGCCATCGCTTCGACGAGCATGCAGCCGCTCAGCTGGGGCGTCATGGCCGAGACCGTCCGGCGGTCCCCCAGGGAAAGCGCCGCGAACCCTGCCAGCAGGATCAGGCAAAGCCCCGCCCAGAGCAGGGATTTCCAATGTCGTTTCATGGCCTTACTCCGCAATCCGCACCGAATCTCCCGGCTGCAGGGGCACCGTGGAGGTGGTGATCACAAAGTCCGCGGTGCTCAGGGTGCCGGTGACGGCGGAGCGGGTGTCGTCGGAGGCGATGACCTCCACGTCTGTCTTCTGGACGGTATAGCGGTTGCCCAGGGGACTGCGCTTCACCGCCACGGTGTAGACAAAGCTGCCCTCCGCGTCCGTATGGATGGCCGAGGTGGGCACCACCACGTCGTAGCTGGCGTTTTTGTCCCCGATGGAGAAGTTGAGCTGCTGGCCCACCGACACCTCCTCGCCCTGGATCTTCAGGCCCTGCGCCTCGTCGACGAGGATGTGGTCGATGCCCTGGTCGAGCTTGTAATGCACCCAGGCGCTCACCCGGTCGCGGGTCAGAAGCGTCGCCGTGCGGTCGATCAGGTCGATGCAGCCGACCACCTCGCCGTCCTTGACCATGGGGATGGTCAGGGGGCAGACGTTCTTGCCGAAGGTCTCGTGGAGCGCGTCCAGCACGCGGCCGAAACGCGCCTCATTGTCGTCGAATTTATTGATGAAGAATGCGCGCGGCAATCCCGCCCGGACGGTGTAGTCCCAGGCGATCTCGGTGCCGACCTCGATGCCGGCTTTGCCGTCCACGGTGATAATGGCGCTGTCCGCCACGCGGAGCGCTTGCAGGACCTCGCCGGTAAAGTCAAGATAGCCGGGCGCGTCGAGCAGGTTGATCTTGACGTCCTTCCACATCATGTTCAGGACCGACGTGGAGACCGAGATCTTTCTGGCGATCTCTTCCGGGTCGTAGTCGCTGACGGTGTTCCCCGCGGCAACGGTGCCGAGCCGGTCGGTGCCTCCCGTCAGAAACAGCATTGCCTCCGCGAGGGACGTCTTGCCGCTGCCTCCGTGACCGAGGAGCGCGATGTTCCGAATGTTTTTGGTTTCGATTTTTGCCATTGCGTTGTCCTGTTCCCTTT
>CADBHY010000015.1 GCA_902794615.1 uncultured Bacteroidia bacterium
CCGGAAAGAAGCGGCCAAACGGCTGCCCGAATACATGGTGCCCACCTTCTGGAATCAGGTGGACAGTTTCCACTTGAACATCAACGGAAAAATTGACAAAGCCACGCTGGTGAACAAAGCGGTGAACCCCGTCATTACCAACGATACGCCCCTCACGCCCCACGAGGAACTGCTCATGCAGGCCGTTGCCAGCCTCATCGGCCTGCCCGGCGTCAACGTGGAAGCCGACCTCGTGAACGATGTTGGCATTACCTCGCTCCACATCATTCAACTCATCGTGCAGATGGGGATGTCGGGCGTACATCTGAACGTGAACGACTTTTATTCCCTGCGCAGCATCCGCAGGATTATGGCGGCCGAAAAACACCCCAACTATTTCTGGTATGGCAACGGAGAAAACGAAGCGGAGAAACCCGTCATCATAGTCATCAGCGGATACACTAGCTTCGACTTCCTCTTTGGAGAATGGGCTCAGAAAATATCCCACAAGTTCGCCATCTATGCCATCGAGTCCTACCATACCATTATGCAGGACCGTCTCACAGACATCGACGGTCTGGTAGACATTTATGAGACGTACGTGCAGGACGTTGTCAAAGAGCGCCGCGTGGCCGCCATTACCGGCTTCTGCTCCGGCGGAGAGCAGGCCCTGGCCCTGGCGGCCCGCATTTACAACAAACAGGACTATAAACCCCGCGTGGTGGTCCTGGACGGAGAACTGGACCGTGACATCCATATCCAGCAGATGCTCAAGCCAGCCCTCTTCTTCCCTCACCTGAACGAAGAGCGCAACAACAAGAGGGCCGATCTGGATATCAACCTGATGGCCACCATGCCGGAGGAAACCTACAACGGACCGGTCACATCCATCGTTTCCACCATCTATACGGAAACCAGCGCCGTGAGTGCGGGCTTCGTCAAATCGCCAGAATTGAAAAAACTGGAAAAGGCGGAGTTCCTCACCAACGAACAGCGTTGGAAGAGGCGGTATCCCAATTGTGAGATTGTCCACTCCCACACCGACCACAACCAATTCCTGATTACCCAGGAGAGCAAGGATATGATTGTCGATTATTTCCTCAATAAACTCTGAGTTTTTTTGTAGTTTCGGGAAAACGTGCTATCTTTGCATTCCCGTATTGGTACTATGGCCGAGTGGTTAGGCACAGGTCTGCAAAACCTGCTACAGCGGTTCGATTCCGCTTGGTACCTCCAAAAATGCCCCTCAGATAGTTGCAGGGGCATTATTTTTTAAAAACAATCTGTTATGAAAAAATTACTGATTCTCTTACTGTTCCTGATTCCGCTATCCCTCACGGCCCAGGAAATCAACGCCTCACAGGAAAACACGCTTCCTTCCAAGCTCAGCGTACAGCACGGCAAAGTGTATGGAGACGGTGTGCAGCTGTCCCAATCGGCCCTGCTTGCCGCTTTGGGCCAGAAAGAGTATAACGCCCTCAATGCCGGTTACCGTTTCAAGAAGGCGGGCCGGGCCTGCCTGTGGGCAGGTGTCGGTGTAACGGTCGCAGGGCTCGGTCTCACCGCCCTGGTTGCCGCGCAAGCCAAAGATACGCAGACGACGGCATCGCAGAGAAATAACATGGCCACCCTCACCGGTTCCATCGTGGGCCTGGGTGTCACCAGCATGCTGGCCAGTATTCCCTTTTTTGCCGTTGGCAGCGGAAAAATCAAGGCTGTCGTAAACAATTACAACAACAACCATCCGGCCACCCTGTCCTTCGGAGCAACGAATCACGGTGTCGGGCTGGCGCTGAATTTCTAAACACATAGCCTGCAAAAAAAACTCCGCTCTACGCAGAATAGAGCGGAGTTTTTTTGTTGCTGCGGCTTACTTTCTCAGGTAGTGCAGGAAGAGCATGGTGAGGTCGTCACTGGGCTCTGCCTCTCCCACAAACGCGGCCACGGCAGCCTTCAGGGCGTCTATCTGCTCCTGGGCCGTGCGGCGGGTGTGCAGGACGGAACGGATGCCGCTTTCTCCGAACTGCTCGTGATGGATGTTTTCCGCCTCGTTGAGGCCGTCCGTATAAAGGAGCAGCGCGTCGTCATAATTCAAATCCACCGACTGCTCCGCAAACTCGAATCCGCTAAGGACGCCCAGCGGCAGGTTGGGCTCTACCGGGAGTTCGCGGATGGCATCCGTCAGGATATAAGGAGCATTGTGACCGGCATTGCAGTACTTCATATGACCGGTTTTCAGGTCCAGCACACCACAGAAGAACGTAACGAACATGTTGTTCTCGTTAATTTCGTCCATGCTGTCGTTGATGGTGGAGACAATCTGGGCCGGAGAGTCGTGCTGGGCCGCCAGCGTACGGTACTGGGTACGGGTGACCGCCATCAAAAGGGACGCCGGAACGCCTTTACCGGAAACGTCCCCGATGCAGAAATGCAGTTTCTCGTCCCGGATAAAGAAGTCGTACAGGTCTCCTCCCACTTCCTTGGCCGGCACAATGGAGGCCGACAGGTCAAGATCGTCCCGTTTGGGGAAGGGCGGGAATATCTTGGGAACCATGGCCATCTGGATGTCGCTGGCCACCTTGAGTTCTCCCTGCATGCGCTCCTTCTGCTTGTTCATCTTGTCGAAGGAGATATAATTCATGATGACATAGCGGATAATGAGAATCATCAGGAGTATCCCCAGAATCTGCAGCAGTTTCACAACCCGGCCGACATTCCGGATACCGGAATAAATCTCCTTTTCCGGAATCACGACGGAAAGGGACCAGCCGGTACGCTGGACCGGAGCAAAGAACACCTTGGCGCTCACGCCCTTTTCCCGGATGGTCAGGTTGCCGGTCTCCCCGGAGAGCATGGCCTTGTTCAAGTTGGCCAGGGATACGGAATCATCCATGCCCCTCACCGCCTCCTGCACGGTAGAACGCATCACCAGCGTTTCCGTAGGGCATACCATAATCTGGCCGGCACGGCTGACAACCATGCTGAAGGCATTGGGATACACTTTCACATTGCCCACCAGTTCCGTGAGCCAGTCCAGGGAAATATCGGCCGTAAGGATGGCGGCAATCCGGCCGTTCCTGTCCCGGACGGGATAAGAATAGGTGGTCATGAGCACTTCACCGCCCCCTTCGTCCACATAAGGTTCTGACCAATAGCCTTTCTCCAGCTCCATGGGCTTTACAAACCACTCCTGGGAAGGGTAATCATACTCCTCCGTGGCCAGGCTCTTTAATTCCATGCCGTCCTCTACCCTGCATACATAGGGAGAGAGCAAGGGGTGACGCTTGTTGTATCCGGGCACCATGGCCACCGTGGAGCCGATTACCACGGGATTGTCCTGAACAAGGCGCTGGGACACCCGGAAAAGGCTGTCCGGCATATCCAGGCAGAACTGAGTAAGCCAGACGTTGTTGCGCACGGCGGCTTCCGTCTGGTTCACCACGTCCATAATCTGGAAACGAGTGCTTTCCAGCTGGGTTTCGGCCCTTTTTTGGGCTTCCTCCTTGATTCCCTTGGCAGAATAAACAAACTGAATGATTCCCGTCACCTCCAGCGTAAGGATGGCAACGACAATCAGCAGGAATCCGGCGCGGGCGCCCTTCTTGATGCCTTCTGTGATTTGGATTCTATTCCTTTTCATCGGCCTTGGCAAAAACTTGATTAATCAATGAGACAAACTCCTTATAGGCAAAGGTATCCGCGAGTTCCTTCAAGGACTGCGCCAGTCCGCGGTAATGCCACTCGTGATCCTTGGGGTCCTTGGCGTGGAACAGCTGCCACAGGGCGTCTCCCTTCATGGCGTAATCCCGTGCGATGGCCCGCATGTTGGAGAGTTTGTCTCCCAGGGCCACCATCTTGGCCTCATGGGAAGCGGCGGCCAGGCGGTCCATGGCAGCCTGTTTGCGCTCATGCCAGCTGTCTTCCTCGCTCTTTCCTTCAATGAAGACGTCGCTCTCGGACTGGACCAGCGAGGCCACCCGGTCTCCGAACTGGGCCCGGATATCCTCGATGGTGACCGAGGTGTCTTCCACGGTATCATGAAGGGCGGCGGCGGCCAGCAGTTCCTGATCCGGGGTCATGGTTGCCACAATTTCCATGGCCTCCATGGGATGTACAATATAAGGGAAGCCTTTTCCCCTGCGTTCCGTTCCGGCGTGCGCCTTGACGGCGAAGATGATGGCCCGGTCCAGAAAGGCGGTATCCAGCGGTTTGTTTGCCATATTACTTTTTAACTTTGTTCTTGTTGAATATCACGAACTCGTTCATCACAAAATTGAAGCAGCCGGAGAAGCACAGGCCCAGGAAGTTACACAGCACCGGTTCGATGGACCAATCCTGCAGCCAGCCCAGGGACACAAACAGGAAGTGGAAGCCCTGCATGGCCAGGAACTTGATTACATAACCGCCAATGCAGGCGGCATTGTAGGCGGCGAAATGCCGCAGCATGGACCGGATGCTGCCGGGACTGGAGACCCTGTCTTTCCAGACCAGGAAGTAGGCGATGAAAAAGTTGGTGATGGTGGCCACCTCGAAGGAGATGGTGGGGGCAATCCAGAAACTGCCCCAATAGGAGCCGTCAAAGGCAAAATGACTCAGGAGCCAGTGCAGACCTAAATCTACAATGGTTCCCACAGAGCTCGTAAGGGAAAACTTTACAAAGTTCCGAAGTATTTCCAGACGACGGTTCATTGGGACAAAGATACAAATTTTTGTTATTGTCACAAAATAACTCTAACTTAGCATCTATATTTGCATATGTGTATGAAACCCGTCGTCCCTCCTGTTGACCGGGAGGCTTTGAAGGCTGAACTTAACGAAAAGACCTTCCTGCGCAAAACCAACCGTGCGGGAAATGAGCTTTATGTGGTTGGCCCTGAATCTGTCAGCGTCCTCCGTGAAATAGGCCGGCTAAGGGAAATCGCATTCCGCAACGACGGCGGAGGAACCGGCAAGGAGCTGGACATAGACGAGTTTGACACCAATCCCGCCTATGGTTATCGACAATTGGTGCTTTGGGATCCCGACGCGCAGGAAATCATCGGAGGATACCGCTTCTGCCTGTGCGACCAGGCCGTTTTCACGGCCGACGGGCAGCCCATCCTCACGTCTTCCCACATGTTTGAGTTTTCCCACCGCTTCCTGAAGGACTATCTTCCCTATACTCTGGAACTGGGACGCAGTTTCGTGGCCGTAGAATACCAGAGTTCCAAGGCCGGTGCCAAAAGCCTTTACGCCCTGGACAACTTGTTTGACGGGATTGCCGCCATCGGCATCCTGTATGGGAAACGAATCAAATATTTCTTCGGAAAAGCCACCATCTACCGGGGATATCCCACCGAGGCCAGGGAGATGATCATGGTTTTCCTGAAAAAATATTTCGGGAAGCACAGCCGCCTGATCCGCATCCGGAAAAAGGTTAAGGTGCAGAATCCGGAAAAATACAAGAAATTCTTCAAGGGGCTCTCTTTCAAAGAGGGCTACAAGGTATTGAAAAACCAGATTACGGCCATGGGTGTATTTGTACCTCCGCTGGTAAATACCTACATGAACCTGTCCCCCACCATGATGTATTTCGGCACCGGCATCAACGACGAATTCGGGGATGTCTACGATTCCGGGCTCCTGGTCACCTTCGAAGAAATGTACCCTGAGAAGCGTCAGCGTCATGCCGATTCTTTCCTGGCCCTGGGCTGGCGGCATCTGCGCAAACTCCTGCGCCGATGGCAGAAGAAAAAATAATTGCTATCTTTGCAGTCCTAAACTGTGAACTGAAATGTCTGAAGAGAAGAAACAAGCCGCAAGGATTCAGACGTCCATCCTGAATCCGATTGAGAAAAAAGTTTTGGTCTGGCTGGCAGAAAGGATGCCTGCATGGGTTAGCTCCGACATGCTCACCTTCGTGGGCTTTCTGGGAGCTGTTGTCATGGGCGTGGGCTATGCCCTGTCCAACCTGAATCTCCAATGGCTCTGGCTCAGCTGCCTGGGCCTCGCCATAAACTGGTTCGGAGACTCCCTGGACGGCAGCCTGGCCCGCGTCAGGGGCACCCAGCGCAAAACCTACGGTTTTTTCATCGACCACAACGTGGACGTAATCAACGAGACCATCATGTTCGTGGGCGTAGGCTGCAGCCCGCTGGTCAACATGAGCTTTGCCATGATGGCCCTGGTGGGTTATTTCATGCTCAGCATCTACGTTTACATAGACTGCCACCTCAAAGGGGAGATGCGCCTCACCTACGGCGGCCTGGGACCCACCGAGTTCCGGATCATCCTTATCCTCGTGAACATAGCCTTCATGTATATCCCCTGGCTGAGCAACTGGAAAAAGGATATCGTGCTGTTTAACAACAACTTCTCCGTGGGGCTCTTTGACTATATTGCCGTAGCGGCCGCAATCCTTCTGTTCATCTTTTACCTGGCGGGGTTCTTCAAGGACATCAAATACTACAGCAAGATTGACCCTCCGGTAAAGAAGTAAGCGATGCCTGTCATTACCCACGAGCAAGCAGCAGAGAAACTTTCGCCCATTTTCAAAGGTAAAAGGGGGAAGTTTCTTTTTGACCTGGGTATCCGGCTCACCGGGATAGACAAAGTAAACCGCATCCACGACAAAATCTGCCAGGAAGGAATTCCCTACGGCCCGCAGTTCGCCCACGGCATCATGGAGCAGATTCAGGTGGACTTCCGCATCGGAAACGCCTCTTGCCTCCAAAACCTGCCCGAGGGGGCTTTCATTGCCATTTCCAACCACGTTTACGGCCACTTGGACGGCATTTGCCTCTTGGATATCCTGGGGCAGTTCCGGCCCCAAATCAAGGTGATGGTGAACGAGATGCTCATGTGGATTTACGGCCTGGCGCCCAACTTCATCTCCGTGAATCCCATCGTATCGGCCCACAGGGAAGCCACCTCCACCAGCATCAACGGCGTCAAGAACGCCCTCCTGCAGATTCGGCAGGGGCAGCCGCTGGCCATCTTCCCCTCCGGCGCCGTGGCCGATTGGAAACCGGGCAAAGGCCGGGGCCTCATCGAGCGGGACTGGCAGGATGCCGCCGTCCGGCTTATCCGCAAGGCCCACGTGCCCGTTGTTCCCATCCGCTTTGCCGACCACAATTCGTGGTTCTACTATGCCCTGGGGCTCATTGACTACCGTGTCCGCTTTGCCAGGCTTTTCCACGAACTTACCAACAAGAGGGGGACGCATCCCCGCATGATTATCGGCCCCACCATAGGCGTGGAGCAGTTGGACGCTGTTCCCGACGAGCAGTTCAAAGCCTTCTTGCGCTCCAGCGTCTATGACTTGCAGGAACCCGAACACTATACGCTCCGTTCAGAATTATGGAAGAAGTAAAAGTTGTCCTCATCACCGGCGGCAGCAGCGGAATTGGCGCCGCCACCGCCCGCATCCTGGCCGCCCAGGGCATGAAAGTGTATGCCGCCAGCCGCAGGGGCAAACTTGAGACACCGATGCCCGACATTATCCCCATCAGCATGGACGTGAATGACTGGGAGGCCACCCAACTGGCCGTAGCGCAGATTGTCCGGGCCGAGGGACGCTTGGACGCCGTGGTTGTCAACGCCGGCAGCGGCATCTACGGCCCCGTTGAAGGAACGCTGGAAGAGGAAGCCCGCCACCAGTTCGAAACAAACTACTTCGGAGCCGTCAAAACCATCCAGGCATGTCTTCCGGTATTCCGGGAACAAGGGCATGGCCGCATCATCACCGTCTGTTCTGTCATGTCGGTGCTGCAACTTCCCTTCCAGGGTTTTTACTCCTCAGTGAAAGCCGCCCTGCTGTCGCTCTCGGAGTCCCTGTCCATGGAACTCAAAGGAAGCGGAATCCAGTGCTCGGCCATCCTTCCGGGCGACGTGGCCACCGGCTTCACGAGCGCCCGCAAATTTACGGCCGCCTCGGAAGACCCGGCCTCTCCCTACCGGAGTAAAATGGACAAAAACCTCAAGAAAATCGAGGCCGATGAAAGAGGCGGCATGAAGCCGGAAGTCATCGGAAAAGCCATTTTGAAACAGCTCAAAAGGAAGAAAATGCGCGTGCGCGTTATCCCCCGCATAGACTATGCCGCCGTGGGAGCGCTGGTACGCCTCCTTCCCGAAAAGTCCAAATTGGCACTGATTAATATTCTGTACACCTAATCCTTGTACATTTCAGAAAAAGAGGTTAACTTTGTTTTCTTATGCGAAGATGGACACTCTTTTTCCTCCTGCTTCTGGCAGCCGTTACAGCGGCCGCCCAGGGCACCACGCGCGTGAGAGGGATGGTCACCGACGCAGATACCGGAGAGCCCGTCCCCTTTGTGAGCGTCTATTTTGACGGAACCACCATCGGCATTTCCACCGACATGGACGGGCGCTACTCCCTGGAAACACGCTCTCCCCAGGCCCGGGTGCTTACGGCTTCGCTCATCGGCTATGAAAGCCTGTCCATTCCCGTAAGCCAAGGCGCCTTCAAGGAGATTAACTTCCGCCTGAAACAGGACCACACGCAGCTGAATGCCGCCCTGGTAAAGCCGGACAACCGCTACATCAAGCGCATCCTGCGCAAACTGGACCGCAGCCTGCCCGTTAACGACCCGGACAACGCCCCGGACTGGAACACCCGCCTGTATTCCAAGATTGAATTCGATGTCCAGAACCTGGAAGAGCTCATGCGCATCCGCGCCCTCGACGGGAGCATCGGCTTCATCCGGGATTACGCCGACACCTCCGCCATCACCGGACGCTCCTACATCCCGGCCCTCATCTCGGAGAACCTTTCGGACGTTTACCATTCCCAGGACCCTTCCTTCAACCGCGAAGTGATGCGTGCCAGCCGCATCTCCGGCCTGGAAGACGACAACGCCCTGCGCCAGTTCACAGGCTCCTACCTCCTGAAAACCAATTTTTACAAGGAGACAATCGGCGTTTTCAACCTGGTGATTCCCAACCCGGCGGCAGAGAGTTCCCACATCTTCTACAATTACTTCCTGGTGGACAGCCTGCAGGTGGAGGGCCGGAAAACCTACGTGCTCCGCTTCCATCCCAAAAAGCTGGTCACCTCCCCCACCCTGGACGGCGAGATGCAGATTGACGCGGAGGATTTCGGCATCCGCAGCGTACATGCCAACCTTTCCGGAGAGTCCAACGTGAACTGGATTCGGCATATCAACTTTGAAATCCAGAACCGCCGTCTCCCGAATGGACGCTGGTTTTACGGGGAAGAGCGCCTGTTCATCGACTTTTCCATCACGGTAAGCGACGAGTCCCGCATCATCGCCTTCCTGGGAAACCGGCATCTGGTTTACGAGGAGCCCGTTTTCGAGCCCGTCGCAGACAAGGACGCCCTCAGTTCCAAGGAAGCCGTGGTCATGCGGAATGTCCGGGTGGGAGACGAGACATTCTGGGAATCGGCCCGCCCCTACAAACTCTCCGAGCGGGAAAAGGGCATCTACCAGATGGTGGACCAGATTCAGCAGACTCCCGTTTACAAATGGACCTATGCCATCTCCCGCACCCTGGTGAGCAATTATTACGAGGTCAAGCCCTGGCGCTTTGAATTTGGCCGATGGCCGCAGACCTTCGCCTACAACGACATGGAAGGTTTCCGCCTGCAGCTGGGCGGCCGCACCCTGAAGGAATTCTCCACCCGAGTGCGCCTGGGCGGCTACATAGCCTTCGGCTTCAAAGACCTCCGTCCCAAAGGGCAGGCCACGGTGGAATGGATGCTGGGCCGGGAGAAAACCCGGAAACTCACCTTCGATGCCAAATACGACTACGTCCAGTTCGGCGGCGGATACGTTTTCACGTCCCAGAGCATCTTCTCCTCCATTCTGGCACGCTCACAAAGCAAGAAGCTGAGCCTGGTCCGCTACGTGGACGTCAACTACGACCACGAATTCGCTCCCTGGCTCAACGCCGCCCTGCAGTGGCGTACGCAGCGCGTCTGGAGCTACAACGGGCCCGACATGGGGCCGGAGCGCGTCCGCTTTGTGCCCACCTCCCTGGAGAACAAGCCCGAAAACGCGCAGGAGAGTTTCTCCATGAACTCGCTGCGCCTGGGACTCCGCTTCTCCTTTGACGAGCGCGTAAACCGCAATTTCTTTGTCAAGACCTACCTGTTTACCAAATATCCGGTCATCGACATCAATCTCACCTCCGGCTTCAAGGGTATCACCAAGGACGATTTCAGCTTCCTCAAAGCCACGCTGGGCCTGAGCTGGAAGATTCCCTCCACCGCCGTGGGCTTCGGCCGGATGGGAATTGAAGGCGGCGCCATCTGGGGCAGCGTACCCTACCCCATGCTCAAACTGCACGACGCCAACCAGACCTTCTTCCTGGACCGCGGCGCCTACTCCTGCATGGACTACTACGAGTTTCTGTCGGACCGCTGGCTCACCGCTTCCTACGAACACAATTTCAACGGCTTCTTCCTGGGCAAGATTCCATTTGTCAAGAAACTGGACCTGCGGGAAGTGGCTACCGTAAAAATGGCCTGGGGAACCCTGAGCAATGCCAACAGCGACGGCCCGGGCGGAAGGGCCCCGTTCTACCTGCCGGCCCAGAGCAAGACGCTGGAAACGCCCTACGTGGAAGTAGGTGTGGGCATCTCCAATATCTTCCGGATATTGCGGGTAGATGCCTTCTGGCGGCTGACACACCGGCGTCCGGAGGCCCGGAAGAACTTCGCCGTCAATATAGGAATCGACCTTGAATTCTAATAACCATACTTGAGATGAAACTTAACTTCACCCTGAACACATTAAAAACTTCAGGATACATACCCTTCGACAAGCAGGCGCAACGCTTTCCCGTCTATGCCTACTGCTTTTTCCTGGAAGGAGAAGCCCTGGTGGAAATTGAAGGGCAGAACCTGCTCATCAGCCCCGGACAATTCATCCTGGTTCCCCCGGGCCATTCCATCGAAATCAAGTATTACGACGGCTGCCAGGGCTATGACGGAAGCTTTACCCTGGAATTCCTCAAAGACGCCTCCTATCCCGTTCTCCGCTCCGAATCCTTCATTCAGCAGAGTTTCTGGTTCGAGGACGCCGTGTTCATGGGAGCCCTCCTGCAGAGAATGTCTGCCGCCTACGAAGACAAGGACCGCACCTTCCTCCAAAGTGCCATGGATTTGATTTTGGGGCAGTTGCGCCCCGGCGGGAAAGTGGCCGTGGTTTCCGAGCGCTTCCTACAGCTGGTTTTCGAGAAGGACAGCATTCCCCTTTCCGTGGCCGAATATGCCGCCCAGCTGGGTGTAACCCCCAATTACCTGAACAAGACCGTAAAGAGCCGTACCCGCCGTACGGCCATAGACTGGATAGAGATTGCCCGCCTGAACATTGCCAAAAACATGCTCAAAGACCCTTCCGTCTCCATTGCGGACATATCGGCCCGGGTGGGACTTCCGGACCAGTCCTACTTCTCACGCTTTTTCAAGAAGAAAACGGGGCAGACCCCTTCTGAATTCCGTAACGCTTAAAAGTCCGTCTGCCACCCGGAACACCACTTCGCCGTCCTCGAAGGGCATCACGTACTCTTTTTCGGCCTTGTCCTGATAGGCCGGACGCGGGTCCAGGGCCAAAACGGCCTCCAGAACCTTCCGCCGGGATCCGTCCAGGGGAAGATCATCGGGGATGAACACGTCCAGCTTCCGGCGGGGAGCCTCGGACGCAAAGCCGCTCACGGCATCCGGGATGCTGTCGGCATAGGCGATATAGGGCTTGATATCATAAATGGGGGTTCCGTCCATCAAATCCGCCCCTCCTACCACCAGTTCCAGCTTTTCTACCCGGAGCAGTTTCACACAGGACAGGCCGATGGGATTGGGCCTGTAGGGAGAACGGGTGGCCCACACGCCCATGGCGGTGTTTCCGCCCAGGCGGGGCGGCCGCACCGTAGGCTGCCACGCTCCCTTGGCCGCCTTGTTGGCGCTGAAGCCCCAGAGCAGCCACAGATGGCTGAAACCCTCTATCCCCCGCAGGGCTTCCCGTACCCGGTATTCCGGGGTAAAGACAACACGGCCTTCCACTCCTTCCACCAGGGAGCTCTGGCGCGGAATGCCGAATTTGGAGCCGAAGGGCCCTTGGTAAAAGGCAACCGGCTTCAGTTCCATCACGAAAGGAATTTACCGTGGCAGCGGCAGTAGCGGAGCCCGCTTCCGCAGGGACAGGGATCATTCGGGGCCACATGCGGAATGGCAAAACCCAAGGGAATCCCGGGAGCGCCCAAATCGGAGGCAAAGCCCTCCGAAATGGTGGGTTCCGGCATGGTCCACTGGGGGTATTCCTCGGCCGTCGAGGCCTCCTCCGCCGCATCCCGGGGCTCCTGCCAGGCGGGCCAATCGGCCTTGGCTATCCCCGTTTCCTCTGCATTGAAACCGCAGAGGAACCACTTGGGAATGCTGTTGGCATATTCGCTCACGATTTTACAGCAGGAGAGCCAGCTTTCCCGGTCCAATTCCGGGCTCATGGGACTGTCCATGAGGGGCTGGAAAAGGGCATCATTCTGTTCCAGGGTATATTGAGCCTCCATCCAGGTATCGTGCTGGGCTTTCACCAGCTCGTAGCCCTCATAGCCCAGCCGGCGGTACATCTGCTCCAGACGCATGCCCTCCGGGGTTTTGAAGCCTACGGTAAAATAGGGCGCCCCGGCCCCGGCCTCCCGGGCCTGGGCGGCAGAAAAGGCTTTGAAGTGCTTCTGGCGCAAAACCTTGCGCTGGGTCAAGACCTCCTCCACATTCTCCACGCAGGGAGAGCAGACATAGTCTCCCCACTGGTCCGTGTAGCGGTACATCTTTACCAGCGGGCTCTGATGAAGCATCTTGGAAAGCTCCTGGAGATTACCGCCATGGGAAGACTCGTACCAATCCATCAGAAGGTCGATAAAGCGTTCCGTAGGAAGGATTCCGTACAGGTTCAGATAACCCAGTCCCACTCTTTCCACCTCAAACTGGCCGCTCTTCTCGCAGGAGCGCAGTACCTTGTCCACGTCCGGAGCCACAATTTCATACATCTCACGGCTAATCCACACCTTGTGGAAGTTCTCGTCGGAATCGTCGTACTGGACCAGTCCGGTAACTTCCAACAGGGACGGATAGTCTGCAAAATCCTGATACTGAACTTTATCCGGACCGGCATGAACCAGTTCCCGAAGGAGCCTGACATCCCTTTCCATCAGATGCGACATCCACCTGCGCGGCTGCCCGCGCAGGTAGCTGTGCAACTGTTCCACCAGCTGTGACTTTCTCAGACGGGGACTGAGTTCATTCCCCAGGATGTTTCCCAGGTCCTCCAGCTCCACCTTCTGGAAGCCATCCAGGAGGGTATGTAGATTCCTTTCTTTCATGCGGACTGCAAAGATAAGAAAAAATCACCGCTTGAGCCAATGCTCCTTGAGCCATTCCCGCACGGGCAGGTCATAGGCTTTCGCCAGCGCCTTCAGGATGAACTCTGCCATGGGACTGCGGCAAATATTACCGTGACACACAAAAAGGACTCTCATTGCAACAACAAAGATACTTTCTTCCGTCCATTTCTGCAAGGCAAAATCATTGCATGAGAAGCAATATTTGGTTAACTTTGTATAGCTAAACCATTTCGTCCTATGTCACCATTCGATCTTTCCGCCGCCACCTGGGGCGAGGTCCGCAAGCAGGACCACTACGACTGGGCCATCCTGCCCTGGGGCTCCACCGAGCCGCATAACTACCATCTCCCCTACGGGACGGATGTCATCTGTTCGTCCGGCATTGCCTGCCGGGTGGCAGAGGGGCTTTCGGCCTTCGGCATCCATGCGATGGTGCTTCCGGGTGTCCCCTTCGGCTCCCAAAACCCCGGCCAGGTGAATCTCCCCTTCTGTCTCCATACGCGTCAGGAGACCCAGGCGGCCATCCTTCGGGATATCGTCACGTCCCTCAAGCGCCAAGGCATCGGCCGGCTCCTTCTCATCAACGGCCACGGCGGCAATTCCTTCAAGGGCATGGTCCGCGACCTGACGGCGGAGGATCCTTCATTCCTTCTCCTGGTAAGCGACTGGTATACCGTTCTTCCGCAGAAGGATTACTTTGAGGCCGATATGGACGACCATGCCGGAGAGCAGGAGACCTCCGTGGTGATGTACTTTCGGCCCGATCTGGTGAAGATGGAGATGGCCGGGACGGGCGAGTCCAAGCGCTTTGCCGTTGACGGGCTTAACGGGAAGGTGGCCTGGCTTCCCCGCGACTGGTCCCGCGTGTCGGTGGATACGGGCATCGGCGATCCCTCCAAGGCCAGCCCCGAGAAAGGCCGCCGCTACGTAGAACACGCCGTAGCCCTCTACGTAAAGACGCTCCGCGAAATCTGCGAGAAAGACAACCTGTACTAAGACTAAGCCCATGATGAAAAGACTATTCATATTTCTTGCAGCCATGTTTGTCATGGCTTTAGGCGTCTTCGCCCAGGAACGGCGAGAGCAGCCCACGTCCGAACAAATCCAGGCGTATCTCCGCACCCTGACCTCCCATCCCGACCAGCATATCCTTTCGCCGGACCCTGAAGCGGCCAAGGTGAGTCCCTACCGCGAACCCCTGGTTTAGACAAAGAAGACTTCAAGGTCCATGTGGATGCGGACAATAATCTGCACATCGAAATGGAGAAGAAGACCGATAACAAGGAAGGCAAGAAGCACGGACGCTATCTCCGTCGCGAGTTCTCCTACGAGAAGTTCCAACAGACGCTTCTGCTGCCCGAAGACGCCGAAGCCGACAAGATTGAGGCAAAGGTAGAAAAGGGCGTTCTGAATGTCCACATCCCCAAGAAGGAGCAGATTAGAAGAGTGGACGCCGTCAAACAGATTGCTATCCAATAGGTTACTTCACTGGCTCCATGTGGACGACGATGTGGGACTGCTGGCCGAAGCGCGCCTTGATGCGGCGCTCCACCTCAGTGGCTTTCTCGTGAGCCTCAGAGAGGCTTTGGCTACCGTCCAGGCGGATATGGACCTCTGCAACGATGCGGTTTCCGACCCTTCGGGTGCGCAGGCTGTGGGGGTCCTGAACGCCGTCAATACCCCGGATGATTTCCAGCATTTCAGCCTCTGTTTCCTTGGGTAGGGAGCTGTCCGTAAGTTCCCTGAAGCTGGGGCCCAGGAGGTCCCAGGCCACTTTGACCAGCATGAGGCCCACCACTATGGAGGCCAGCGGGTCCAGCACCGTCCAGCGGTTGCCCAGGAGGATGGCGCCACCAATGCCGATGGCCGCACCTACGGAACTGAGGGCATCTGACCGGTGATGCCAGGCATTGGCTTCCAGGGCCGGAGAATCCAGTTTTTGGCCTTTGATACGCGTATATTGGTACAGCACCTCCTTGGCCAAAATGGAAAGGAGCGCAGCCCAGAGGGCCAGTTTCCCGGGACTGGGCAGATTTTCCCCCTGCAGCCAGGCAGCGAGTTTGCCAGCACCGGAAACCACAATGCCAATGGCTGCAGCGGCCAAAGCCAGGCCGATCAGAAGAGTGGCCATGGTTTCGAACTTGCCGTGACCGTAGTCGTGGCCCTCGTCCTGGGGCTGGGCGCTGATACGCACAAACACCAGTACCACAATGTCTGTGACAAAGTCCGAGAGCGAATGGACGGCATCGGAGATCATGGCGGCACTGTGCCCGGCAATGCCGGCCACGAATTTCACGCCCACCAGCAGCAGGTTCACCACGCTGCCGGCAAGGGTTACTCTGGCTATTTGATCTTCTCTGGTCATGGTCCTAAGTACAAAGATAAGCCCTTGCGAGCACATTCGCAAGGGCTTATAAAAGAACAGCCATAAGCCTACAGCGTATCCTGGAATTTCAGGATGGGGTTGCGGGCCGCGGCGGTTTCGTCCGGACGGGAGATGGGAGTGTTGTGCGGAGCCTCGTGCAGGATGTTCGGGTCCTCGGCGGCTTCGGCCGCAATCTTTCTCATCACTTCAATGAAAGCATCCAGCGTTTCCTTGCTCTCGGTTTCCGTGGGCTCAATCATGAGGGCCTGGTGGAAGAGGAGCGGGAAATAGATGGTGGGCGCGTGGAAGCCATAGTCCAGCAGGCGTTTGGCCACGTCCAAGGTGGTGGCGCCGGCCTTGCCCTCACGGGCGCCGTCGTTGATTAATCCGTCAAAGACGAATTCGTGCTTGCACACCCCCTCGATGGGAAGCTTGTACACATCCTTGAGGCACTCCTTGATGTAGTTGGCCCCCAAGACGGAATACTGGCCCACCTGCTTCAGATGGTCCTTGCCCAAGGAAAGGATATAGGCATAGGCCTTCAGGATAACGCCGAAGTTGCCGTGGAAACCGCTCACCCTGAGCTGCTTCAGGCAGCCTTCCAGATGGGCGGCTACGCCCACGGGACCGCTGCCGGGACCTCCGCCGCCATGCGGCGTGGAGAAGGTCTTGTGCAGGTTCAGGTGCATGATGTCAAAGCCCATGTCTCCGGGACGCACCACGCCCATCAGGGGGTTCATGTTGGCCCCGTCGTAGTACAGGAGGCCGCCCGCCCCGTGCACCAGGGAGGCAATCTCCTCAATCTGGGTTTCAAAGAGGCCCAGGGTGTTGGGGTTGGTCATCATGATGCCGGCGATATCCGGCCCCAGCAAGGGTTTCAGGGCCTCCACGTCAATGCGGCCGTTCTCCAAGGATTTCACCTGCACCACCTCGAGCCCGCAAACCGCGGCCGATGCCGGGTTGGTGCCATGGGCGCTGTCCGGCACAATCACCTTGGTGCGGGCCAAGTCTCCGCGGCTCATGTGATACTGGCGCATAATCATCAGGCCCGTGAGCTCTCCATGGGCGCCGGCGCAAGGGGCGAAAGTAAAGGCATGCATGCCCGTGATGGCCCCCAAGGCCTCGTTCATTTTCTCGTACACCTTACGGACTCCGGGTACCAGGGCGTCTTCCACCAGCGGATGCTGGGACGCGAAGCCCGGCAGCGAAGAAATCTCCTCGTTAATCTTGGGATTGTACTTCATGGTGCAGGAACCCAGCGGATAGAAGCCGGTATCCACACCGAAGTTCATCTGGGAGAGGTTGGTGTAATGCCGCACCACGTCCGGTTCTGACACCTCCGGCAGGTTCAGGGCCGATGAACGTTTCACCGCCGCCGGAAGCTCCGGAGCCGCCGGATAGCGATTCTGCGGAAGGGAGAAGCCGCATCGGCCTTCCCGGGAGAGTTCGAATATAAGTTTGTCGTAGTATTTCATAATCTAACCCTCCTTGATGGCGCAGACCAGTGCATCGGTCTCCTCTTTGCTTCTCTTTTCAGTTACGCAGAAGCTCACCAGGCCGTCTTCCAGGGGCCAGGCGGCAAAGAAACCGGCCTTTTCCAAGCGCTCATGCAGCGCAGCGGGGCTTTCCGCCACGGGCTTCAGCACGAATTCCTTCAGGAAAGGCTTGTCCGGATATACATCCTCGAACTTGCCGGTTTTGAGGAGCTCAGCCTTCAGGTAGTGGGCGCCGTCGGCGCTTATCCTGTTCACCTCCCGCAGGCCTTCGGGGCCCATCAGGGAGAGGTAAATGGTGACCCAGAGGGCCATCAGGCTCTCGTTGGAGCAGATGTTGGACGTGGCCTTCTCCCGCTTGATGTGCTGCTCGCGCGCCTGCAGGGTAAGCACGAAGGAGCGCCTTCCCCGGCCGTCCGCCGTCTGGCCCACAATGCGGCCGGGCATCTTTCTCATGTGCTCTTTTTTCACCGTCATGAAGCCCACGTACGGGCCGCCGTAGCTGAGCGGCAGGCCCAGGGACTGGCCTTCACCCACGGCCACGTCGGCATTCCATTCTCCGGGCGTTTTCACTACGCAGAGGGCCGACGGGTCGCAGTACTCCAGAAGGAGACCTTTCTGAGCATGGATGGCGTCGGCAAAGCCGCTGTGGTCTTCCACAATGCCGTAGCGGTTCACGGAAGGAACCAGCACACCGGCCACGTCATCCTTGGCCAGTTCCTCCTGAAGGGCCTTCAGGGAGGTCTGGCCGTTATCGGCCTTCACCATGCCCAGCTCCACGCCATGGAACTTGGCATAGGTTTTCACCACTTCCAACACCTGGGGAAGCAGGGTGGCGCTCAGAAGCACCCGCGTTTTTTTGCGGGCCGATGCCACGGCCATCATCATGGCTTCCGCGGCGGCGGTGGGGCCGTCGTACATGGAGGCGTTGCACACGTCCAGCCCCGTGAGTTCGCACAGGAGGCTCTGATACTCGAAGATGTAACGGAGCGTACCCTGGGAAATCTCACACTGGTAGGGCGTATAGGCGGTAAGGAACTCCGAGCGGGAACACAGGTACGGAATCACGGACGGAGTGTAATGGTCGTAGGCGCCCTGGCCCACGAACACCTGCAGGGAGGCGTTCATGGCAGCAAGGGCGGCAAAGCAGTCCCGGATTTCCTGCTCGGACATGGCGTCCGGAAGGGCATAGGCCCCCTTGTGCAGGAAACGGGGCGGAACGTCGCTGTACAGCTCTTCCAGACTCTTTACGCCGATGCGTGCCAGCATGGCCTCGACATCGGCCCGGGTCTGGGGCAGATAAGGAAGCCGGGCCATCTTACTCTCCTATCTGAGCCTTGTAGCCGGCGGCATCCATCAGGGCGTCCAGCTCGGAAGCGTCGGACATTTCCACCTTGATAATCCAGGCGGCATAGGCATCCTCGTTCACCTTCTCGGGAGCGTCTTCCAGTTCCCCGTTCACTTCCACCACCTTGCCGGAAACCGGGCTGATGAGCTCGGAAGAGGCCTTCACGCTCTCCAGGGCGCCGAATTCCTCTCCGGCGCTCACCTCGTCGTCCACCTCGGGCATATCCACATAGGTGATGTCACCCATTTCCTTCTGAGCAAAGTCAGAAACACCTACTACGGCAATATTGCCTTCTACTTTAACCCATTCGTGAGACTCGCTGTATTTGAGTCCATCAAGAATCTTAGACATAGTGTTTTGTGTTTATTTTTTGTAATTTGTTTGATAGAATCTCTTTTTGACCACTTTGCCGGGGAAGACCTTCTTGCGGATGCGGATGCTAAGGGGCGTATCCAGGGCGGCGCAGTCCTTGTCCACCAAGGCAAAGCAGATGCTCTTGTCCAGGGAGATGGAATGATAACCGGTGGTCACCACGCCCACTTCCTTTCCCTCGGCCGTCTCTACGGGATAGCCGGCACGCGGAACGGCCTTGTCCTCTATCTCGATTCCCACCAGCTTGCGCTTGAGGTTTCCGG
>CADBHY010000016.1 GCA_902794615.1 uncultured Bacteroidia bacterium
TCCTTGAGGATGTCCCTGGACACGTTTTTCTCCCGCTGGTTAAAGCCCGCGGGAATTTTGTCCAGCCACTGACGCAGTTCCGTCATTTCCATGGCGGCCACTTCCGGAATGGTTTTCCCGTCCACGCGGAAGCACAGGGCCTCCTGGTTCAGGCGTGTTCCCTTGCACACCGGGCAGGTGACGGTGTCTTCAATATGGTCGATGACTCCGCCCCAGCTCTCCATCTCCGAAAGATTGCCTTCACCCACGCGGAAAAGGTCTTCGGAGCCATACACCAACAGGCTCACGGCCTCGTCCGGAAGGGCGTCGATGGGGTCATAAAGGCTGAAGTTATATTTCCGGGCGATGGCGCGGATGATATCGAACTTGCGGTTTTCCCGCACCCGGCCCAGCGGGACAATGGCGCCGTCGGCCACGGACTTGCTGCGGTCCGGGATAATGGTGTCGATATTCACGTCCACAATGGTTCCCAAGCCCTTGCAATGGGGGCAGTAACCCTGCGGCGAGTTGAAGGAGAAACTGTGCGGCTGGGGTTCCTGGAGGGAAACGCCGCTCTCCGGGTCCACCAGGTGCTTGGAAAAATGCGCCAGAGCTCCGCTTTCCCGGTCCAGGACGGCTAAGGAGCCCTTGCCCACGTTGAGGGCGCGGGCCACGGATTCCCGCACGCGGCGGTCGTCTCCGGCTTCGGGCTTCAAGCGGTCCACCACCACCTCGATGAAGTGGGGCTTGTAGCGGTCCAGGGCATCTACACCCTGCAACTCCTGCAGCTCTCCGTCTATGCGCACCTCCGTGTAGCCGCGTTTGCGCAGCTGGTCAAACAGCTCGCGGTAGTGGCCTTTCCGGCCCCGGATGAGCGGAGCCAGCAAGTAACACTTGCGGCCTGCGTATCGGCTCATCACCAGGTCCACAATCTGCCCGTCCGTGTAGCGGACCATCTCCTTGCCGTTTTCTGGGGAATAGGCGCGGGAGCCTTTGGCATACAGCAGGCGCAGGAAGTCGTAAATTTCCGTAATGGTGCCCACCGTGGAGCGGGGATTGTTGCCGGTGGTTTTCTGTTCAATGGCAATGATGGGGCTCAGGCCCGTTATCTCCTCCACCTCGGGCTTTTCCAAAATGCCCATGAAGTGTTTGGCATAGGTAGAGAGCGTGTCCATGTAGCGGCGCTGCCCCTCGGCATAGATGGTGTCGAACGCCAGCGAGCTCTTGCCGCTGCCGCTCAGGCCCGTTACCACCACAAATTCCCCCCTGGGGATATCTACATTGATGTTTTGCAGGTTGTTGGCCCGCGCCCCTCTTACCTGGATGTATTCCTTTTCTGCCATAGAATACAAAGATACGAAGAATTCCGGGAATTATCCCTGGCGAACGCTAACGCACCCGCTGGTAGGCCAGGCGGGGAGAGCCGTTCTTGAGATAAATGATACCGCAGTAGGAGAAGCCGTGGCGCGCCAGCAGCCCCTGCATGATTTTGTTGTCCTTGTGGGTGTCTATGCGGATGTTGCCGCTCAGGGCCGATGTATAATCGATGATGCCCTTGAAAATGCCGTGGGCCGACGGCAGGCTGGCTATCCGGTGTATCACATAGTAGGGCGTGCTGTCTTCTGTCCAGGCTCCGTCTTCGATATACGAATAAGTGGGGTCCGGACCGGGAATGCAGGCGAAGTAGCCCACCACGGAGCCGTCGGCCTCGAAAACCCGGCCCACACCGGCTTCCAAGTCGGCCTCTATCATTTCCCGGGTGGGATAGCCCGCCGGCCACTGAAAGGGGTTGCCCGAGGCACGCATGATGCCCCGGGCAGCTTCCAAAACGGTCATGATGGCGGGAATGTCCGCAGTAACAGCCTTCCTTACAGTCATTTACTGAATGGCGGCCAGGTTGCGGGCGTTGTGGATTTCCTTGCCTTCCGTGGTGTAGAGGTAGTCCAGCAGGTCGGCATAATGTTCTTCCACCTTGCCGCGCACAATCTTCATGGTGGAGTTCATCATCTTGTTGGCGATGGTGAATTCCTCGTCACAGATACCCACGGCGCTGGGCAGCCAGCGCTCCGGGAACATGCCTTCCCGCTTGCCGCCCTTCTTGTAGGAGTCCACATCGGCCTGGATGAGGTCCAGCATGTAGAGCTTGCCTTCCTTGGTGGTCGGGTCCAGTCCGTGCCGGGTGGCAGCCTCGGCCAGGGCGGTCTTGTCCGGAACCATGAGGGCTACGCAGTAGGGTTTCTGGTTGTTGTGCAGCACGCAGGCATTCACCCACTTGGAGGTTTCCGTGAGGTTGTCTTCAAAGCCTTCCGGGCTGTATTTCTCTCCGTCGGAGGAGATGAGGAGGCTCTTGAAGCGGCCCACCACATAGAGGAATTCCGGGTCTTCGGGGCAGATGTAGCCCATGTCTCCGGTATGGAGCCAGCCGTCTATCACGGTGTCGGCCGTTGCTTTGGGGTTCTTCCAGTAGCCGGCCATCACGTTCTCTCCGCGAATCACAATCTCTCCGCGGGTTCCGTGGGGCACCTCGTTGCCCTCGGCGTCCAGAATCACGCAGTCCATGGGCTTCACAATGCGGCCGGAGGAGCCGAAGCGGGCGTGGCCCTCGGAGTTGGCGCAGATGATGGGGGTGGCTTCCGTGAGGCCGTATCCCTGGAACATCGGCATGCCTACGGCGCAGAAGAAGCGCTGCAGTTCGATGTCCAGCAGGGCGCCGCCGCCCACGAAAAAGCGCATGCGTCCGCCGAAGCTTTCCCGCACCTTGGAGAAGACCAGCTTGTCAAACAGCGACACGAGGGGCTTTCTCCAGAAGCTTCCGCCGCTGCCGGCGTTGTAGTATTCCTTGTTGTATTTGATGGCGTTGCCCAGGGCGAAGTAGAAGAGCTTCTCGGTGATGCCGCCTTTCTTCTTGATGGCGCCTTCGATGTTCTTCTTGAAGTTGCGGGCCAGGGCAGGGACGGACAGCATCACGTGCGGGCGCACCTCTGAGATGGCCACGGGAACGTTGCGCAGGGTGGCCAGGGCGTTCTTGCCGATGGGCACGAAGGCGATGGAGCCGCCGTAGAACATCATGGTGTACATGCCGGCCACATGGGCGAAGCAGTGGTCCAGCGGAAGGATGATGAGCATGACCTCGCCTTCGTTGATGCTGATGACGGAATTGCCCTGGGCCACGTTGGCGGTATAGTTGCGGTGTGTCAGGAGAATACCCTTGGGGTCGGCCGTGGTGCCGGAGGTGTAGGAGATATTGGCATAGTCGTCCGGGCCGATGGATTTGTAGCGGGCCACAAACTCGTCCCTGTGGGCATTCAGGAACTCGTCACCCATCTTCTGGACTTCGCTCATGCGGATTTCCTTGGGCTCCAGGCTGTCGAAGTCGAAGGCGGTGTCGTCAAAGACGATGACCTTCTCCACCGCGGGGCATTCCGGCAGGATGGTCCGGATTTTGGGCAGGTGGTTGCCGGAGACCAGAATCCACTTGGACTCGGAGTGGTTGATGCGGAAGATGAGGTCTTTCCCTTCTCCCAGGTTCACGGATAGGGGGACATCGGTGGCGCCGGCGTACATGGCACCCAGTTCGGCGAGAATCCACATGGCGCGGCTCTCGGACAGGAGGGCAATCTTGTCTCCCTTCTTGACGCCCAGGGACATGAGGCCGGCACCAATCCGGTAGGCTTCTTCGCGGGTCTGGCCCTGGGTGATTTCTTTCCAGTTTCCATCCACCTTCTCGCGGAGGTAAACGTGGTTTTCGAACTGGTGGGAGTACTTCTCTACAAAGTCGATGATGGTTGTTCTTTCTGCCATAATTTAAGTTATTCTGTCGGGAAAAGGCCGTAAAGTTCCGCATCTATCTTGTCCGTGATAGTCTGGAAGTCTTCGGGCTTGTTCTCAAATTTGATATTATCTACGTCAATAATCAGAAGACGGGACTTGTAGTCTTTAATCCAGTCTTCGTAGCGCTGGTTCAGGCCGGTGATGTAGTCTATGCGGATGGAACGCTCATACTCGCGCCCGCGCTTCTGAATCTGGGCAATCAGGTTGGGAATGCTGGAGCGGAGGTAGATGAGCAGGTCCGGCGGGTTCACCAGGGACATCATGAGTTCGAACAGGTCACTGTAGTTCTCGAAGTCCCGGGTGGACATCAGGCCCATGGCGTGCAGGTTGGGGGCGAAGATGCGGGCATCCTCATAGATGGTGCGGTCCTGGATAATCACCTCCTTGTGCTTGGAGATTTCCACCACGTCCTGGAAACGCTTGTTCAGAAAATAAATCTGGAGGTTGAAGGACCAGCGCTCCATGTCTTCGTAGAAATCGGCCAGGTAGGGATTGAAATCTACGGACTCGAATTTGGGCGTCCAGCCGTAGTGGGCGGCCAGCATCTTGGTGAGGGTGGTCTTGCCACTTCCGATGTTTCCGGCGATTGCGATATGCATAACAATACAATTAACTTACAAAGATAATCATTTAGAGCCTGTTTTGAAATGATTCAATAAATTATGTTTCTTTTTGGTAAATTTTCCTCAAAAATTTCCACAAAAATAAAAACAGACTCTTATTGGAACAAACCGAATAGTTCGGCGTCAATGCGGTCGGTGATGGCGGCAAAGTCTTCTTCCCGGTTCAGGAAGTCCAGCGTGTCGGCGTCTATGGTGATGAGCCGTCCCTTGTAGGAGGCAATCCAGTCTTCGTAGCGCCGGTTCAGGCCGCTCAGGTAGTCTATGGAGATGCTCTGTTCGTACTCCCGGCCGCGCTTCTGGATTTGGGACACCAGATGGGGGATGCTGCTTTTGAGATAAATCAGGAGGTCCGGCTCCTTCACCACTTCCATCATCACGTTGAAGGTGTCCATGTAGGTGTTGTAGTCACGTTCTGACAGGTTTCCCTGGGCATAGTTGTTGGCCACGAAGATGTGAACCCCCTCGAAAAGCGTCCGGTCCTGGATAATCACGTCCTTGGATTTGGAAATCTCCAGCACGTCGTGCAGGCGCTGCTGCAGGAAGTACATTTCCAGGGCGAAGGACCAGCGCTTGATATCGGCATAATAGTCTTCCAGATAGGGATTGTAGGTGACGGACTCGAATTTCGGGGTCCAGCCGTAGTGGCGGGCCAAAAGCGTGGTGAGCGTGGTTTTTCCACTGCCGATATTTCCGGCGATTCCTATATGCATATTTTACAAAGTTGGCAAAAAGTTCGTAAATTTGCAAAGCTATGATACATTCCCGCATCTTTACGTTCAATCCCCTCGGCACCAATTGCGTGGTGGCCTGGGCCGACGGACAGGACGCCTGCACCCTGGTGGACCCCGGCATGTCCTCCGACGAAGGAGTGAAGCAGCTCACGGACTATATGGAGCGTGAAGGCCTCAGGCCCGATGCCATCCTGCTTACCCACGGCCATTTTGACCATGCGTGGGGCGTGGAAAAACTGCTGGCCCTCTACGACATCCCCGTCTATATGCACCCGGCCGACAAGGAGATTCTGGCCGATTGCGGCTCCGTCTTCTCCGGCCTGCCCAAAAGTTTCAAGGTGTTCCAGCACCACTTTGCCACGGTGGATTTGGCCGACGGCGACGTCATCACCACGGCCGGCACCCCCTGGACGGTGATTCACACCCCCGGGCACACCCCCGGCGGCGTGTGCTACTATTCGGCCGAAAACAGCCTCCTGCTAAGCGGAGACACGCTTTTTGCCGGCAGTATCGGCCGGACGGACCTGGGCGGGGGAGACTACGACGTGCTCATGCAGTCCATCCTCCAAAAGCTGCTGGTGCTGCCCGGCGACACGGATGTAATTCCCGGTCACGGCCAGCCCACCACCATAGCCCGGGAAGGCATGTCCAATCCCTTCTTGCAGCCCTTCAACAGTCCCGAGGGAGACTTCCCGCAGGAAGGCATCGCCATAGACGGTTTTGTATGATAATTCATTGGCTCTCAAGCATAGACTCCACCAATTCCGAGGCCCTTCGGCAGCTGCCCCGGCTGCCTTCCGGAAGCGTCCTGGCGGCATACGACCAGACGGCCGGCCGCGGCCAGCGGGGAAACAGCTGGTTCACGGAGCCGGGGAAGAACCTCACCTTCTCCATCGTCCTCAAAAACCTCCCGCTGAAGGCATCTGAGGGCATCCGTCTCAACTACCTTTCCTCCGTGGCCCTGGTGGAATTCCTGGACGCCAAAGGAGTAAAGGCCGATATCAAGTGGCCCAACGACATCTACGTGTCCGGAAAGAAAATCTCCGGCATGCTCATCGAGAACAGTCTGGGGCCGGAGGGCGGCATTGCGGCGTCGGTGATTGGTATCGGCCTCAATATGAACCAGAAGGAGTTTTCCCGGCTGGCCCTGGCCACTTCGCTGGCGCTGTGTACGGGCCGGGAATATGCGCTGGAGGCATCCTTGGAGGAGTTTCTGGCCATTTTTGAGGGCCTCTTGCCGCAGCTTTCCGCCGGGGAGCTGACCGCGCGTTACACCTCCCGGCTTTACCGCCTCGGGGTATCGGCCCGTTATCATGACCTGCTCACGGACGAGGAGTTCGAGGGCGTCATCGAAGGGGTGGAGGCCGACGGACGCCTGCGCATACGGGACCTTCAGGGCAGGGCCCGCCTGTACCGCTTCAAGGAAGTGGCTTATCTGTTATAGGTATTTCTGCACCCGCCCGTCGCGGATGACACCGCTCCAGTTGAGGCCGAAGGCAAAGTCATATACATTCCCGCAGCTGTCTTTGTAGCACTTCATGTCGCGGGGAACGTCTTCCTGCTGTGTTTCCACGGTTTCCATATCGGCCGGAAGCTGCATGGGAAGCAGGCCGGAGGGCTCGCACTTTCCGCTTACGATGTCCAGGACGGCCTGGTGCTGCACCCCGAAGGCGACAAGGAGGGCGTCGGCCCAGGGCTCAATCTCGGCCGGGACGGCGGGTTTGTCCAGCTGCCAGACCACCACCACGGGCTTGTCGCCCATGCGTTTTTTGGTTTCCCTTACCAGCACAAGGTCGTCGTAATTGCGTGTGGTCACGGTTTTTCCCTTGTAGGAACGGTTGGTGAAGGATTCGGTATGGTGGCCTCCCGCTATGCTGCGGGCCCGGGCCAGCTTGGCCGTGTACGGTTCATACTGCAGGCTGACGGGGATGTAGCCGTTCCCGCCTTTCTTGATGTCGGCCGCGTCCCAGCCCACGCTGATGGCGGGCCCCCAAATGCCTACCAGGGCGAAATCGGCCTCCTCGGGAGAATCCGCCATGTCGTAGTATTTCCGCACCAGCTCCGGGCTGAAGGGGTAGTCCCAGTGGTCTTCCGACATGCCGCCCCAGAGTCCCGGAATGGCGGGGAAGTGGCGCTTGGGCAGGTAGACTTTCTTCCGGCCCGTCTGCGGCAGGGGGGCCGATGCCCCGGCGTTCTTGAGCAGGACCAGCGAGCGGAGCTGCGCCTGATAGCCTTCCTTCATATAGTCCGGGTTTCCCACGGTAGCGACCGTCAGGGCCGGGTCCACATAGGGATTCTCAAAGAGGCCCACCCGGAACATGTTCAGGAGGATTCTCCGGGCCGATTGGCGGAAGCGCTCCCGGGCGCTTTCTTCTCCCTGTCCGGCCGCCCACATGTCCATGGCTTCCAATACCGGAGCGGCGTTGTTGGTTCCGCCAATCTGGTCACAACCGGCCTGGAATACCTTGTAGTGGCGTTCTGCCACGCTCAGCTGCTCTACGCCCCAGGGCTCTCCGCCGCCGGTATAATCTACGCCCGTATTGTCCAAGGTGACGCCCCAGTCCGTGCAGACCACCCCGTCAAAGCCGGCTTCTTTCCGCAGTTTCCCGTCAATTATCCAGGAGGAGAAGGCACCGCCTACGTTCTCTCCGGAAGGGTCCTGGTTCCAGAGGATGGAGTAAGTGGGCATCACGGCCGATGCGCTGCCGGTGCCGCCCTTCAGCCTAAGTCCTCCTTCCACGAAGGCCTTGGCGTGTTCTTCCAAGTTGTTTCCGGGAAAGACCGCGTACTTGCCGTTGGCAAAATGGCTGTCCCGGCCTCCCTCCTGGGCACCGTAACCGTACCAGTGCTTGAGCATGGCGTTCACGCTCCCGGAACCCCAGGCGCCGTACAGGCGCTTGTCTTCCGGAGAGGTCTGGAAGCCGTCACAGTAGGCCCTGGCTATGTCTGTGGAAAGCCGGGCATCTTCCCCGAAGGTGCCGTCAAAACGCCACCAGCGGGGCTCCGTGGCTATATCTACCTGCGGGCTCAGGGCGGTGGTAATGCCCAGGGCCCGGTATTCGGCGGCGGCAATTTGTCCGTGCCGCTCTACGAGCGAAGGGTCGAAGCTGGCGGCCAGGCCCAGGGAGGAGGGCCAGCGGGAAATCTCTCCGCCGGCACCGGCGTAGTATTCGACATCGGACGGGGCGCCGTGGCGCGGGTCGGAATGGATGCCCACGGGGATGCCGTGGCCGGAGGCTTCTACAAAACTTTGTACCGTATTGTTCCACTTGGCGGCCACCTCCGGGCTTTCGACCGAGGTGATGAGGATGCCCCGGATGTGGTCTTCCCCGAGGAATTTGCGCTGTTGGTCCGTGAGGTCCCAGGCCTTCGCTCCGCTCAGGGCGAAGGTGGTTCCGTTGTAGCTTTGCACGGAGCCGGTGCGTTCCATCATATAGGCCACAAAGGCCGTGATGGTTTTCTCGTCGGACAGATAGCGCTTTTCTTCCGGTGTAAGCTCGGACATGTCAATCCGGGCCGGATACGGTTCCCCGTTCCAGGCGGCCTGGAAGAAGTTTCGGAGCGCCCGTACAAAGGAAGGCTTGCGCAGCAGTTCCTTCTGAGCGTCGCTCAGCTCCACTTCCGGCGTCATGATGCCCCTGCCTTCGGAGGGGATGGCCTGGTGGTTGCTCACCAGCAGGAGCCCGGCCAGTTCTTCGCGGGACAGTCTGCCGGCCAGGTCGGCCGCACGTTCCTGCGGGCTCAGCCGCCAGTCCTCGTACGGGTCCAGCGTACCGTTGCGGTTCAGGTCTTTGAAGGCCTTCCCTTCAACGGAGAGGATGGTAACGCCGGAAGACGGGCTGTAGCCCAGTGCAGGGCCGTTTTTCTGGTTCACAAGGCGGAACTGCCCCTTATCCTGTTCCGTCCGTCCGGAACAGTTGGTCAGCAGGAGGGCAGAGAGGAAGAGTGGCAGTATTTTTTTCATGGCTAAGAGTCTGTTTTGAAATGATTGATATTTTTATTTATAGTTTATTTTTGAGGAAATTTTTCTTGAAAATTTTTGGCCATAGGGGTTCCTATGGGAGGAAATTTTTGAGGAAAATTTACTAAAAACAGACTCTAAATGAGTTCGTCCCGCTCACGGATGTCCTTGAGGCGGAGTTGGACGGTGGAGGACCCGCGGTAGAAGTTCTCCACAATGGAGTAGCAGATGTCAATGGGGTTGCCGGCCTTGATGTGGTCGTAGAATTCGGCCATATTGAAGCCGATGGCCGCCAGTTGCCGGTAGGGCTGGCTTTCCTGCATCACGTCCAGCTTGAGGTGCAGGCCGCCGGCGCCCACTTTTCGGCCGTTGCCGGCATCATAGACATCCTCCGTCAGGAAAACGGGGTTGTTGTTGCCCGGGCCGAAGGGCTGGAACTGCTTCAGAAGGCGGATGAACTTGGGCGTAATCTGGGAGAAGTCCAGGCGGGCGTCAATCTCCACCACGGGGGTGAGTTCCTTGCGGGTGATGTTGCCCGACACGAAGCTGTCCATCCGGCGGCAGAATTCTTCCAGGTTCTCTTCCTTCATGGTAAGGCCGGCGGCATACACATGGCCGCCGAAGTTTTCCAGCAGGTCTGCGCAGCTTTCGATGGAGGCATACAGGTCGAAGCCCTGCACGCTGCGGGCGCTGCCGGTGATGAAGCCGTTGCTCTTGGTGAGCACCACCGTGGGCTTGTAGAAGGCTTCCACCAGGCGGGAGGCCACAATGCCCACCACGCCCTTGTTCCAGGTGGGATTGTACACGATGGTCACGTTCTCATGGGCCAGGGCGTTGCCGCTCTGCACCATCTCCAGGGCCTCCTGGGTAATCTCCCGGTCTATGGACTTGCGCTCGTTGTTGTTGTCGTTGATTTGTTCCCCTATCCGGATGGCCGAGCGGTCATCCGTGGCGGTGAGCAGTTCCACCGCCAGCCGGCCGCTTTCCATGCGGCCCGCCGCGTTGATGCGCGGTCCAATCTTGAACACGATGTCGTCTATGCCGATATGTCCCGGCTCCAGCTTGGCCAGGTTAATCATGGCCAGCAGGCCCTTGCGCGGGTTCTCGTTCAGCCGCTTGAGGCCGAAGTGGGCCAGGATGCGGTTCTCTCCCGTCATGGACACCAGGTCCGAGGCGATGGAAACCACCTGCAGGTCCAGCAGGGGTTCCAGCAGGGAGAAGTCCAGGCCGTACTTCTGCACATAGCCTTGGGCCAGCTTGAAGCCCACGCCGCAGCCGCAGAGGTCGTCGAAGGGGTAGTGGCAGTCTTCCCGCTTGGGGTCCAGGATGGCCACCGCAGCGGGCAGTTCGTTCTCCGGCAGATGGTGGTCGCAGATGATGACGTCGATTCCCTTGCCGCGGGCATATTCCACTTTCTCGATGGCCTTGATGCCGCAGTCCAGGGTAATCACCAGGCCTATCCCGTTGTCCGAGGCCCAGTCCAGCGCCTTGTAGGACAGGCCGTAGCCCTCGTCGTAGCGGTCCGGGATATAGAAATCCACCTTGGGCGTAAACTGCTTCAGGAAGGAGTACACCTGCGCTACGGCGGTGGTGCCGTCCACGTCGTAATCTCCGTAAACCAGGATTTTTTCTTTTCCCGTAATGGCCTTGTGCACCCTTTCCACGGCCTTGTCCATGTCCTTCATCAGGAAGGGGTCGTGAAGGTCTTCCAGGCGGGGACGGAAAAAGCGGCGGGCCTCTTCGAAGGTTTCGACGCCGCGCTGGACCAACAAATCGGCCAGGACCCGGTCTATGCCCAGTTCCGCCGCCAGCTGCGAAGCCTTCTGAGGATCAGCAGCAGGAATGAGAGTCCATTGTCTTTCCGTTATGCCCATAATCATACAAATTTACATAATTCCAAAGGGAATTCCAAATTTGCCCCGTCCCACTCTTTTTACTATTTTTGTGGAGGATTTATACAGACTTTTATGCTTGTAGCACTGACCGGATTCATGGGCTGCGGGAAAAGTACCGTAGGCCGCCTGCTCGCCGATGCCCTGGGCTGCCCCTTCATCGATTTGGACGAAGCCATTGTCAAAAAAGCCGGCCGTCCCATTCCCGCCATCTTCGAGGCCGATGGGGAACGCGGTTTCCGCCGTTTGGAGAAACAGGTGCTGGAGCAGACGGTGGCAAAGTATGCAGAGAACACCGCCGTGCTGGCCCTGGGCGGTGGCACGGTCACGGTTCCGGACGCCGTGGGCCTTTTGCAGGAAAACACCCTCTGCATCTATTTGAAGGCCTCTCTGGAAACCATCCAGGGCCGATTGGAAGGGCAGACGCAGGGCCGTCCCCTGGCCGATGACCACCTCCCGCAGCGCCTGGCCGAGCGTGAACCCCTCTACGAAAAAGCCGCCCATATCACGCTGGATACGGACGGCATTTCTCCGGAAGCCTTGGTGGACGAAATTATTATCGACTGCCTTTAGAACAGCGTAGGTTCCCAATTGCCCATGTCCACGGGGTCTTCGGGGGCGTCGCCGCCCTTCAGGAGCTCGGAGGACTGGCCGGTCTGTTCTATTTCGTCGAAGGGTTCATCGGCCGTGAAATCTTCCTCCACGTCGATGGGCTCCTCTGAGATGGCTTCGGCCACGGGCTCCTCGTCTTCGGGTTTGACCAGCGGCTCGCCGAATTCCACCTTCTTGAGGTCGTAGGGGGAGCATTTCTTGCCTTTGGCGGCGAGGCCCTTCTTGGCGATGAATTCCTCCGCGTCGATGGTCTCGGTTTCCCGGTGCTCGAATTTTCCGCCGAAGGTAAGGACAATCTGCGGGTGCTTGTCGGCCGACAGGGCCACCAGCCTGGAGCCGCGGGCCTCCGAGATGAAGAGCAGCGGGGTGTTGTTGCTCTCGGGGAAGCTGAAGCGCTTGACGTAGTAGGCCTTGGCGGCGTTGTCCCAGTACAGGACGGTATATACGCGGGAAGGGTCCCATTTCTCTATTCTCACCACGTCTCCCTGGTACTTGTTCACCAGGTCGTAGGAGGTGGTGTAGCAGCTGCCGTCGGCAAAGATGGCCAGCACCTTGTCCTGGCCGGTGAATTTGCCCAGATGCTGTCCGCGGCCCTCCTCGTTGAGGCGCTGGATGTCGGGGTCGTACCAGATGTCCTTGCCTTCCAGGGTGGTGACGCCCTTGGATTTGAGCTGGATGCGGGCGATGGCGTTCTTGGTGACCAGGTTGCCGCGGGAACTGCGTCCCTTGATGGCGAGCGAGGCGAAGTCCCATTCCAGCTGCGTTTTCTTGAGTCCCTTGCGGGGCCTGAGCTGGATGCGGACGGTCTCGGCCTCTCCGTTGTGGTTCACCGTGAACCAGAGAATCTTGGAGTCGGGAGCCCCGGTGGTGATGTCGTATTCCTTGTCGCGGGTGATGGAGGTGATATTGAAGCGCTTGGCGTAGTGGGCGGGGCCCTTGCCGTCGCGGTAAATCACGTTGTAGATGGTGCGCTCGTCGCCGCGGTTGAACACCCCCGCATACAGGAGGTCCTTCCCGAAGAAGGCCTTTTCGCTTACCTTGGTGACGCGGTATTTGCCGTCCCGGCCAATCACGATAATCTCGCTCAGGTCCGAGCATTCTCCCATGAATTCGCCGCCGTCGTCGCGCTTGAGGCCGATACCCACGAAGCCCTCGGAGAGGTTGGCGTAGAGCTTGGCGTTGTTGGATACCACCTTGGTGACGGTGATGTTCTCCAGGGAGGAGATTTCCGTGAGGCGGGGCCAATCCTTGCCGTATTTTTTCTTGAGGTTCTTGAACCAGTCGATAGTGTACTCCGTGATATGCTCCAGATGGTCCTTCACCTCTTTCATCTGGTCTTCCAGGGCGTAGATTTTCTGGTCCAGGGCCTTGGTGTCAAACTTGGAAATTTTGCGCACAGGCTTCTCCACCAGCTTGTTGATGTCTTCCATCAGGATGGGCCGATGCAGGAGGTCCTGGTACTGCTTCATCTGGCTCAGAATGTCTTCCAGCTGCTCTTCCCAGCTCTTCTGGTTCATTTCCAGCACCTTGTAGATGCGGTTCTCGAAGAAGATGCGCTCCAGGGAACTGTAGTGCCATTCGTTCTCCAGCTCTCCCAGCTTTACCTCCAACTCGGCCTGCAGGATGTCGCGGGTGTGGAAGGTGTCGTATTCCAGAATTTCGTTCACCGTGAGGAAGACGGGCTTGTTCTCCCGGATTACGCAGGCGTTGGGCGCAATTTTGGTCTCGCATTCGGTGAAGGCGTAGAGGGCGTCGATGGTCTTGTCCGGGGAAACGTCGGAGGGAAGATGGATGATGATTTCCACCTTGTCGGTGGTCATGTCGTCTATCTTCTTGATGTTGATTTTCTTCTTCTCCTTGGCCTTGATGATGCTGTCTATGATGGCCTGGGAGGTTTTGCCGAAGGGAATCTCCGTGATGGTGATGGTGTTCTTGTCCACCTTGTTGATGCGGGCCCGCACCTTCACCATGCCGCCGCGCTTGCCCTGATTGTACTTGGAGCAGTCTGCGATGCCGCCGGTGGGGAAGTCCGGAAGCAGGGTGTAGGGCTCTCCCTTCAGGATGGCCACGGAGGCGTCCAGCAGCTCGTTGAAGTTGTGGGGCAGAATCTTGGAACTGAGACCGGCGGCAATGCCTTCGGTACCCTGGGCCAGCAGCAGCGGAAAGCGCACCGGCAGTTCCGTGGGCTCCTGGTTTCGGCCGTCGTAGGAAGTCATCCAGGGGGTTACCTTGGGGTCGAAGACCACTTCCTTGGCAAACTTGGACAGGCGGGCCTCGATGTAACGGGGGGCGGCGTTGGAGTCTCCGGTGAGGATGTTTCCCCAGTTACCCTGGCAGTCTATCAGCAGGCCCTTCTGGCCCAGCGTCACCAGGGCGCCCAGGATGGAGGCGTCTCCGTGCGGGTGGTACTGCATGGCCTGGCCCACGATGTTGGCCACCTTGGTGTATCGGCCGTCGTCCATGGTGAACATGGTGTGCAGCACGCGCCGCTGGACAGGCTTGAAGCCATCTACGATATGGGGGACGGCGCGGTCCAGGATGGTATAGGAGGCATAGTCCAGATACCATTCCTTGAACATGCCGGAGAGCTTGTACTTCTTGCTGTCGCTCCCCAGCAGCTTGTCAAACTTCCCGGAGGCAACGGCGTCTTCACCCAGTTCCTCTTCGGGTTCATCGGCAGGAGCCTGCTTGTCTATGTCGTCCCATTCGTCGGCCATATCGTTCCTTGCATTTTAAAATTCATAACCAAAGCGGCGGAGTTCCTTGCGGTTTTCCCGCCAGTCCGGATCCACCTTCACGAAGGTGCTCAGGAACACCTTCTTCTGGAAAAAGTCTTCCATGTCTATGCGCGCCTGCGTGCCAATCTTCTTGAGCATGGAGCCGCCCTTTCCAATCAGGATTCCCTTCTGGGAGTCCCGCATCACGTAGATGACGGCGGAAATTTCGTAACGCTCTTCCCCTTCGTGGAAGGCTTCAATCTCCACCTGGCAGGAGTAGGGGATTTCCTCGGCGCAGTTCAGGAAAATCTTCTCCCGGATAATCTCGGAGGCGAAAAAGCGCAGGTTCTTGTCTGTGAACTGGTCTTTGTCAAACCAGGCCGGGGCTTCCGGCAGACGGGTGGAAACGGCCTCCAGAATGCTCTCCAGATTGAATTTCTCCTGGGCCGATGCCGGGATAATCTCTGCCTTCGGGAGCTGCTCCTTCCACCAGCCCATGAGCTCCACCACCTTTTCCTGGGTGGAGATGTCAATCTTGTTAATCACCACCACCACGGGGCAGTCCACGCTGCGGAGCTTCTGGATATAGGCTTCGTTCTTGTCTCCCTTCTCCACGGTGTCCGTCACGTAGAGGATGATATCGGCATCCCCGATGGCGGTGTCCACGAAGGCCAGCATATTCTCCTGGAGCCGATAATTGGGCTTCAGGATGCCGGGCGTGTCGGAATAGACAATCTGGTAATCCTCTCCGCTCACGATGCCCATGATGCGGTGCCGGGTGGTCTGGGCCTTGGCCGTCACGATGGACAGCTTTTCCCCCACCAGGGCGTTCATCAGCGTGGATTTCCCCACGTTGGGGTTGCCGATGATATTGACAAAACCTGCTCTGTGTGCCATTATACGTATGCTCCCATCTTGAGGATGTTCACTTCGCCTTCCGTGAGGTAGCGCCAGTCGCTCTTCTTGAGGCCTTTCTTGGTGAGGCCGGCAAAGTACACGCGGTCCAGGGCCCTTACCTCGTAGCCCAGGCTCTCGAAGATGCGGCGCACGATGCGGTTCTTGCCGGAGTGAATCTCGATGCCCAGCTGGCGGTGGTCGTGGGCGTCGATGTATTCCAGTTCATCGGCCTGGACAATACCGTCGCTCAGTTCGATGCCTTCCAGAATCTTCTTTTGGTCTTCCTCGGAGAGGGGAGAGTCCAGCACCACCTGGTAAATTTTCTTCTTGTTGTAAGAGGGGTGGGTGAGGCGCTCGGCCATTTCTCCGTCGTTGGTGAACATGAGCACACCGGTGGTGTTCTTGTCCAGGCGGCCCACCGGGAATACGCGGGTGGGGCAGCCCTTGAGCAGGTCCATCACGGTTTTTTCCGCGTGGGGGTCGCTGGCGGTGGTCACATAGCCCTTGGGCTTGTTCATCACAATGTACACCTTCTCTTCGCCCTTCAGACGCTGGCCGTTGAAGCGCACATCGTCCTTGAGCACGTTCACCTTCACGCCCAGTTCCGTCACCACCTCTCCGTTCACGGTCACTACGCCGCTCTGGATGAGGGTGTCGGCCTCCCGGCGGGAGCACACGCCGGAATTGGCGATGAATTTGTTCAGGCGCACCACCTCCTGAATCTCGGTGGGGGCGGTGTCGTCGTCAGAGTAGCGGCCGTTCACCTGGGGCTTGCGGGAAAGCATGGCTTTCATGCCCTCGTCGGCCTGGCTGTGCTTGGCATAGGGCTTGCGGGCGCCGGGCTTGGTGCCGTGACTGGGCTTGGTACCGAAGGACGGCTTGCCGTATCCGCTGCGGCGGGGCCTTTCGGCATCGCCTTCCTGGCGGGGACTGCGTTTGGGGCCGAAGGAGGAGCGGCGCTCTCCGCGGGCCGGGCGGTCTCCGTGGGCCGGACGCTCGCCATAGGACGGGCGTTCGCTGCGGTTGGGGTGCTCTCCGCGGGCCGGCCGTTCCCCATAGGAGGGGCGGTCACTGCTGTGATAACGGCGGGCAGGGCGCTCGTCGCTGTCAAAACTGCGGCTGGTGCTGTAATCTACTTTTTCTGCATGGCCTTCTGCGGCCTTGCGTACGATGCGTTGTCTCGTACCTCTTTTTTTGTCTTCCATAATACACTACTGTTAAAAGCCGACTCACGTCGGGTTATTTCAGTTTAAAAATATACGTTATGGTTCCCGTTTGCAGGGCCGGGGCGCTGGCACTCTGGTTGAAGTGCGCCTTGAGGGCCGCGCTGCGGGCGGCGTTCCACAGTTTCTTGTCCGTTACGGTGGTGCCTTCCGCTCCCGGAATGGCTTCCGTCACGGTGCCATACTGGTCCACCTTCACCTGCACCACCACAATGCCTTCCGTCTGGCTGTCGTAGCTGGGCTTGGGCAGGCTTCCCACCACATTGCGGCCCTTCACGTGGGCGTTGGCCGTGCCTTCGGTCTTCCCCTGCGGGGTGTTGCCGTCGGCCTGGCCGGCCTTGAAGCCTTCCGAAGCCTCGGAGGCGCTGTGCGGGGCGGTGGCCTTGTCATCCTTCTTGGACATGCCGGGGAAGGAGGCGCGGGGGTCCAGCTTGGGCTCTTCGGGCTCCGGGGTGGGCACTTCCACGTCTCCGTGGGCATCCGGCTTCGTTTCCGGTGTGGTGTTGGGGCGGTCGTTCACATGGGGGGATTCGGCCTTCTGCACCAGTTCCACGGGCTTGGTGCGGTCCACCGTCTCCGCCTGGGGCTGGCGGCCCGTCCGGGTGGGGGCGCGTTTCTCCTGCACCTGTTCCACCTCGAATTCTATCAGGACCGGCGTGCGTTCCGGCGGCGGAGGGTCCAGGTAGGTGAGCCCGCCGGTAAAGAGCAGTCCTATGCCCAGGGCATGGAAAAACAGCGTAGCGGCCACGCCGCTTACGACGGAGCGTTTTTCCCGCTGGATTCTCTTGCGCTGGTAGGGCTGCATGCTCTTATTCGGGTTGGGTGGCCAGAATCACCTTGTAGTGGTTCCGTTTGGCAATGTTCATAATCTGTACCACTTCTCCCACCGGGACGCTCTGGTCGCTGTAAATGGAGAAGGTGGGGTCTTCCTCGGAAGAGAGAAGGCCGATAAGCTCCTCTTCCACCACCTCGTAGGTGACGGGATTCTTGTCCCCGTTCACGTGGTAGGTGTAGGTGTCGTTCCCCCAGTCCTTGATGCTCACGCTCACCGTGGCCTTGGCGCTCACCTGGCCCGTGGATTTGGGCAGCAGGAGCTTCAGGGCGTTGGGATTGATGAGCGTGGAGGTTACCAGGAAGAAGATCAGCAGCAGGAACACGATATCCGTCATGCTGGATACCGAGAACTGTGCATCTACTTTGGTGTTGCGTTTCAGGGCCATACGCTTACTCGTCTTCGCCGGGTTCGTTCAGGATGATGTCGATGAACTCCAGGGTGGAGCTTTCCATCTTGTACACCAGGTCGCTTACCTGGGAGGTGAGCCAGTTGTAGCCGAAGTAGGCGATGATACCCACGATAAGGCCGCCCACGGTGGTGAGCATGGCGGTGTAGATACCGTCGCTCAGCAGGGTGATGTCAATGTTGTTGCCGGCCTTGGACATGTTGAAGAAGGCCTTCACCATACCCAGAACGGTTCCCAGGAAACCAATCATGGGGGCGCCGCCGGCGATGGTGGCCAGCAGGGGCAGGCCCTTCTCCAGCCGGGCCACCTCTACGTTGCCGATATTCTCGATGGCGCTCTGGATATCGGCCATGGGGCGTCCCAGACGGTGGATGCCGGTCTCAATCATGCGGGCCACGGGGTTGTCGTACTTGCCGCAGAGGGTGATGGCACTCTGGGTTTTGCCTTCGTTCATGTAGTCGCGGATGTCCTGCATGAAGTGAGGGTCAATCTTGGAGGCGCTCTTGATCATCCACCACTTGCGGCCTATCAGGTAGATGGCCAGGAAACTGAGGGCCAGGAGCACCCACATCAGGGGGCCGCCCATGTTGAACATGGACCACAGGCTGGTGCTCATCTGCGTGGGCTGGGTAGCCGCCGTGGAAAGCTGCTGTGCGGCCGCTTCCAGGGTGTCTGCTTGAAGGAGTTGGAATAACATATATCTTTGTTTTTTACAATTTTCCTAATAACCTACAAAGATACAAAAAAAGTCCCTCTTTCACAAAAGGGACCTTTTTGCTATCGGCCAACCCGGTGTGCCGCTAAAAAGTGGGAACCTCAAACAGGGAGGGCTCCACTTCGCACTCGGTGATTTCAGTTATGGTGGCGACTACTTCCATGCCGTTGGCGCGGGTGACGGTCTTCATCGGGAATCCTTGCCATACACAGACGGTGAGTTGGGCCGTCTGTCCCATCTGAGACACCTCCAGCGTGTATTTTACACATTCTTTACCGGACACCGTTTCCTTCCCGGCTTCCTGGATTTTATACTTGGAAATGATTTCATCGGATAAATCCAGGTAGTTGATGGTTTCCTGGACGGGCATCTGCTGCACCTGTTTGGCGGAATGATTCACCACGTATGTCTTTCCGTCCCGGAGGATGGTGGAGATTTCCATACCAAATGTATTTGCCTTGGACAACTGGAGATTGCCGTAGTCGTCAAAATAGCCCTTGGATTCAATCTTTTGTCCCATTACTTCAGACAGCGTTGTAAGGGTACCGGATTTAATGCCATACTTTTTTGGGGCTTCTTGGGCCAGCAGCATGGTGGTGGCTGCCAGCAGCATCGTGAGGGAAATGATAAAACGTTTCATGTTCA
>CADBHY010000017.1 GCA_902794615.1 uncultured Bacteroidia bacterium
GACGGATTACCATGGGCCGACAGCGTCCTCCCCTTGCAAGCCGTTCCGAAGTATGATGGCATGACCTGGAACACGGAAAGCGCCCCCCCATCAAAGCTTGGCAAGTAATTGCCTGTCTATCACTTACTTACAGTACATTCCTCGTTTAAAAATTGAACGAGGAATGTATTATAACTCACACAGCCACAACAACTTGGCGGCCACAAAAAAACCGGCCCTCGGGCTGGCCTGCGACGTTTTTTGTGTTCTGCACTGGTTTTCCGTCGCAGGTCGGCCGATTTTTGAGGACCTGCAACGGTACTCACCCTCACCTGCAGCGGTACGGGGCCCCACCTACAACGCTACGAGTATCGTTGCAGGTCAGTGACAGTAATGTCGCAGGTTGCTGACTGAATCGTCGCAGGTCCCCGTTTTTGGGCTGGCCTGCGACGTTTTTTGTGTTCTGCATAAGTTTTCCGTCGCAGGTCGGCCGATTTTTGAGGACCTGCAACGGTACGGGGCCCCACCTTCAGCGAAACACGCCGCCACTTGCAACAGCACGGAACTTCACCTGCACCCACATTTCCATATTACTTGCGGCGGAACAGCCCATCACCTATTTCGGAATGCGATGAGATGTGCAAGGGAAGACGGAAACGGATAACGCCACCAGGATTATCCGCAGGGCCGTTTTGGGGGCAAAAAGACCTGGTTCGGCCGTGTAGCGGGAAGTAAAAATCGGCCTTACAGTATCCCTGAGGGCTTATTTTGCAATTAAACGTTTCATTTTTCGTGAAACGGATAATTGTTCTTTCCTTTGCACAGAAACAGAACTAGAATCGTAATGCCTATGCAAACCTTATTGAACATTACCCTGCAGGATGACAACACCCTCCTGGTACAAAGTGACGTTTTCTTTCTGGAAACCAAGGACCCCGATGCCTTGATGGCCTGGCCCAGGAAACCCATATCGGCCGATGCCTACCAGAGCATCCACCCGGTGCTCAAGGACAGACTCATCCTCTGGCGACGGGCCAAGGCGAAAGAGAAGGGGGTATCGGCCTTTCTCATTCTGACCAACCGGACGCTCTTTGCCATTTCCGACCAGGCACCGCTGACGGAGGAAGAACTTCTGTGCATCCCCGGGTTCGGGCCCAACCGGTTCGCCAGTTATGGCGTGGAAATCCTTTCCCTGGTAGAGAAGAGTCTGGTCGATGAAACGGAATAGACAATTATGGCTTTCCACCGTGTTGTTATCCGTACCCTTCCGGACGGGCACAGTGCCAAAGTGTATCCTTTCCATGTCAGTTTAGAGGGAATGGAGTCTGTCCTTCTGTGCCGGGATGAGGAGGATTATGACCAGTTGATCAAGGGTTTCCACGTGAGTGCATGGAAATGTAACTGCCTGGTTGTGATAGACATAGCAATGTCCAATCACGGACATGTGGCTATTCTGGCTCCTAGCATGGACCACGCTGTCATGGTGGGAGAACTCATCAAGAAACGGCACTCCCAGTTCATTGCCTGGAAATACAACGAGCCTGGTGTGCTATCCGGTTCTCGGGTGGATGTCCGTTACCTGGATTATGACAGCTATGTCCGGAATGCCTTGGCCTATATCCCGCGGAATGCTCTGGATGCCCATGGCCGGATTGAAGACTATCCGTGGTCAGGGTATCGGGGAATGTTTGTAGAGGGAAAAAGCCGCCATGCATGCAGGCGGGTATCGGCCCTGTCCCGGAGAGAACGGGAAAGCCTTTTCAGAACGCATGCAGACCTTAGTGGCGTGCCCTGGCTCATTAATTCCACGGGGAACCTGGAGCCGGCCAGTACCTGCGACTGGCAATATCTTGAGAGTGCCTTCAACCACGACCAAGCCTTTTTCCTGAAAACCATCGGAACCGTAAACGTGGCCGAAATGCGGCAAAAACTCGTGGAAAACATGCGGCGCAAGCACACGGACATGGAAATGATGACGGTTGTCTCGGAAATGGCCGATAAATTCTACAGCCGCACCGTTCCGGACTTGTCTCCGGACATGAAGGCCAAAATGATTACCTATCTGTATCGGAGTTACCGAACCTCCGTCCCACAACTGGCCCGTTGCCTGCAACTTCCCCGGGATTTGACAGCCCGTTTGGTGCCGGTAAGGAATAGGACGGTGGTGGCCGATGAGTATGGCGGACCATCGCAGGTCAATGACTGAAGCGTTGCAGGTTAACTACAGTAATGTCGCAGGTCAATGACTGAATCGTCGCAGGTTAACTTCAGTAATGTCGCAGGTCCCCGTTTTTGGGCTGGCCTGCGACGTTTTTTGTGTTCTGCACAGGTTTTCCGTCGCAGGTCGGCCGATTTTTGAGGACCTGCAACGGTACGAAGCCCCACCTGCGACGATACCCACCATCACCTGCGACGGTCCCCCTCACCGCAACGGTATCACCATCACCTGCGACGGATTGCCATGGGCCGACAGCGTCCTCCCCTTGCAAGCCGTTCCGAAGTATGATGGCATGACCTGGAACACGGAAAGCGCCACCACCCATCAAAGCTTGGCAAGTAATTACCTGTCTGTCACTTACTTACAGTACATTCCTCGTTCAAAAATTGAACGAGGAATGTACTATAACTCACACAGCCACAACAACTTGGCGGCCACAAAAAAACCGGCCCTCAAACGAGGACCGGAAAAACATAAGCTGTTGTGGAGTCTTACTTCGTGATGACCTTGGCCATCTCAAGCACCTTGTTGCTGTAGCCCCACTCGTTGTCGTACCAGGCGCAAACCTTCACGAAGGTCTTGTCCAGCTGGATACCGGCCTTCTCATCGAAGATGGAGGTAAGAGGGCAACCGCGGAAGTCCGTGGAAACAACGGCCTCGTTGGTGTAACCCAGAACACCCTTGAGCTCGCCCTGGGAGGCTTCCTTCATGGCGTTGCAGATTTCCTCGTAGGTGGCTTCCTTGGCCAGTTCTACGGTGAGGTCTACGAAGGAGACGTCGGAGGTGGGAACACGCAGGGACATGCCGGTGAGCTTGCCGTTCAGTTCGGGGAGAACCTTACCCACAGCCTTGGCGGCGCCGGTGGAGGAAGGAATGATGTTCTCCAGGATACCGCGGCCGCCGCGCCAATCCTTCTTGGAAGGACCGTCAACGGTCTTCTGGGTAGCGGTGGCAGCGTGCACGGTGGTCATGAGGCCACGAACCACACCGAACTTGTCATTGAGCACCTTGGTAAGGGGAGCCAGGCAGTTGGTGGTGCAGGAAGCGTTGGAGATGATGTTCTGACCGGCGTAGGTCTTGTGGTTCACACCGTAAACGAACATGGGGGTGGCATCCTTGGAAGGAGCGCTCATGATCACCTTCTTGGCACCGGCCTTGATGTGGGCCTCGGCCAGCTCGGCGGTGAGGAAGAAACCGGTGGACTCTACAACGACGTCCACACCCAGGGCACCCCAGGTAATGTTGGCGGGATCTTTCTCGCAGAAGACCTGAATCTTATTGCCGTCCACGATGAGGTAGTTGCCCTCAACTTTGATGTCGTGGTTGAAGATGCCGTGTACGGAGTCGTACTTGAGCATGTAAGCGAGATAGTCGGGATCCAGAAGGTCGTTGATACCTACTACGCAGATATCCTTACCGAAGTTCTCGACGGCGGCGCGGAAGACCATACGGCCGATGCGGCCAAAACCGTTAATACCAAGTTTGATCATAATTGTTTGTTAATGTTTATTGTTTGTTAATGTTGCTTTCTTAAGGCGGCGCAAAGTTACAAAAAATTTCGAATAATACCATGGGTATTATGGAATAATAAATGAGATGACAAGTTTTGATTTCAGCTGAACTTTTTTTATTATCTTTGCATGATATGGACAAAAAGGCACCCATCTACCTTTATACGGACGGCGCGGCCAGCGGGAACCCCGGCCCCGGCGGCTACGGGATTGTCCTGAGGTGCGGAAGCTACGAGAAGGAACTCTCCGGCGGCTTTGCCCTCACCACCAACAACCGGATGGAACTCCTCGCCGTCATCATCGGCCTGGAGCAAATCAAGTGGGACAACGCGGAGGTACATGTAGTGAGCGACTCTTCCTATGTGGTCAAGGCCCTCAACGAAGGCTGGCTGGAAAAGTGGAAGCGCACGGGCTTCAAGGGCAAGAAGAACGTGGACCTGTGGCTCCGTTTCGACGCCGCCTTCCAAAAGCACCGCGTAGCCTTCCATTGGATTAAGGGGCACGCCGGCCACCCCGAGAACGAGCGCTGCGACCGCCTGGCCGTAGCCGCCTATCATCAGCCCGACCTGCCGGAAGACAGCGGCTACATGGCCGAAACCGCCCCATCGGCCCTTTATTAAGAGTCTGTTTTGAAATGATTGATATTAAGAAAATATTTGATTATTAGATAAGTACAATATGGCACTCCCTAAATTGGTCGTGGGTATCACCCAAGGCGACAGCAACGGAATCGGATACGAAGTCATCATCAAATCCTTGGCCGATGAACGCATCCTGGATTCCTTCACCCCCGTCATCTACGGTTCCTCGAAGCTCATGGGCTTCTACCGCAAGACGCTTCACAACATCGGCCCCATGGACATCAACGTCATCTCCTCGGCGGCCGATGCCCGGCAGAAGAAAATCAACCTGGTCAGCTGCCTGCCGGACAATATCTACGCAGAGCCCGGCCAGAGCACCCCGGACAGCGCCAAGGCCGCCATCAAGTCCCTGGAAACGGCCGTAAAGGACCTCAAGGACGGGCAGATTGACGTGCTGGTGACCGCCCCCATCAACAAACGCGCGATGAGCGCGGAGGGCTTCTCCGAAACCGGCCACACGGAATACCTCCAGCGGGAGTTCGGGGCCGATGACGTGACCATGATTATGGTGAGCAGCCAAATCAAGATTGGCGTGGTGACGGGCCACATTCCCCTGCGGGACGTGCCCGCCAGCATCTCCAAGGAAAGCATCCTGGGCAAGCTCCGCATCATGAAGGCCTCCCTGCAGCGGGACTTCGGCATCACGGACCCCAAGATTGCCGTCCTGGGCCTGAACCCCCACTGCGGAGACGGCGGCCTGCTGGGCCACGAGGAGGAGAACATCATCCTGCCGGCCGTGCAGGAGGCCCAGAAAGAAGGCATCCAGGCCTTCGGCCCCTATTCCCCCGACGGCTTCTTCGGCCTGGGCAATTACAGCCGCTTTGACGCCACCCTGGCCATGTACCACGACCAAGGCCTGGCCCCCTTCAAGGCCCTGGCCTTTGCCGACGGCGTCAACTTCACCGCCGGCCTGCCCATCGTGCGCACCTCGCCGGACCACGGAACCGCCTACGAGATGGCCGGCCGGGACGAGGCCGACCCCCGTTCCATGATGAGCGCCATCTACACGGCCATCGACATCTTCCGCAAACGGCTCCAGTACGACACCCTCCAGGAAGGGAAAATGAGAAAATGAGAAAAACCGCCATCGCCTTGCTGTTCACCCTTTCCGCCTGCGCCGGACCGGCTTCCACGCTCCTTGTGGGAAGCTATTCCGACGGATTCTACGCCATCGACTATCCCTCCGGCGAGGTGATAGCCAAGGCCGATATGCCCAATCCCTCGTTCCTGGCCTTGGACGGGACGCGCATCTACGCTGTGAGCGAAATGCCCAACGAGACGGCCTCCGTTTGGGCCTGGCGCTTCGACGGCAACGGCTTCGAGAAACTGAACGCGCAGCCCACCGGCATCCCCACGGGCGGGGAAGACCCCTGTCACGTGGCCGTAGGGCAAGGCCGCATGGCCGTATCCAATTACAGCGGCGGTACTCTGGCGCTCTACCGCATAGAGGCCGATGGCCGCATCGCCCCCATGGACTCCCTGATTGTGAGCGGCACCGGCGGGCCGGACCTGAGCCGCCAGGCCACGCCCCACGTTCACTGCGCCGCTTTCACGCCAGATGGCAAACACCTGCTGTTCAGCGAGTTCAGCGCGGACGCCATCGGCCAGATAGATCTTACAGGCGGCATTTCCAATTACCGCACGGCAGCCCGCCTGCCGGCCGATTTCGGCCCCCGTCACCTGCTTTTTGACAAGGCCGGCAGGCACTTTTATGTAATAGGTGAGCTCTCCGGAGACATCGCCGTCTTCGATTACGCGGACGGCACCCTCAGCGCAAAACAGGTGATAAAGGCCGATGAAACGGACGCCCGCGGCGCCGCCGACCTCCACCTCTCCCCCGACGGAAAATACCTCTACGCCAGCCTCCGCCTCCGGAACGACGGCATTGCCATCTTCCGGGTGAAGCCCGACGGAAGCTTGGAGAAAGCCGGCTACCAGCTCACCGGCCCCCATCCCCGGAACTTCCTGGTAACGGCAGACGAAGTGCTGGTGGCCTGCCGGGACAACGACTCCATAGAGATATACAAACGCAACCCCAAAACCGGCCTGCTCACGGACACGGGACGCCGCATATCGGCCCCCAAACCCGTTTTTGTGGCCCTGCAATAGCCCATGGTACCTCAACTGGTGGACAAATACATCTTCCTGGTGCAGACCTTCGTGGAGGCCGGAGACGGCGGTCTCAGCTTCCCGGAGCTGCAGCGCAAGTGGGAAGACCGCTACGACGCGCCCTACCCGCGCCGCAGCTTCCTGAACCACCGGGCCGCCGTGGAAGAGGTGTTCGGGGTGGTGATTGGCTGTGACCGCAGCACCAACCGCTACCGGATAGACCGCAGCGAGAGCGCCGTGGACAAGCGCGAGGCCGTGGATTACCTGATTAACACCTTCACCGTGAACAGCCTCCTCACCCTGGGGAAGGAGCGTCTGAGCGGCCGCGTGGCCGTGGAGGACGTCCCCTCCGGGCAGAAGTTCCTGATTCCGGTGATGCAGGCCATGCTGGACGGCATCGTCCTCACCCTCTCCTACCGGAAATACCAGAGCACGCGCACGGACATAAGGACCGTCCGCCCCTACGCCGTGAAGGAATTCGAAAAGCGCTGGTACATGGTGGCCTACAGCGAGGAGGCCGGCATGCTGCGCACCTACGCCATGGACCGCATAACGGCCATAGAGCGTACGGAGCGGCGTTTTCAGATGCCCAAGGACTTTGACGTGGAACGGCTTTTCGAGAGCAGCTACGGAATATACCTGCCGGAAGAAGGGCAGGAGCCCGTGCTGGTGAAGCTCCGGGCCACCGAGCGCGAAGCCGCCTACCTCACGGACCTGCCACTGCATCCCAGCCAGACGCGCCTGGAGGACGGAACCTTCGTGCTCCGCGTCATCCCCAACCCGGGCTTCGTGATGGAGCTCCTCCGCCACGGAGACCGCCTGGAGGTACTGGAACCCCGGAGCCTGAGGGAAACCCTTGCCCAAGAACTCAAAAAAGCATCCCAAATATATGAACCTTAAACAATTAGCGCTGACGGCAGCCGTAGTGGCCGTCGCAGCCTGTCAGAACAGTCAGATGAAACCGCAAGAAGGATACATCGGCCCTTCCTCCATCCAGGTGGCCGATGGCCGCATGACCCCCGAAGTGCTCCTGGCGCTGGGCCGCCTGAGCGACCCCCAGCTCTCCCCCGACAAGAAAACCATCCTGTACGGCGTGAGCTACACGGACATCGCCTCCAACCGCAGCGTACGCAACCTTTTCACCGTTCCCGTGGAAGGCGGTGACCCCACCCTGCTCACGATGGACGGGAAAAGCATCTCCTGCGCCCGCTGGAGCCCCGACGGAAAATCCATCTTCTTCCTGCAGGGCGGCAAGCTCTTCGAGGCCCCCTATACGGACGGAAAACTGGGCAAGCGCATCCTGAAGGCCGATATCCCCGGCGGCATGGAAGAGTTCACCCTCTCCCCCGACGGCAGCCAGCTCATGTATGTTGCCAATGTCCACAGCGCCGTGGAAGTACCCTCCGACACGGACCCGATGCTGGACAAGGCACAGGCGTATGCCACGGAAGACCTCATGTACCGCCACTGGGACCATTGGCTGACGGAAATCCCGCATACCTATGTGGCCGCCCTGGGTAACGGCGTAATTACCTCCGGAATGGACATCCTGGGAGGCGAAGAAGTGAAGTTCCAGCTGCCCAACGGCCCCTTCCCGGACATCACGGACCTTGCCTGGAGCCCCGACGGCCGCTTCATCGCCTACGCCTGCAAGAAGCTGGAAGGCAAGCAGTACGCCTTCTCCACCAACACCTGCATCTTCATCTACTGCCCCCTCACCGGGGAAACCACGCAGCTCACCTTCACCGGCGGCTACGACACCAAACCCGCCTGGAGCCCCGACGGCAGGCAGCTGAGCTGGCTCTCAATGGCCCGTGACGGCTACGAGGCCGACAAAAACCGCATCATGGTGGCCGACGTGGTCTATAACGACAGCGAGGAAGGCCAGGGAAGCAACCCTTCCATCGAGAACGTGCGCGAACTCACCGCGAATTTCAAATACACGGTTGACGCCGCCCGCTGGGCCGATGACAGCAAGTCCCTGTACTTTGCCGCCTGCACGGAAGGAATCGGCGCCCTCTATAACGTGATTCCCGGCAGCGAGCCCGAGCGCCTGACGGCCGACACCCTCTGGTTCGACATCGACTGCCCCTTCGGCGTACTGCAGGACGGAACGCTCCTGAGCGCCTACTGCTCCATGGACTTCCCCACCGAGCTGGTGGCCCTGAGCGGCAACAGCCTCCGCCAGATTACCTTCGAGAACCAGCACATCCTGTCCCAGCTGGACAGCCATGAGACGGAAGCCCGCTGGCTCACCACCGTGGACGGCAAGAAGATGCTCACCTGGGTGCTGTACCCGCCCCAGTTCGACCCTTCCAAGACCTATCCGGCCATCGAGATGTGCGAAGGCGGCCCGCAGAACACCCTGTCCCAAGGCTGGAGCTACCGCTGGAACTTCCTGCAGATGTGCCACCAGGGCTATATCGTGGTACTTCCCAACCGCCGCGGCACCACGGCCTTCGGCCAGGAGTGGTGCGAGCAGATTTCCGGAGACTACTCCGGCCTCAACATGCAGGACTACCTCACCGCCGCCCGCAACATCAAGGCCGAGCCTTACGTGAGCGGCGTAGCGGCCGTGGGAGCCTCTTACGGCGGCTACAGCATCTATTACCTGGCCGGCATCCACGGTGACACCTTCGACTGCTTTGTGTCCCACGCCGGCATCTTCAACGAGGAGCACATGTACTACACCACCGAGGAGATGTGGTTCACCAACTGGGACAACGGCGGCCTGGAAGAATACGCCTACACGCCCGGCCAGACAGGCCCCGCCGGCGACGGCAAAACCTTCGGCGGCCTGCGTCAGGGCGGTTCTCCCTGGAGCAAGCTGCCCAAGACGCAGAAGCATTACGCCCACTCCCCGCACAAGTTGGTGGAGAACTGGCACACGCCCATCCTCTGCATCCACGGCGGCATGGATTTCCGCGTGCCGGTAGAGCAGGGCATGGCCGCCTTCGCCGCCGCCCAGTACATGGGCGTGCCCTCCAAGCTCATCGTCTTCCCCACGGAGAACCACTGGATTCTCCAGCCGCAGAATGCCCTCTACTGGCATCGCAGCTTCTTCGACTGGGTAGATAGGTGGATGAAGAAAGACTAGGAAATCTTCGAATAATCCTTGGTCTGGTATTTGTCCCGTTGCAGTTCTGCGAGCAGCGGGGCATTTTTTTGTTCCTGCAGGGTGGGGTCCAGGTCCAGGACATGCTGGGCATAGGTGCGGGCATCGGAGAGGATGAGCCCGTCCTTGGCCAGGGAGGCGATATTGAGGCTGATGGGCAGGCCGCTCTGCTGGGTACCCTCCAGGTCTCCGGGGCCGCGCATCTTCATGTCTTCCTCGGCCAGTTCGAAGCCGTTTTCCGTGGCGCAGAGAAGGTCCAGACGCTTCTGGCTCTCCTTGGATACCTTGGTACCCTTCATGAGGATGCAGTAGGAGCGTTCCGCACCCCGGCCCACGCGGCCGCGCAGCTGGTGCAGCTGGCTCAGGCCGAAGCGTTCGGCGCTCTCAATCACCATCACCGAGGCATTGGGCACGTCCACCCCCACCTCTATCACGGTGGTGGACACCAGGATATCGGCCCGTCCGGCGGCGAAGGCGTCCATGTTGAAGGCCTTGTCGGCCGCATTCTGCTGCCCGTGGACGATGGCCACCTTGTACTTGGGCAGCGGGAAGGCCTTCACAATCTCCTCATAGCCCAGCTGGAGGTTCTTGTAGTCCATCTTTTCGCTCTCAAAGATGAGCGGATACACAATAAAGGCCTGCCGGCCCTTGGCTATCTCGTCCCGGATGAAGTTGTGCATGGCGTGACGCTTGTTCTCTCCCACGCAGAGGGTGGTGACGGGCTTGCGGCCCGGGGGCATCTCGTCTATCACGGACACGTCCAGGTCTCCGTACAAGGTCATGGCCAGGGTGCGCGGGATGGGGGTGGCCGTCATCACCAGCACGTGCGGCGCAGTACCGCCCCAGCCTTTGTTCCAGAGGCGGGCACGCTGCTCCACGCCAAAGCGGTGCTGCTCGTCCACGATGGCCAGGCCCAGGGCCCGGAACTGCACCGTGTCTTCAATGAGCGCATGGGTTCCTATCAGGATGCCGATGCTGCCGTCCTGCAGTCCGGCGTGAATCTCCCGGCGCCGGGCCGCGGTGGTGGTGCCGGTGAGGAGGGCGCAGCGGACGCCGGTGGGCTTCAGGTACTTGGACACATTGGCGTAGTGCTGCTGGGAAAGGACTTCGGTGGGGGCCATGATGCAGGCCTGATAGCCGTTTCCCACGGCGATGAGGGCGCTCAGCACGGCCACCATGGTTTTTCCGGAGCCCACGTCACCCTGCAGCAGTCGGTTCATCTGGTGACCGCTGCGCATGTCTTCGCGGATTTCCTTGATCACGCGCTTCTGGGCGGCGGTGAGCTGGTAAGGAAGGGCGTTGTAGCAGTCGTTGAAGGGCTGGCCCACCTGGCTCATGACAAAGCCCACGGCATTGCGGCTGCGGATGTATTTCTGCTTGAGGAGGGACAGCTGAAGGAGGAAAAGTTCCTCGAATTTAAGCCGATAAGTGGCTTTGGCCAGCGCCGCCTGGTCCTGCGGGAAGTGAATCTGACGGAGGGCGTAAGTCAGGGGCACCAGGCCCTTCTCCTTGAGAATGTAGTCCGGAAGGGTTTCCCGGACGGCGGGCAGGATTTCCTGCAGGGCGGCGCCCATCAGGCGGAGCATCACCTTGCCGGTGATGCCGGCATTTTTGAGTTTCTCGGTAGAAGGATACACGCCCGTAAGCACGCCGGTGGTTCCGGCATCGGGGGCGTCCACCTCCGGGTGCACCATGTTCAGGCGGTTCCCGAACACCGCGGGCTTCCCGAAGAAGATGAAGGTGGAGCCAGGCACCAGGCGTGCATGCATCCACTTCACGCCCTTGAAAAAGACCATCTCCATCTCGCCGCTTTCATCGGCCACCATGGCGCTGAGGCGGCTCACCATGTTGTACTTGAGCTGCCCGGCCGGAAGTTCCGCGCCGTTTTTGGCAAAGAGGCGGACTTTCCGCACCGTGGCCCGTACCTGCACCTGGGCCAGGTCCGGGTGGACGTCGGCAATACGCACGATGCTGCTTCGGTCTATGTAGCGGAAGGGATACAGGTGCACCAGGTCCTCCAGGGTGCGGATTCCCAGTTCGGATTCCAGAAGCTGCGCCCGCTTGGGGCCCACTCCCGGAAGGTACTGTATGGATGTATCCTTGTTCATCTACAGGGCGGCGATAATGTCACGCAGAAGGCCGTTGAAGTCTATCACATGGTCCGGCTTGGGGGAATAGCCCAGAATGACAACCACCAGTTCCTTGGAGGGAACGATGTAGATTTGCTGGCCGTCGTGCCCGTTGCAGGAGAACATGTCTTCGGGGACGTCGGGCAGCCTGCCATTGCGGTTGAGCCAGAAAAAGGCGCCGTAGCCCCCCTCGCTGGCCGATGCCGGCGTCCGGGTGTAATCCACCCATCCTTCCGGGAGGATGCGCTCTCCGCCCAGGCACCCGTCGTTCAAGTAAAGCTGACCGAAGCGAGCATAATCCCGGGCCGTCACGTAGAGGTAGGAAGAGCCTACGGGAGTGCCGTTCATGTCGGTTTCAAAATAGGGGTTGGCTATGCCGACGGGCTTGAAAAGACGCTCCCGCATATAGGAAAGGAATTCCGCATCGGAGGAGAATTTCCCGCGCAGGTAACGCATCACGATGTTGGTGGTGCCGCTGGAATAGTACCAGAAGGTGCCGGGCTCGTGCTCAAGGGGTTTGGACAGGGCATACAGGCCCATGTCTTCCGCCTGGTGGAGCATGATGTTTACGTCGGAGCGGTTGCCGTAGTTCTCGTTCCACTCCAGGCCGCTCTGCATCTGCAGGAGGTGGTTCAAGGTAATGGCGCGGCGCCCGTCGGCCTGCCATTCGGGGATGCCGAGGGGGGCGTGGATGTCTATCAGGGAATCCCCTGCCATTATGCCGGCGAGGGCGCTGGTGAAGCTCTTACCCATACTCCAGCTCAGGAGCTTGGTTTCCGGGCTTATGCCTTTGCCGTAACGCTCGGCCACGATGCCGCCCTTGTGCAGTACCACAAAGGCGAAAGGAGTGCCGCCATAGGCCTTTTCATCTACGAAAGCCTTGGCGATGGGCTCCAGCTTTGCCGCAGTTGCAGAGTCTCCCGCCGGCAGCAACTCCGGGAAGTTGGGATCGGCCTGTAGGGGGAAAGCCTGCGCCAGGAAGGCATCCTTGTGCTTGCCCCGGAGCAGGGTGACGCCGTAGCCTTCCCGATACGCGGCCACGGACTTACCCCAGAGGAAACGGCTGGTAACCGTCTTGTTCCCATAATCCACCTTGTTACGGGTATATTGGATGAAGGAGAAATGCAGGTCCAGCTTTTCCACCTCGGAAGCGTCCCGTCCCGAGACAAATACGGCCGATGCCAGGTTCTTGGCGGCATAGCCGGTGATGATGGGCAGAAGCGAGTTCAGGTACAGGCAGCCGCCCAGGATGCCCGCCAGCAGGACGGCCAGGACAATGCGTGATATACGGTGCTTTTTCATGTCAGGTTATAAGAGTCTGTTTTGAAATAATTCAATAAATTCTTTATGTTTCTTTTTGGTAAATTTTCCTTAAAAATTTTCACAAAAATAAAGTATAAATAAAAATATCAATCATTTCAAAACAGACTCTAAAATCATTTCCATGGATGTGTATTGAGGCTTGAACCCAAAGGATTCGTAGAAAGCCCTTGCGGAGGGATTGCACTCCCACACATGAAGCGTGATATGGTGGCAGCCCCTATCCCGGGCGAAGGTTTTCACATACTCGAAAAGAGCTTTGCCGATATGCTCCCCGCGCGCCTTCTCATGGACGCAGAGGTCGTCCACATAGAGGGTGGTCAGTTCCTGAAGGCTTCCGCTCCCCTGGGGCTGCACGGCGCAGAAGACATAGCCCAGCACCTCCCCGCCCCTCTCATACACGAAAACCGGCGTCTGCGGATTCTCAAAAATGGCCAGCAGTTCCTCATCCGTGTATTTCTTTCCGGACTCCCTGAAAAGGTCCGGACGCCCCCGGTGATGAACGGCCAGAACCTGCCTGAGAAGCCCGTTCACAGCCTCCAGGTCCCTTTCTTCCGCCTTCCGGATTCCATCCATCACTGAGCCGAAGTTAACTCCTTGAGCGCCCTGGCCAACTGGTCCGGGCAGCTGGTTCCCCGTCCTTTGCAGTCGATGCCCTCCAAAAGGCCGATGACATCCTCGATTCTTCGGCCTTCGCAGAGCCGGGCCAGGCCCTTGGTGTTGCCGTCGCAGCCTTTGACAATCTCCACCCGGCGGATGATGTCCCCCTCTGTCCGGAGGTTGATTTGAGTGGAACAAGTTACACCGCAAGTGGCGAACGAAGTGCTGCGGATACCGTCGGATGTGGTGTCTGATAGTTTGGTAACGTTGCGCATTTCTTGTATGGGTTGAACGGATGTTTCCTTCAAGGCTTCTTCCTTTGGAACAGGCTGGAACCGCCGGACCATCCTGCCGTCAAACGGAACCTCCTCGAAGAAATTAGCCCTGGGCCGAATCCAGTACCGGCGGTCACCGTACATGGCCTGGTACACCACGGCTTCCTCCTCCGTCGCCTCCAGGGTGGCGAAGGTCACGAAACGGTAGATTTTCCGGTTGCGGAAGTGGCGGTAATACGAGTCCATAACACGGCGGCTAATCAGTTTCAATATCAACTGCAAATTTATAGTTTTTTTCCGAGATGCCCGCAAAGGAATTTACTTGAATTCATCTCCCGGTCAAGCAGACACCACGGGTAGTGGAATCAGCCTCTCAAGTTAATGCCCCCTCGGCCGTGGGAAGAGGGAGGGGCCCGCTGATTTTTGGATATTTGGCCGAAGCTTGCTTCGAGACAAATGTTCAAAAAGCAGTGGGAGGGTACGGAGTGGAGCGAAGCGGAACGGAGCCCCCCCTGGTCCCTCTATCCCTTGCCAGCCCGGACGTCGCAGGTGAAAGGGAAAAGTGTCGCAAGTGAATGGCCGAAGTGTCGCAAGTCCCCAAAAAATCGCTCACCCGCGACACTTTTTTACTTGGAGGGCCGATAAGCGTCGCTGGTCAGCCACAAAATGAGGACCCGCGACGGTACGCACCCTCACCTGCGACAGATAAAGCCCTCACCTGCAACAGGAGTTGCCTTGAAAAGCTTGTCATCGTCCTCAACCTTTTCGCTCCGGGACTCGCAGTTGCGGAATTGTGCAAAAATGCGTATATTTAACGATTAAAACTTGATATCCATGAAACGAATCCAAACGGTGTCCACCGCTGACGGCATTTCGGCTCACTGCCAGGTTCCCGGGCCTCGGAGCATTCCTTTTTCATCCCTTGCCGGTGTCCGTGTAGGGAACGTCCAGGATGACGCGGCGGCAACGGGCGTGACCGTCTATCGCCTTACGTCCCCCGGACGTGCCGCCGTAGTAGTCCTTGGCGGCGGTCCTGCCTCGCGGGAAACAGAGTCCATCGCACCCGAGCGGAACCATCCTCTCAACGCGCTGGTCTTTTCCGGCGGATCGGCCTATGGGCTGGCGGCTTCCGGAGGCGTTGCACGCTGCCTGGAAGAGCATGGCGTGGGGTTTGATACCGGTATCGCCGTCGTCCCCATCGTCTGCCAGAGCTGCATCTACGACCTGGGCTTCGGCAGCGCTTCCGTACGGCCGGATGAGCGGATGGGCTATGCGGCATGCGAGGCCACTTTTTCCTCGAATGAACCGCGCAGCGGCAATGTCGGTGCCGGTACGGGAGCCACGGTGGGCAAGGCGGCCGGGATGCGGCAGGCCCAGAAAGCGGGCATCGGCTATGCAGCCGCCCAAATGGGAAGCCTCCAGCTTGGGGTTGCCGTGGTGCTGAACAGTTTCGGAGACATCTACGCAGACGGGAAGAAGATTGCAGGGATGCTTACCCCAGACCGTTCCGAATTTGCGGACTCTTACGTGTCCACCCTTCAAGCTGCCGGGGAGAATCTTTTCACCAGCACCACCAACACCACACTGGCGGCAGTCTTCACAAACGGAGACTTTACTCCCGCCCAGCTGAAGCATCTGGCCCAAATGGCGTCCGCCGGGTTTGCGCGTTGCATCGTCCCGGCCTTTACCACCGCTGACGGTGATACCGTTTATGCCATTTCTGTCGGCCCCGATAAAGACAAGGTTGCCGCCAGCCTGGATGCCGTCGGCGCCCTTTCCGCCAAACTGGTGGAAGAGGCCATTGCCGATGCTGTTTACTCCGCACAAGTCCATTGAGGAATTTCCGGAAAAAATGGCTATATTTGAAGATTGAACAATAACACAAAACTGAGATATGGGAAAGTATAAGAACGACAAGCGGGTGGTGCTCACCCTGGATGCGGGCGGCAATTCGCTGCGCTTCAACGCCATGAGGGGGGAACAGTTCATTCTGGACACGCTCACCCTTCCGTCCAATGCCAACAACCTGGACCTGTGCCTGGAAACCATGGTGACCGGCTTCAAGAACATCATCAACCAGCTGGGAGACGTAAAACCGGAGGCCATCAGCTTTGCCTTCCCCGGCCCGGCCGATTATCCTGCCGGCATCATCGGCGGCTTCCTGCCCAACTTCCCGTCGTTCCGCGACGGCGTGGCCCTGGGGCCGTACCTGAAGGAAGTTTTCGGCATTCCGGTGTTCATCAACAACGACGGAGACCTCTTCGCCTTCGGTGAAGCCCTGAGCGGCGCCCTCCCCGAGGTGAACGAGAAACTGGCCGCCGCCGGCAGTACCAAGCGCTTCAAAAACCTGATTGGCTACACCTTCGGAACCGGCTTCGGGATTGGCTGCGTAATCAACGGCCAGCTGAACCGCGGAGACAACTCCTGCGTGGAAACCTACTGCCTGGCCAATCCGCACATCAACGGCGTCATCCTGGAAGACAGCGTGGCCATCCGAGCCGTCAGACGTGTCTATTCCGAGCAGTCCGGCGTGCAGGACCCCTCCCTCACCCCCAAGGACATCTTCGACATTGCCGAAGGCACCCGCCCGGGCAACCAGAAGGCCGCCAGGGCTTCCTTCGAGGAAATGGGCCGCGTAGCCGGTCTGGCCATCGCCCAGGCCGCCCAGCTGATGGACGGAATCGTGGTGATTGGCGGCGGCATTTCCGCATCGGCCAAATACTTCATGCCCTACCTGCTGGAAGAAATGCGCGGCACCGTGAAAACCCTCTCCGGAGACACCCTGAACCGCGTTCAGATGAAGGTGTACGACCTGGACAATCCCGAGGAGTTTGCCGCTTTTGCCAAGGGTGAAGCCCGCGAGCTCAAGATTTACGGGACCGACAAGACCGTCACCTACGACCCCCAGAAGCGCATCGGCATAACCATCGACAAGATTGGCACCTCCACCGCCATCTCCGTGGGAGCCTACGACTTTGCGCTGGCCGAGATGGACAAATGAAAGAATTCGAGATAGCCCTCAAGATTGGGAAGGAACTGACGGCCGCCCAGCTGAACGAGGCGGCCGCCAAGGCCTTGGGCGTAAAGGCCGATAAAGTGGGCCACGTGGAAGTGGTGCGCCGAAGCATTGACGCCCGGCAGGACATCTTGTACCGCTACCGCGTGCAGGCCTGGAGGCAGAACGAACCCCATGAGCCTTACCAAGTCGCTCCCTACCGGGACGTCCACGGCGCCCCCGCCGTCATTGTGGCGGGCGCCGGGCCGGCCGGCATGTTCGCCGCCCTCACGCTGCTTCAGAAAGGTCTCAGGCCCATCGTGCTGGAGCGCGGCAAGGACGTGGAGCGCCGGAAGCGGGACATGGCCAGGCTTTCCACCGAGGGGGTTTTGAATCCGGATTCCAACTACTGTTACGGGGAGGGCGGCGCGGGCGCCTTCTCCGACGGCAAACTCTACACCCGCTCCTCCAAGCGCGGAGACATCCGCCAGGTGCTGCACCAGCTGGTGGCCTTCGGGGCTAAGGAGGACATCCTGATTGACGCCCACCCCCACATCGGCACCGACCGCCTGCCGGAAATAGTGAAAAACATCCGCCAGTGCATCGAGAGCCACGGCGGAGAATATCACTTCGACGCAAAGGTGACGGATATCGAGCCGGGCAGGACGGAGTTCACCGTCCGCTGCGGTGAAAAGGAATTCCGAGCCCGCAAGGTGATACTGGCCACGGGCCATTCGGCCAGGGACATCTACGAACTGTTCCAACGCAAAGGCTGGAGCCTGGAAGCCAAGGGTTTTGCCCTGGGCGTCCGCGTGGAGCATCCCCAGTGGCAGATTAACCAGATTCGTTATCACGGAAAATACCAGCCCTTCATGCCCACGGCCGAATACTCCTTCGTGCAGCAGCAGGAGGGCCGCGGCGTCTTCTCTTTCTGCATGTGCCCGGGCGGCATCCTGGTGCCCTCTTCCACCGAGGAGGAGACCGTGGTGCTGAACGGCATGTCCAACGCCGACAGAAACTCCAAATGGGCCAATGCCGGCGTAGTGGTGCAGATTGAACCCGGAGACCAGCCGGAGCAGTACCGGGGCCCCTTCGCCCTCATGGACTTCCAGCGGGACGTAGAGCGTGCCATGTACCGCTATGCCCGGGAGCACGGCGCCCGCCATCCCTTCACCGCCCCTGCCCAGAGGATGAAAGACTTCTGCCGGGGCATCGTATCGGCCGATTTGCCCAAGACCTCGTATCACCCGGGAGTCATCTCCGCACCCCTCCATGAGCTGCTGCCGGAGCATGTGGCCATGCGGCTCAGAAGGGCCTTCCCCCAGGTGGACCGTTCCATGCACGGGTATTATACCAACGACGCCCTTCTGCTGGGCGTGGAATCCCGCACCTCCTCCCCCGTCCGTCTGCCGCGCAATCCCGAAACCCTGGAGCATGTGGACGTCCCCGGCCTCTACCCCTGCGGAGAAGGTGCCGGTTACGCCGGTGGCATCGTGTCATCGGCCCTGGACGGCATCAACTGTGCCCTAAAAATCTGCTAAACGGGAAACGGGAGCCACGTCCAAGGGCGTGCGCACCCCGGCCTTATACTGGAACCAGCCGGCCACCGCTATCATGGCGGCGTTGTCCGTCGTGAACTTGAACTCCGGAAGGTAGGTGTTCCACCCGCGCTTCTCCCCCTCTGCCACAATACGCTCCCGAAGGCCGCTGTTGGCACTTACGCCGCCGCCGATGGTGATTTCCCGGATGCGGGTTTCCTTGGCGGCACGGATGAGTTTGGTAAGGAGGATGTCTATGAGCGTCTTCTGGAAACTGGCGCAGATGTCTTCCTTGTTCTTTTCCAGGAATTCCGAATCCAGGGCCATCTGGTCCCGCACGAAATACAGCAGCGACGTCTTGACGCCGGAAAAGCTGTAATCCAGCCCCGGAATGTTGGGCTTGGCAAAATGGAAGCGCTCCGGATTGCCCTGCCGGGCCAGTTTGTCGATGATGGGGCCGCCGGGATAGCCCAGGCCCAGCATCTTGGAGCACTTGTCGAAGGCCTCGCCCACGGCATCGTCGATGGTCTGTCCCAGAATCTCATAGTCCAGGGGGCTGTTCACCCGCACAATCTGCGAATTGCCGCCGGAAACCAGCAGGCAAAGATAGGGGAA
>CADBHY010000018.1 GCA_902794615.1 uncultured Bacteroidia bacterium
CACTTGGCCACCACCTCGGCAATGTCTTCCGGGGTAACCGCCTCTGTCACGATGGGGTCCTTGATGGCTTCGGCCTTGGTGAGGGGGTCGAACATGATAATCTCGTCAATTCGGTTCAGGAACTCGGGACGGACCGTCATCTTGAGCACGTCCAGCACCTTGGCGGAACACTCATTGAGCAGGCTCCGGCGGTTGGCGATGGCCTGTACGTCCAGGCCGTCCGCCTCGGGCAGTTTCTCCATGTAGGACTGGATGATGTCGGCCCCGGCATTGGAGGTCATGATGAGGATGGTGTTCTTGAAGTCCACGGTGCGGCCCTTGTTGTCGGTGAGCCGGCCGTCGTCCAGCACCTGCAACAGGACGTTGAACACGTCCGGATGGGCTTTTTCAATCTCGTCCAGCAACACCACGGAGTAAGGTTTGCGCCGAACGGCCTCGGTGAGTTGGCCGCCCTCGTCATAACCCACGTATCCCGGAGGCGCACCTACCAGACGGGAAACGGTGTGCCGCTCCTGGTATTCGCTCATGTCGATACGCGTCATCATGTTCTCGTCGTTGAACAGGAATTCTGCCAGCGCCTTGGCCAGCTCCGTCTTGCCCACGCCGGTGGTTCCCAAGAAGAGGAAGGAGCCGATGGGCCGTTTCTCATTGCTCAGCCCCGCCCGGTTGCGGCGCACGGCATCAGCCACGGCGCGGATGGCCGCGTCCTGGCCCACCACGCGCTTGTGCAGCTCGCTCTCCATCCGCAGCAGCTTCTCCTTCTCGCTTTCCAGCATCCGCTTCACGGGGATGCCGGTCCACTTGGCCACCACCTCGGCAATGTCTTCCGGGGTAACCGCCTCTGTCACGATGGGGTCCTTGATGGCTTCGGCCTTGGCGGTAAGCTCGTCGATGCGCTTCTGTGTCTGGGCCATCTTGCCGTAGCGGATTTCCGCCACCTTGGCGTAGTCTCCGTTGCGCTCGGCCGTCTTGGCCTGGAGGTTCAGGTCTTCCAGCTCCTGACGGGAGGTCTGCAGGCCGCCCAGAATCTCCTTTTCCTCGTTCCAGCGCTTCATCAGGGCATCCCGCTTCTCCTGGAGCTCCTTCAGCTCGGCCTCCAGCTTCTCCATCTTGGCCGATACACCCTCACGTTTAATGGCCTCACGCTCAATTTCCTTCTGACGGATGGCCGAATTGAGGTTGTCGATGGGCTCCGGCACGGAATTCATCTCCAGGCGCAGCTTGGAAGCGGCCTCGTCCACCAGGTCGATGGCCTTGTCCGGGAGGAAACGGCTGGTGATGTAGCGGTGGCTCAGGTTCACGGCGGCAATGAGGGCGTCGTCCTCAATGCGCACCTTGTGGTGGTTCTCGTAGCGTTCCTTCAGACCGCGGAGGATGGCGATGCTCTCTGCGGGAGAAGGCTCGTCCACCATCACCATCTGGAACCGGCGCTCCAGGGCCTTATCGGCCTCGAAGTACTTCTGGTACTCATCCAGGGTGGTGGAGCCGATGGTACGCAGCTCTCCGCGGGCCAGCGCCGGCTTGAGGATGTTGGAGGCATCCATGGCTCCGCTGCTGCGGCCTGCACCCACCAGGGTGTGGATTTCGTCGATGAAAAGGATGATTTCACCGGCGCTGTCCACCACTTCCTTCACCACGCCTTTCAGACGCTCTTCAAATTCACCTTGATATTTTGCGCCCGCGATAAGGGCACCCATATCCAAGGAATAGACTTTCTTGGTTTTCAGGTTTTCCGGCACCTGGCCGTTCACAATATTCTGGGCAATGCCCTCAGAGATGGCGGTCTTGCCCACGCCGGGCTCTCCCACCAATATGGGGTTGTTCTTGGTGCGCCGGGAAAGTATCTGCAGCACACGCCGGATTTCGTCATCCCGGCCAATCACCGGGTCCAACTTGCCTTGCGCAGCCCGCTCATTGAGGTTGATGGCAAAGCGTTCGAGAAAATTGCTATTGTTGTTTTCGTTCATTTTATCAGTCTCCTTTGCAGGGAGATATTTCAATCTCCGTTCCGCTCCGGATTATCTGACAAAATGGCAGATTACTTCCTCTTGACAATGAGCAGCAGGCCCACGATGGTGAAGATGGCGTTCATGAGCAGCAGCTCATAGCTGAAATGGTAGCCGCCAAACCACCGGACGGAATTCATGTCCAGCACCAGGCACAGGATGGGCGCCAGGATGGCCACCACGGGCACCCAGCGGTCTCTCACCTGCCATTTGAAGCAGAGGCCGAAGGTGAACAGACCCAGCAGCGGCCCGTAGGTATAGGAGGCCAGCCGATACACGGCGTCAATCACGCTGGTGGAGTTGAGCAGGCCGAAAACAATGATGGTCAGGGCCATCAGAACGGCCATGCCGCTGTGAATCCACGTGCGTTTCTGGTCTTTTCCGCCCAGGATGTCGATGGTGAAGGAGGTGGTAAGGGAAGTAAGGGCGCTGCCGCCGGCCGGGAAACCGGCCATTACCAGACCTACCAGGAAGAGGATGCCCACAATCTTGGGCAGGCCGCCGTTCCAGGCCACGGCCGGGAAGAGCTCGTCGCCCTTGGCAAAGGAGATGTTGTGAAGGCCCGCATACTGATACAGGGCCACGCCCAGCAGCAGGAAAAGGGTGATGACCACCGCCTGCAGGCACACGGAAACAATGAGGTTCTTCTGTGAGTCCCGCACGTTCTTGCAGGCCAGGGTGCGCTGCATCATGTCCTGGTCAAGGCCGGTAGAGGCCACTACGGTGAACAGGCCGCCCAGCAGCTGCTTGAAAAAGAACTGGGGATGGTTTACGTCGTCAAAATAGAATACCCGCATGTAGCTTGTATCCAGCTTTCCCACCTCGCGGCCCACAAAGAAGAGCGTAAGGCCCACGGCCACCAGCATGCACAGCGTCTTGAAGATATCCATGCCTATCACGGCTTTCACGCCTCCCCTCACCGTGTAAAGCCACACCAGCAGCACGGAGAGCACCACCGTCACCCAGAAGGGGACGCCCACGGGGCCCAGCAGCAGGAGCTGCAGCGTGGCGCAGACCAGGTACAGGCGGGCCGATGCGCCCAGAATCTTGGAAATGAAGAAAAACCAGGCTCCCGTCTTGTGGGAAGAGATGCCGAAGCGCTTGTCAAGGTACTCGTACACCGACACCACATTGAGGCGGAAGTACAGCGGCGTGAGGACAAAGGCGATGACCAGATAGCCCAGGAAGAAGCCCATGACCATCTGCAGATAGCCGAATCCGGACACCCCCACCATGCCGGGAACCGACACGAAGGTGACGCCGGACAGACAGGACCCGATCATGGCAATGGCCACTTTCCACCAGACGGTGGACCGGGTTGCATAGAAATCTTTGTTGTTTTTAGCCATTATTGAGTGTTTCTTTATAGGCACGGCCCACGGGAAGGGTTTCCTCCACGCCCATCAGCTTGACCGACGTGGCCGACCTTTTCTCTATCCTCCACAGGGGGACGATATACGAGCGGTGAATCCGGGCGAATTTCCCTTCCGGGAGCATTTCCATCACGCTCTTGAGGGTAATCTGGGAAACCACGTCGTTCCGGTGGTCCAGGTGGAAGCAGGCATAGTTGTTCCGGCCTTCAATGTAGCGGATGGCCGTGACGGGCACATGAACCGTGCTGTAGCCCGTCTTGAGCTGGATGTCCCCGCGGTCCTGGCCCGACAGGGCCTCTTCCCTGCGGGAGCTTATCGCATCGGCCGTATTCTGCAGTTCCTCCTCTTCATCCTTCCGGGACTTGAGCTCCCGGTTGCGGGAACTGAGGGCGCCGACGGGAATCCCGGCCGACACCACGGCCAGCAGCAGTATCCACATGGCCCGCTGGTGCATCTTCAGGGCAGCGAACTGGTCTTCCGGCGAAGTGAAGGAAACGGGGGTGAGGGTCATCAGGAAGGTGACCACCCCCACCAGAAAAAGCGAGCCCGTCGCCAGGGCCATCTCCGGCCAGCCCCGCGTAAACAGCGGACCGATGGCCTTCCGGCACAGGAACCACACCCCGTACAGCCAGATGACATAGTACAGGACGTAATCCGGATGCCACTGAATCCACCGGCTTACGGGAAAAAGGAATATCATCGTCGGAATCACCAGGACTCCGAAGATGATATCCATTACCAGCAGACGGGTTCTCACGTTTTTAGAAAGAGTAACCGGCGAACTCGATATCGCGGGAGGCGCGCTCCTTCAGGGCAGGATTGCGGAAGGCACGCTCCAGGTTCTTGGAAACCTCGTCGGCCTTGCCCTGACGGGCCGAGATGATGGCCTTGAGATACCAGACCTTCGGGTCTCCGCAATGGGCCGATGCCTTGGCCTTGTCCAGCTGGTCCGTAAGGATGTAGGCCAGGACGGTGTTGTGGCAGCAGCCGTCCACGTCCTTCAGGGTCTGGACGGCGGCGTCATATTCTCCCGTAAGAATCTGGACAATGCCCAGGTTCTTCTTAGCCTCGGGGGTGCCGGCCTGGCGGAAGCAGGCTTCGGCGGTCTGGAGGTCATCCTCTCGGAGGGCCACCACGCCCTTGGCGTTGATAACATCGGCATCCTTGGCGTCAAGCTCGCCGAGGCCGGCCTTGGCCTTGGCCATCTTGCCCTCGCTCAGGTAAAGGACGGCCAGGTTGTACATGGCACGCTGGGAATTGAAACGCTCGATGGCCTTCTGGTAGATGCTCTCCTTCTGGGCGGCATCCTTGGCTACGGAAGCCACGCGGAGGAGGGCCTCCTCGTCCAGAATCTTCTCGTTGTTCTTCAGGATATCCACCAGTTCCTCGTTGGTGTAGTTCTTCACCTCCACGTTGGCAATGAGGCGGGCGCGGCGGAGTTCCGGCAGCACCTCTCCCTTGAGGGCGGTGAACACCTGGGACATGTTGCGGATTTCGTTCTCACGGACGGCAGGGTCCGAGTACATGGACAGGACACGGAGGATGAGTTCCTTGTCTTCGATGGAGCTCTCGGAAACCAGCTGCTGGAAGCCTTCCCAGTCTTCACCCACGCTGCGGACGGTGGGGTCCAGGCTCTCGTGGCCCTTCACCACCTTGTCCCAGGCCTTGGAAGCACTCTGGGAACGGTTGGCGGAGAGCTTGTTGTTCATTTTCTCCGCGCCTTCCGGAGAGGCGTAAGCCACAATTTCGGTGCTTTTGACAGTGGCGCGCTCGTTGGCGGCGGCGGCATCCAGGGCGGCCAGGAATTCCTTCACGGACTTGCCCTTGAGCTCGGAGTTGCGGACCTCGGCGCTGTTTACGTTATACTTGATCTGACCTTCGGCGGTGGAGACAATCACGTCCTGGTAATTGTCTTTCTTGAAGGCCAGGTTGCCGGCACGCTTCACCAGCATGTAAGTGGTGTTGGCGCCATCGGCCACTTTCTTGACGGGCAGGTTGATGGACTTCTTTCCGGCCAATACCTTGCCGCGGAGTTCCAGATGGCTCTTTTCCATGCCTTCCACATAGTCGAAGTGGAGGCGCTCCGTCACCTTCTGGCCTTCGGAGGAAACCACCTTGTAGTTGTTCTTCACCTTCTCTCCCTGGTACTTGATGGGCTTCATGGCAGCCTCTCCTCCGTCATAGACAATGACAGGAGTGACTTCCAGCACCACGTTGGGGTTGAAGTAATCCTTGGGATACGTTACCGTAACCACGGGGTCTATGCTTCCGCCAACCACTTCCAGTACGGCCGGCTGGCAGCTTACCTGGACGTTCTGGGCCATTTTGGCCATCTTCTCAGGGGATGCGCAGGCCGCGGCGAGGGCGGCGGCTGCGAGAATGATTAAAGTTCTTTTCATATCGGTATACATAACTTATGCGAGATACAAATATAAGCATTTTATTCAAAAAATGATTAAATTTGCAAAACTATGGATTTGCAAGCGCTAAAAAACAAATATGACATCATCGGCAACGACCCTGCACTCAACGAAGCGCTGGAAACGGCCGTCAAGTTTGCCCCAACCGGCTTGAGCGTCCTCATTCAGGGGGAAAGCGGCGTGGGCAAGGAGAACGTGGCCCGCATTATCCATCAGTACAGCGCCCGCCGGCAGGCTCCCTTCTTTGTGGTCAACTGCGGCGCCCTGCCCAAGGAACTGGTGAATTCGGAACTCTTCGGCCACGTGAAAGGCTCTTTCACCGGGGCCGTGGATACCCGCAAGGGCTATTTTGAGGAGGCCGACGGCGGCACGCTCTTCCTGGACGAGATTGCGGAGCTACCGCTGGAAAGCCAGGCCCTGCTGCTGCGCGTACTCCAGAGCGGAGAATACCGGAAGGTGGGCTCCAACAAGGTGGAACACACCGACGTGCGCATTGTGGCCGCCACCAACGTACACCTCTACGAGGCCGTCAAGCGGGGCAAGTTCCGCGAAGACTTGTACTTCCGTCTCAGCGCCGCCCAGATTCGCATCCCCGCCCTCCGGGAGCGCAAGTCGGACATCTACCTGCTGTTCCGCAAATTCACCTCCGACTTTTCCGAGGTGAACGGGATGTGCAAGATTTCCCTCAAGCCGGAAGCCATCCGCCTGCTGGAGCAATACCGCTGGCCGGGCAACATCCGCCAGCTGCAGGGCTTTACCCAGGCCCTCACCGCCCAGGTTTCCCAGAAGGTAACCCCCACCCTCCAGCGCATAGAACTGTCGGCCCAGGACTTGATGCCCCTGATGCCCCGCGAGCAGGGAGAACCCATCCCCATGCTGTATGAAGGGCCCCAGGAACAACACCAGTCCGCCTTTTCGGCCGACGAGCGCCAGGCCATCATGAAGGCTATCTTCGACCTCAAGCAGGAGGTGGACGCCCTCAAGGCCCGCATAGACCGCAGGGAACTTCCCCCGCCGCCCCAGCCTCCCCTTCAGGAGGAGGCAGAATGGCAGGGCCAGGAAGACTTCCAACCCGCCGGAGAGCCGCAGGAGCAGCCCTCCCTGAGCATCCGCCGCACGGAAGACGAACTCATCCGCCAGGCCCTGGAGAAATACCACGGCAACCGCAAGAAAGCCGCGGAGGAGCTGGGCATGAGCGAGCGCACCCTGTACCGTAAACTTCCTCCGGAATACCGTAAGAAATGAAACGCCTCGCCGCCATATTGAGTCTGACCCTCCTGGCCTTGTCCTGTGGAATCTATTCTTTCACGGGCACTTCCATCCAGCCCGACGTGAACACCATCACCATCCCCTATGTAGAGTACAAGGCCCTCCGCGTGAACCCCAGCCTGGCCGGAGAACTCACCGAGGCCCTGCAGGAGAAATTCCGCCGTCTCACCCGCCTGGAACAGGTGGAGCACGACGGAGACCTGGAACTGGTGGCGGAAGTGACCGGCTATGACGTAAAGGCCACCGCCATCACGGCCGACGAAATGGCCGCCCAGAACCGGCTTACGGTAACGGTGAAAATTGAATTCTCCAACCGGAAGTATCCGGAAGACGACGTTTCCCAGAGTTTCAGCGCTTATGAAGATTTTGACGCCACGGCCTCGTTGGATGCCGTAGAAGCCACCCTCTGCGAAACCATCATCGAAAAAATAGTAGAAGATATATTCAACGCAACCGTAGCGCAATGGTAGGAAGTTCCCGCATAAATCTCCATTCCCTCAACCTGGACGAACTGGTGGGCGTGGTGAACCTGTACCCCTGGTACAGCGGCGCCCGCCTGGAGCTGTGCCGCCGCATGTCCAAGATGGGGGATGCCTGGGAGGAAGACCAATATGCCTCCGAAGCCCTGTTCCTGCCCTGCCGGGAAATCGTGGCCGATTTGCTGAGGCACGCCCGGGAGGAAGACTGCTCCGACAAAGATGTCCGGAAGCTTCTGGCTGCCTATCTGGAGCCTGTGGCGCAGGAAGAAAACGAAACGCAGGAGCCCGTCCACACCGTACATGTGGTGGGCGGAGACTATTTCTCCCAGGCCCAGTATGACAAGGTGAAGGAAGGAGGAGACAGCATCTTCTCCCGCTTTGCCGTCAAGATAAAGGCCGAAGCCGCCGCCGCGGAGGCCCAGACTTCTTCCGTGGCCGACCGCTTTGCCACCGAAACCCTGGCCCGCATCTTCGCCGAGCAGGGCCGTCCGGAGGAGGCTAGACGCATTTATTCCCGTCTGATTTTGGAATTTCCGGAAAAAAGTGCTTACTTTGCAACCCTTATTGACTCGCTTCTGCCCGAAGAGGGTACGGATTTGAAATAAAAAAAGTTAATAGATATGTCTACAGCATTTGTAATTTTGTTGGCCCTCATCATTATTGCGGCCCTTCTCCTGATTGCGGTGGTCCTCCTCCAGAACGGCAAGGACGGCGGCCTGGCCACCAACTTCACCTCTGCCAACCAGACCTTGGGCGTGCGCCAGACGGCCACCATCCTGGAAAAGGCCACCTGGTATCTGGTAGCCTTCATCCTGGTCCTGTCCATCATTACCGTGTTTGTGAACCGCGGCAGCACCCAGAGCGGTGCCAACGACGCCATCGGCTCCGGTATCGTGAACCAGGCGGAATCTGCCGCACAGGACGCTGCCACCCTGGATTTCCCTGTAACCCAGCAGAATCCCGAGGCACCCGAGGCCGAATAATTCAGGCAAGAAATACAAAAAAAGCCGGCCCAAGTCTGTTTGACTTTCGGGTCGGCCTTTTTTTATTACCTCTTTTTTAGGGGGATGTAGCGGATGTATCCCACCTGCAGCCCCAGCAGTTCGATGTTGCGGGCTACTTTGATTTGGTTCAGCTTGGCTCCTCCGCCGGTAGCCTTGCTCCCTTCCTCGTCCTCTACGGTCCAGTAGCGGTTCTGGTGGCTGTGCTGCCACGCAACGCCCACCAGGGGAATACTGGCCGTAAAGATGTTATTACCGAATCTCACAGCCAGACCGCCGGCAATGTCAAGTCCTATATTAAATGTATTGGAAACCCTGAGCTTGGTAACTGCGGTGCCTGCATCGGGAATGGGGTGGGACGTAGTGACACCGTAATTTCCGAACAGGCGGCCTTCGGCAAACACGCCCACAACCTTGCTCCCAAAGAAGGAGAGGTAGCGGCGGGCGGTGATGTTGATTCCGCCCTTGTGATTCACCATGTGACGGTTGGAAATCTGGAAGTTCAGGCTTTCGGAATCCGGATCGGCAGGGTCGGCTCCGACAATATCGCGGACATCAATTTTGAGGTTGGTATCCACCGCGTAGCCGCTGTAGGACAAGCCGAAACCCAGCGACACGTCATCGGCCACAAACCAGGTGATCCGGGGGGATATATTCCAAATATGGAGCCTGCCCTGGCCGATATTGAGCATGGAGAGGATGGCGTATCCGTCTCCCAGGTTGTCTCCGGACACATTGAACTGCCGGTAAGAACCGCTGAAGCCGATTCCGCGGCCGCCCTTTTCAAGAAAGGCGTTTCTGGGCTTGTCCGGGTCTGCAAAACGGTTGAGGAAATGGTCCACGACATTCTGGGCCTGGGCCTGCGCAAACAGCGCAAGCAAAAGGGATGTTACGAATAATTTTTTCATCGGTCGAAGTATAATATGCCTGCAAAGTTAGAAAAAATTGTAAATTTGCGATGATATATTCCATAAACATGAAAAAACTTGCTTGTATTGTATCACTCCTGCTGACGGCAGCTGCCGTCCTGGCCCAGACACCCCAGCAAATCCTGACCCGCATGGAAGAGGAAATGGGAAAGCATCAAGGTGAGGGGATGGCCATTACCGTAGACCTGAAAATGCCCGTTTTGGGGACCATCAGCACCCGCACCATTACGTGCGGTGAAAAGATGCGCATGGAAACGAGCGTGAGAAAAAACAAGGTGGTGGTGTGGTCGGACGGCAAGACAAACTGGACCTACAGCGCCAAAACCAACGAGGTGGAAATCAAGAATTCCTCCCGCGAAAGCAAAAGTAAGAAAAAAAGAGGCTCCGACGATGCCAAGATGTTCACAGGCATAGCCGACGGATACGACGTCTCTATCCAGAAAGAAACGGCCGACGCCTGGTACATCCTCTGCACCAAGTCCAAGGACAACAAAGACGAGGACGACCCCAAGACCATGGACGTAGTGGTGGCCAAAGGTACTTTCTACCCGAAGAGCCTGAGTACCAAAATGTCCGGGATGACCATGACTCTCCGGGATATCTCCTACGGAATCACGGAGGAGCAAGTGAGCTTCCGGCCGGAAGAATTTCCGGGCGTCAGAATTGTAGATAAACGCGAATAAACGCCTGAAATATGAAAAAACTTTTCCTGGCAGCCCTGCTGCCCCTTCTGGCCATCTCCTGCCAGACTAAACAAGCGGAGCCCCTTCCCGTCATGTCCTTCAACGTGCGCTACGGCACGGCCGAGGACGGTGACCATATTTGGGACAAGCGCAAGGATGCCGCCTGCGCAATGATTCTGGACCAGCGCCCGGCCGTTTTCGGCGTCCAGGAAGCCCTGGATTTCCAACTGGCCTATATCAAGGAGCACTGCCCGGATTACGAATGGGTGGGCGTGGGCCGCGAGGACGGCATGAGCGACGGCGAGCACATGTCCGTGTTCTATGATACGGAACGAATTGAGCTGCTGGAATGGGGCACTTACTGGCTCTCCGAAACGCCGTTCAAGCCCTCCTACGGCTGGGATGCCGCCTGCCGCCGCACGGCCACCTGGACCCTTCTGAAAGACAAGGCCGCCGGCCGGTGCTTCTATTTTGTGAACACGCACCTGGACCATGTGGGCAAGGAGGCCCGCAAGAACGGCCTGCTGCTCCTGGTAGACCGTATCGGCCAAATGAACCCCGAAGGCTATCCGATGATTCTGACCGGCGACATGAACGTATACCCTGACGACCCCTGCCTGGTCGCGCTGCGGGAGCTCATGCAGGATGCCCGCCAGACCGCACCCGTAACGGACAACGACGTTACCTGGCACAACTGGGGCCAGGTTTCCGGCTGCCCGCCCATCGACTATGTCTTCTACTCCGGCTTTGCGGGCTGCGAGAAGTTTGAAGCCGTCCGACAGCCGTACGAGGGTGTTGACTATGTTTCCGACCACTATCCCGTGAAGGCGACGCTGGTCTATGGCCCCGCCCCGGCTCCCGTCAAGCCCAAGCCCGTGGCCCAGGCGCCCAAGTACGTGGTGGATGTGGAAGCGCACCGGGGCGGCATGGGCCTGTACCCGGAAGAAACGCTTGCCGCCATGCTCAATGCCGTGAAACTGGGCGTGAACACCCTGGAAATGGACCTTTGTGTCACCAAGGACGGCGAAGTGATTCTCTCTCACGACAAATACTTCCACCCCCGTTATGCCTCTCACCCGGACGGCACGCCGGTGGTTTCCTCAGAGCCCAGGACCTGGCTCTGGCAACTGCCCTACGAGGAGGTTCTGAAATGGGACGTGGGCATGAAATACAACCCCGCCTGGCCGGAGAAGCACTGCATGAAAGCCGCCAAGACACGCGTCTCGGAGGTAATTGCCGCCGTGGAAGCCTGGACAAAGGAAAACGGGCACTATCCCATGCATTACGACATCGAGATTAAAAGCGACCCCAGCTACGACGGCTACGAGGAAGGCGTACATTGGCCTGAATATCACGAGTTTACAGACAAGTGCATGGCGGTGCTGGAGTCCCTGGACCTTGGCGACCGCCTGATGATTCAGTGCTTTGACGAGCGCGCCCTCAACTACATCAACCAGAAGTATCCCGGACACATCCTGGCCTACCTGGTGGAAGGATATGAGAAGGATTTTGACGAGTTCATGGGCAAACTGAATTTCACCCCGCAGTGGCTCAGCGCCCCGCACGAGAATGTAGATGCAGAGCTTATAGCCAAGGCCCGCGCCCGCGGCATGAAGGTGAACACCTGGACGGTGGACGAACCCGACGAGATGCGCCGCCTTATCGGCCTGGGAGTGGACGCCATCATCTCCAACTATCCCGACCGCCTGCTCGAGGTGGTGAAGGAGTACTAATTACACGCCGAGAACCACAGCCGGAGGTATATTTGCTCTTGCAAAAATTTTTGGAGATGAACAAAATCGTACGCCTTGTGTCTTTCCTGCTGCCCGCGGTCTGCCTGTGCCTGCCCCGGGCGGCCGATGCCTGCACCAACGTCATTGTAGGCAAGGCGGCGTCGGCCGACGGCTCCGTCATCTGTACCTACAACTGCGACACTTTCGGATACAGCGGCTGGCTCACCTCTTCCCCCGCCGGAGCCCATGCACCCGGGGAGAAGATTGCCATCCGCAATTTCTGGCATCCCGGAGAAATCCGCGGTTATGTGGACCAGGTCCCCTACACCTACAGTGTGGTGGGCTATATGAACGAAAAGCAGCTCACCATCCTGGAAACCACCTTCGGCGGCCGGAAAGAGCTGGTGAACCCGGAGGGAGTCCTGGGCTATGACAATGTGATGCAGCTGGCGTTGCAGCGATGCTCATCGGCCCGTGAGGCCATCCTGGAGATGGGCCGGCTGATGAACGAATACGGCTATTGCGACGGGGGCGAGACCTTCTCCGTCTGCGACAAGGACGAAGCCTGGATGATGGAACTGATTGGCAAGGGCCCCGGACGCAAGGGCGCCGTGTGGGTGGCCGTGCGCATCCCGGACGACTGCATGACGGCCCACGCCAACCACAGCCGCATCCGCCGTTTCCCCCTGAACAAGCCGCAGGAGTGCCTGTACAGCCCGGATGTCATCTCCTTTGCCCGTGAAATGGGCTATTTTGACGGGAAGGACAGGGATTTCAGCTTCCGGGACGCCTACTGCCCGCTGGAATTCGTGAACATGCGCCTGTGCGAGCCGCGGGTGTGGAGCGTTTTCCGCCACCACACGGACCCGGCCTATATGGACAGCTTCCTCCCCTATCTGGACGGCCGCTTCGACGTCTGCGACGAGCTTCCGCTCTGGATAAGGCCCGACAAGCCCGTCACCCTTCAAGACGTGATGACCGACATGCGGGACCACTTCGAGGGCACGCCCCTGGACATGACGGCCGACGTGAGCGCCGGCCCCTGGAGCAGCCCCTACAGGCCGCGGGCCAAAGGTTTTACCTCCGGCGGGAAGAAATACTTCCGAGAGCGTCCCGTCTCCACTCAGCAGGCCGGCTTCTCGGTGGTGGCGCAGATGCGCTCCTGGCTGCCGGACCCGGTGGGCGGGGTTTACTGGTTCAACTGCGACGAACCGTCGGCCATCGCCTACGTGCCCGTGTACTGCTGCCTCCGGGAAATTCCGGAAGCCTTCCAGGCAGAACACAACAGGAACGGAGAGTTTGACGAGCGCGGGGCCTTCTGGATGTGCAACTGGGTGGCCAACATGGTCTATCCGCGCTGGAGCGCCATGTCGGGAGATTTGGTGGCCGCCCGGCAGGAGCTGGAAGCGGAATTCCAGGGCATGCAGGCCGATGTGGAAAAAACCGCCGCCGCCCTCACTCCCGAAGAGCGGGCGGCCTACCTCAAGGGCGTCAGCTTTGCCTGCACGGAGAAGATGATGACGCGCTGGAAAGCCCTGGCGCATCAGCTGATTGTAAAATACAATGACCAGCCCGGCTCCTGGGACCAGCCCTTTTATGACGCCGTGGTCCGTGAAACGGGAGACCGATACCTGGTACCCGGACCATGAAATACAATATCGAGATTAAGAGCGACACGTATCCCGACCGTCTGATGGACGTTGTGAAGGAGTATTAGGGGTAATTAACCAGTCGTTTTGTCAAAAAACAAAGTTTCTTTGGCAAAATAGCAAGACCCATTTGATGGGGTTTTCTGTAACTTTGCAGAGCAAAAATCACATAAAGCACTATAACCTCAGATTAATTGAAATTAAAAGTTGGTTAATAATTGATAGGTAGGACGATGGCGGGGAGTTTTCCCCGCCAAGTGTCCTAAATAAGTCGGTCCTCGCCCGTCGGGATTAACAAAAAAGAAAGAACACATTAATAGGACAAAACTACACAGACAAATACCTAAACCTGAAACAATTAGTTATACCAAAACTATTTATTAACTATTTAACTAACAACTATGATTTCCAAAAAACTGTTCGGTTTCGCAGCCGCACTTTTGTGTCTGGCTGTGACGTTCGGTGCGCAAGCACAGAACTTGACAGTGCGTGGAACCGTGAGTGATGCCGTGGGCCCCATTGCGGGCGCCGTGGTGCTCTCCGGTAACGCCAATGCAGTCACGGATCTTGATGGTGCCTATACCATCAATGTTCCGTCCAATGCGGTTCTCGAAGTCTCCTGCCTGGGTTATGCTACCCAGCAGGTTCCCGTGAACGGACGCGCCCAGATTAACATCATCCTCCAGGAAGATGTCGAGATGCTTCAGGAAGCCGTGGCCCTGGGTTACGGTGCCCAGACCAGGAAGAAGGACCTGAGTGCCTCCGTGGGTATCGTGAACAATGCCGACGCCCTGGCCTCCCGTCCTGTAACCTCCACGGAAGGCATGCTGCAGGGCCAGATTCCCGGTGTGGTGATTTCCGCCGACGGCGGCTCTCCGGATGCAACGCCCAGCATCATCATCCGTGGTCAGGGTTCCCGCAACTCCAATGGCGAACCCGTGCTGTGGGTAGTTGACGGCGTTCCCGGCGCCCCCATCACGTCCATGAACGACATCGAGAGCATCGTCGTCCTGAAGGATGCCGCCTCCGCCGCCATCTACGGAGCCACCTCCGGTGCCGGCGGTGTTATCCTGGTAACCACCAAGAAAGCCAACAAGGGTATCCACATCGAGTACGACATGGTAGCCGGTGTACGTGCCGCTTCCAACGTGATCACTCCCCTCAACGCCCAGCAGGAAATTGAGATGCGCAAGCTCTCCTATGCCAACGCCGGTTTTACGCTGCCCATGGGTTGGGATACCTCCAAGAACCCCTGGGTGGCCACCAACCGCACCAACTGGATGGACGAGATCTTCCGCACGGCTTTCTATCAGCGTCACTCCGTTACCCTCAACTACGGTAGCGAGAACCACAAGAGCCGCCTCACTTTCAGCTACCAGAACAACCCTGGTGTGCTGCTCAACACCTTCAGCAAGAACCTGGGTGTCCGCTACAATGGCGAATATGACATCAACAAGTGGATCAAGATCACCCAGACGCTCTCCTTCTCCGACGACAACAGCCGCGGTACGGATACCGGTTCCGCCTACACGGGTACCATCCTCTCCGCCATCTATATGCCGGCCAGCGCCGAGGCTTATGCAACGGCCGGTCCTTACGCCGGTTCCTTCGGTGGTACTGTTACGGAAGATCCCGCCTATATCGCCAAGTACGGCGGCAACTTCGCAGACATCCACGGTGATGCCGTGAACCCCCTGCGTCTTCTGCTGGCAGACAACCGCTACAACCACACCAGCAAGTTCTGGAGCACCACCGGTCTCCATATCAGCCCCGTCAAGGGCCTGAAGATCAGCAGTCTCTTTACGGCCAACCTGGAGTCCCTGTGGTACAAGAACTTCCATCCCAGACGTCCTGAAATCGGCAAGCAAGATGGCGGTAACAGCCTTAACTACGACACCCGCCGCAACTTTGGCTGGCGCAGTGAAAACACCCTGACCTACGATCGCACCTTTGGCAAACACACCATCGGCGCCCTGGCCGCTTTCACCTTCAACCGCGACACCAAAAGAAGACTCATCGCCAGCGGTAAGACCTTCGAGGACGAATCCGTCAACCTTCAGTATCTGCACAATGCCGCTTCCAAGGATGCAGATGATTTCTATGCCGAGGATGCCAACGTGGCCCTGGTGGCCCGTGCCTCCTACAGTTATGACGACCGTTACTTTGTCACCGCTTCCTATCGCCGTGACTATGCCGGCCGTCTGCCCCAGGCACACAACTACGGAGACTTCCCGGCCGTAACCGCCGCCTGGAAGGTTTCCAGCGAACCTTTCTTCCCCAAGAACGATGTGGTGAACCTCCTCAAGGTGCGTGCATCCTGGGGCCGCGTAGGTAACCTGGGTTCCATCGACTGGCATTACAAATCCGCTACCCTGAACAGCAGCACCTGGAACGAAGGTTCTATCTATGGTGTTGAATCCAATTCCTACTGGGGCACTTTCTGGTACCTCAGGGAGGCCATTAACCAGAACCTCACCTGGGAAACTTCCCAGCAGTTTGACGCCGGTCTGGATATCGACCTCTTCAAGGACCGTCTCTCCCTGTCCATCGACTACTACAACAAGCTCACCTATAACCTGATTCAGGAGCAGACCATGGGTTGGCCCCAGACCATCGGCCTCAACGCCATGCTGGTGAACCAGGGCCGGATCCGCAACTCCGGTGTTGAGCTTGTGGCCGCCTGGAACGACAAGGTGAACAAAGATTTCAGCTACCACGTTTCCGGCAATTTCGCTTACAATAAAAACCAGGTAGTCTCTACCGGTGTGCTGGACAGCGAAGGAAATGCCGGCAAATGGACCGGCGGCGGAGACTTCCGTCTGGTTCCCTGGATTTACCAGAGCGAGGTGGGCCAGCCCCTGAACTCCTTCTATGTGATCAAGACCGACGGTATCTTCCAGAGCGACGCCGAAGCTGCCGCTTATGTCAAGGACGGCAACCGCATCCAGCCCAACGCCGTGGCCGGTGACCTCAAGTTCGTCGACTTCAACAAAGACGGCAAGATTGACGACAACGACCGCCAGTATGTAGGTTCCGCCATGCCCAAGTTCACCTATGCCCTCTCCGGCGGCTTCAACTGGAAGGGCCTGTCCGTGGACTTGATGTTCCAGGGTGTGGCCGGCAACAAGATTGCCTATGTGGGTAAGCAGATGATCCTCTCTGACGTGGAAGGTAACTTCAACCGCAGCGCTGAAATCCTGAATGCCTGGAGCCCCACCAACACCGGCTCCAAGATTCCTCGTCTGTCCAAGAACGATCCCAACGGCAACTTCTCCACGCCTTCCGATTACTACATCGAGGATGGTTCCTTCCTCCGTCTGAAGAACCTCACCATCGGTTATGACATTACCCGTCATCTCCAGAAACTGAACCATTTCGCTCAGCGCGGAAGCACCTGCCGTGTCTATCTCAGTGCTGAAAACCTCTTTACTATCACCAAATATTCCGGCATGGATCCGGAAGTGGGAATCAGCGGCAACACGCCGGGCTTTGACACCATCAAGTATCCGGTTTCCCGCGTATTTGCCTTCGGTATTAAACTGAACTACTAATAGACTGTGGATATGAAAAAATATATCATTCTCGCTCTTCTCGCCGCAGGCACCCTCAGCGTTGCCTCCTGTGCGAAATTCCTGGATGTGAAGGCCGAAGGTTCTCCTACCGCAGACCAGTACTTCCAGAACGACCAGCAGGCCATTGACGCCGTGGACGGTATTTATGCCCGTCTGGCCCAGGAAAGCTGCATGGGCCGTGAACTCTACTGGGAGCAGGCCGTTGCCAACGATATCGTCTGGGGCCGTACCCGTGGTTATCCTACCCTGGCCACCTTCGAATATACCGGTGACGAAAGCCCGCTTCGCAGCGTCTTTGGCAATGCCTACACCGAGGGTATGAACCGTGCCAACTGGATCATCCAGCAGATCCTTAACAAGCAGGAAAACACCGCGCTTACCGATGTTGAAAAACGCAGCCTGGGTGAAGCCTACTTCATGAGAGCCTACTGGCACTTCCTCATCGCCTACCGTTATGGTACCAAGGACCTGGGGGTCCCCTTCGTGGCCTATGAGACCGTAGAGGGCGGTTACAACAATGATATTCCCGAGCAGCAGCCTTCCGTGATGAAGGACTACGAGCTCATTATCTCCGACCTCCAGAAGGCCGAGGAAATCCTCCCCAAGTTTGAGGAATACGGTGCCGCCGACCGCGGCCGCGCCCACAAGGCTGCCGCCGTTGCCGTGATGGCCAAGGTTTACGCCTACTGGGCAACCTGGGACAAGACCCAGTGGCCCAACGTGATCACCTGCGTTAACAAGCTGGAGAGCACTTATGGCCGTGACCTGCATCCCGTGTTCACGGACCTCTTCGCTCCCGATGTGGACAAGTTCTTCACCAAGGAATACTGCTGGGGCTATCCTTCCAACGGCTCCAACGACGGCAAGGCCGGCGGTTCCATTGAGTTCCCCGGTGTTTCCCTGGAGAACAAGGGTTGGGGTAAATTCAATGGCTGGGGCCAGTTCAAGCCCTCCTACGACCTCTACGCCGAAATGGCCAAGGACAATGTGGGCGGTGTAAAGAACGAGCGTCTGGCTGCCACCATGCTGGAGTACGGTGACAAGTTCATGTACTTTGGCGAGGAGCGCGAATACTGGTCCATCTCCGATATAGAGTCCGGTTTCCAGATCTACAAGTTCATGCAGCCCTTCGCCCCGGCCGATCCCCAGGGCGCCGGTTACCTGCTGGATAATGCAGACTGGCCCTGCACCCTCATCAACTGGCCCATCATCCGTTTTGCAGACTGCCTGCTGCTCCGTGCCGAGGCATACCTCGTAGCCGGTGAGGGTGGAAAGGCCAAGGACGACATCAACCGCATCCGTAATCGTTCCCACCTGGCCCCGCTTACAGTCAATGCCACTTGGGAGGACCTTTATCACGAGCGTCGCTGCGAGCTGGCTTTCGAAATGGCCAACGACCACGCTGCAGACTGCAAGCGCTGGGCTGTAGGTGGAGCTCCTGAGATCAAGGCCCTGGCCTTGAAGGAACTCAACAGCCACCCTCAGGTCCGTCACTATGTGGATCGTGCAGACCCTCATTCCACCTGCACCGTGGGTGATTATGAGGACTACAAGAACCAGCTCAAGTGGAACGACAAGTTCATCACCTTCCCTTATCCTTCCGAGCAGATCAACAAGTCTGCCGGCAAGCTTAAGAACCCTCCGACCTGGAACTAATTTCCATGACGGCTATTTAATTGAGGGCGAAGCTGAAAGGCTTCGCCCTTTTCTTTGTTTTCTACTTGCTTTTTGTTAAATTTGTAAGGATAACGCAAACTAGTATCAAGAACATAAGTCATCCTGGCAAATATGAAAGTAAATCAGCTCTTTATCCTTCTTCTTGCGGTGGCGTTC
>CADBHY010000019.1 GCA_902794615.1 uncultured Bacteroidia bacterium
GGAAAGGGGATATCATCTTGTACGAGGCCGAAGATGAGGCTGTCGGCGAAGATGGGTATCGGCTGGTCATCGACAAAAAGAATGTGCGGATTATCGGCCATGGAAAAGGGTTGGTCTATGGCACCGTGGAATTCCTGAAAAATCAGGTCGGGATTGACTACTGGGGGAACGGAGAAGCCTATGAACCAAGACATCAGGAGCTTGTGCTGGAGCCGATTGACACAGTCGTCACCCCTACCTTCCGATACCGGCAAAGCCAGAACTACCTGCTCCGGACAGACCCGCTGTACAAGACTTGGTACCATCTTGAAGAACCCGACGAGATGTTCGTCGCCAATTACTGGGTTCATACTTGCGACCGGCTCCTTCCTGCAAGTCGCTACGGAAAAGAGCATCCGGAATACTATGCTTATTACAATGGGAAGCGTAATCCCGGCAGCGCGAGCCAATGGTGCATGAGCAATCCGGAGGTTCTGGAGATTGTCTGCCAGCAGCTGGACAGCCTTTTCAAAGCATACCCCGACAGAAACATGATCAGCATCAGCCAGAATGACGGCTCCGACACATATTGCCGATGCCCGCTCTGTCTGAGAGTGCTTGAAGAGGAAGGGAGCCCCTCCGGCCCCATCCTGCGTTTTATCAACGCCGTTGCAGACCGTTTCCCGGACAAGGAAATATCCACCCTTGCCTACCTGTTTTCCGTCCAGCCGCCCAAACTGACCGTCCCCCGCGAAAACGTGTCCATCATGCTTTGCGACATCGATTGCCGCCGCCAGACAGCCCTGACGGAGAATCCATCGGGGCAGGAATTCATGAAGGCGCTGGTGGGCTGGTCGAAGATCTGCGACAATCTGTTCGTATGGGACTACGGCATCAACTTTGACAACTACCTCTCCCCTTTCCCGAACTTGGGCACCCTCAAGGACAATATGGTCATCTTCCGGGATCACGGCGTAAAAATGCATTTCTCGCAGATTGCGTCTGTGCGCGGAGGAGACTTCGCGGAATTGCGTTCCTACCTTGTAAACAACCTGATGTGGGATGCAGGCGCCTCCCTGGATTCACTGGAACAGCGCTTCCTGTCACGTTATTATGGCAAGGCCGGCTGGCCCATCTACAAATACATCAAACTGATGGAAGGCGCCGCCGTCGGGACGGATGTGGACCTGTTCATTTATGACTCCCCCGTTTCATACAAACACAATATTCTTCGGCCTCAGCTGATGGGCCGATATAATGCGCTGTTTGACGAAGCGGAAACCTTGGTCCAAGACGACCCGGTACGGCTTGCCCGTGTTCGCCGCACACGCCTGCCGCTCCAATATTCGGCCCTGGAGATTGCCAGGACGGAGCCGGAGCGTGATTTTGAAGCCATTGGCAAGGCTCTGAACTTGTTTGAAGCGCGCGCAAGCGAGTTCGGCGTCGAAATGCTAAATGAGCGTGGAAACCGGCCGGCGGATTACTGTGCCCTTTACCGGGAGCGATACATGACCGACGGCAGGGACAACCTTGCGTTGGGAAAGCCCGTATCCTTCCTGATAAACCCTCGTCCCAAGTATCTGCAACTAAGCAAGACAGCCCTGACTGACGGCATCTATGGAGGAACCACCTATGTGGAAAACTGGGTGGGATGGGAAGGAACTGACGGAGCCTTTGTCATTGATCTGGGCGCTCCTGTATCCATCCGCAGCATCTCCACAGACTTCCTGCGCCAGTTGGGCGCATGGATACTGATGCCGAGCAAGGTGAGCTACAGCATCTCCCAGGATGGCGAAACCTTCCACGAAATTGCCGTTATCGACCTCCCCGAAGATCGCGGGAACAAAGTGGAATTCATCCCCGTCACGGCAAGCTGCAACATCAAAGCCCGCTACGTCCGTGTGGATATCACCGGCACTAAAACCTGCCCCGAATGGCACTACGGCGTAGGGAACCCTTGCTGGTTCTTCATTGACGAAGTAATCATCAAATAAAATGTCGGACACGAAAACAGCGTGGCCCAAAAGTCAACTGACTCTTGGGCCACGCTTGATTTCAAGTAAAGGCGATTACGCCTCGGAAATCGCTTCGTTGGGGCAGGTTCCTTCGCAGGCGCCGCAATCGATGCACTCGTCGGCGTTGATGACGTAGGAGGCTTCACCGGCGCTGATAGCGCCCACAGGGCAGACTTCTGCACAGGAGCCGCAGGAAACGCAAAGCTCGGGATTGATGATTCTAGGCATAACTTTTAATCTTTTTATTGTTGTTGTGTTGTTTTCTTAAAGTGCGAAGATAGGCATTAAATTTGAAATTAAAAAGAAGAGTAAGTAACTTTGTGCGCATGAAAGCTATGTTTTGGACCCTTCTTCTTGCCGCCTCCCTGGGCACCTGCGGTACCCGGAATGCAAATAGCGCGCCAGTAGTGGAACTGCTGGCCGTGGAAGACCCGCAAACCCCGGAAACGGTGGTTTTTGACAAAACGGTGCATGATTTCGGAGACGTGAGCGTGACGGACGGTCCGCTCGCATGCAGCTTCACCCTTAGCAACAAGGGCAAGGAAGCCATCAGTATCTACGAGGTGGTCTCTTCCTGCGGCTGCACGGATGTCAAATGGACCAAGGGCACCATCGCCCCCGGAGAGAGCGGAAGCATATCGGCCACCTACAAGAACGAAGACGGCCCCATGCCCTTTGACAAAACGCTGACCGTTTACATTTCCGGCATCAAAAGGCCGGTGGTGCTGCGTCTGAGGGGCGTGGTGCATGAGAAGAAGAAATCCCTGAGCCAGCTCTACGGAGCGCAGAAGCTCGGGGATTTAGGTCTCAAGGCCCGGAAGTTCAAAACCGCCACGCTCAGGCAGGGGCTCTCCGTGAGCGAAACCGCCACCGCGGCCAACCTGGGAAAGAAGGCCCTGAAGGTAGATTGGGCCGATGTCTCCCCCCAGCTCAGCGTTTCCGTGGTGCCCAATCCCATCCCGGCGGGCGCCACCGCCACCCTCACCTTCACCATCAAGGCCGATTCGGCCCTCTACGGGAAAACGGCCTACAGCGCCACGCCCGTCCTGAACGGGAAAAAGGCGGCCGAAGGGCTGGAAGTATCGGCCTATACGCAGGAGAATTTCTCTTCCTGGAGCAACGAGCGAAGGAACAAGGCCGCCCTCCCGGTGATGCAGTCCAGCACCATCAACCTGGGCACGGTGAAAAAGGGGGAAAAACGGGAAATCGGCTTCGAATGCACCAACCGCGGAAAAGAGACCTTACATATCTATAAGGCCGATACGGAGGTTCCGGCCCTGAAGGCGGAGGCCCTGCCGGACGTGGCCCCCGGCAAGAAAGAGAACCTTCGCTTCACCCTGGACACCGCCGCCCTCCCCGCAGGAGAGAACGTCATCATGGTCTCCCTTACCACCAACTCTCCCCTCCGCCCGCTTGTGAATCTTTTCGTGGCAATCGTCATAAACTGATGGGGAAAGGTACGTACCTTTGCCCATTCCGTCATTTTTTACTAAATTTGTAGGTTAAATAGAAGACGAATGGCAGAGATTGTGAACACCACCTACAACGACGATTCCATCCAGACCTTGGAATGGAACGAGCATATCCGCCGAAGGGCGGGTATGTATATCGGCCGTCTGGGTAACGGAGACCGCCAGGGAGATGGTATTTATGTGCTCCTGAAGGAAATTGTGGACAACTCCATCGACGAGTTCTCCATGGGTTTCGGCAAGCGCATAGACATCACCATCGAAGACAAGACGGTGACCGTCCGGGACTTCGGCCGCGGCATTCCCCTGAACAAGGTGGTGGACGCTACCTCCAAGCTCAATACCGGCGGCAAGTTTGACGACACCAACTTCAAGAAGTCCGTGGGCATGAACGGCGTGGGCACCAAGGCCGTCAACGCCATGTCCGTGGATTTCTACGTGGCATCGTACCGCGACGGCCAGTGCTCCTACGCCCGTTTCACGCGCGGCAAGCTGCTGGAAAGCGCCATTGTCCCGTCCAACGAGAAAAACGGCACCTTCATCCGCTTCACCCCGGACGAGGAAATGTTCAATGACTTCTCCTTCCACATGGAATTTGTGGAAAGCATGGTCAAGAACTATTCCTACCTCAAGAAGGGCCTCACGCTCAACCTGAACGGAACGTCGTACAAGAGCGAGAACGGTCTTTTGGACCTGGTGAGCGAGAACATGAACGAAACGCCCCTCTATCCCCTCATCCACCTGGAAGGGGAAGACATCGAGATTGTGCTCACCCACGGAAACAGCTACGGAGAGAATATCGCCACCTTCGTGAACGGCCAGAACACCCGTGACGGCGGCACGCACCTGGCCGCCTACCGCGAGGCCATCGCCAAAACCTTCAAAGACTTCTACAAGAAGGACTATAAGCCCGAAGACATCCGTCAGGGCATTGTGGGCGCCATTTCCATCCAGATTCAGGAGCCCATCTTCGAGGGCCAGACCAAGACCAAGCTGGGAAGCACCTACATGTGGGAAAAGCAGGTGAAAGGGGCCGACGGAACCTCCTCCGTGGACCGCGGACCCACCATCCGCACCTTCGTGAACGACTTTGTCACCAAGTACCTGAACGACTACCTCCACATGCACATGGAGATAGTTCCCATCATTGAAGACAAAATCAAGGCCTCCCAGGCCGAACGCGAGGAGATTGCCGGCGTGCAGAAAAAGAGCCGAGAAAGGGCCAAGCGCACCGCCGTGTACAACCGCAAGCTCCGGGACTGCCGATACCACTTCTCCGACACCAAATTCCCCAAGGGAATGGAAGACCAGAAGGAAAAGACCTCCATCTTCATCACGGAGGGAGACTCCGCCTCCGGTACCATCACCAAGGTGAGGGACGCCAACAACCAGGCCGTCTTCTCGCTGAGGGGAAAGCCCATCAACTGCTTCAAGGAAAGCCGCAAGCGGGTGGCAGAGAACGAGGAACTGAACCTCCTGATATCGGCCCTGGGCGTGGAAGAGGACCTGGAAAACCTGCGCTACAACAATATCATCGTGGCTACGGATGCCGATGACGACGGCATGCACATCCGCATGCTGGTGCTCACCTTCATCATGAAGTACTATCCGGAGCTCATCCGCCGCGGACACGTGTTCATCCTGCAGACTCCCCTGTTCCGCGTACACAACAAGAAGGAACGCCGCTACTGCTACTCCATCGAAGAGCGCGACAAGGCCGTGAAGCAGCTCAAAACCGGCGTGGAGATTACCCGCTTCAAGGGCTTGGGAGAGATTTCCTCCAACGAATTCGTGGACTTTATCGGCGAGAACATGCGCCTGGATACCGTGAAACTCTCCGACGAAGAGTCCATTTCCACCATCATGGAGTTCTACATGGGCATCAACACCTATGAACGGCAGCACTTCATCATGGACAATCTGAGAAGCGAAAAAGAACTGGAAGACGTAAACATCTGATGGCTAAGAAACTGAAAACAAGCGTGAGCCCCCGCTGGGCCAAGTTCTGCGGCTGGCTCCTCAAGAAAATGGGCTGGGAAAGCGTTGGCGGTCCCATGAAAGAGCCCAAGGCAATTGTACTGGGTGTTCCCCATACTACGGTGTGGGATTTCCTGGTATGCTACCTGTTTTATTCCCAATTCGGCAAAGTGGCCCATATCATGGTGAAGAAGAGCTTTTTCTTCTGGCCCCTGGGCCCCATCCTGAAAGCCTGCGGCGCCGTTCCTACAGACCTGAGCAGCCCCGCCACCACCGTGAAAAGCCTGATTGAGGTGATGGAAGACGTGGATGAATTCCACCTGGCCCTGGCCCCCGAAGGCTCGCGTTCCATCGTGAAAAGGTGGAAAAGCGGCTACCACCTGATGGCCAAGGAAACCGGCGCAACCGTGTACCTGGGCTATTACGACTGGGGCCGCAAGCGCATTTCCGTGGGAGAGCCCTTCGAAATCACGGACGATGCCAAGGCCGATATGGAGCGCATCTACGACCACTATCGTCCCCTGGGGCTGCAAGGCTACCACAAAGACCAGTTTGCCGTACCCGAACCCAAATCCGAAAAATAATGGCCAAGAAAATAAAGAGTCCCTACAAAGCCTGGCGCAAGTACCGCAACCGCGAGAACACCTGCACCACCCTTCACAAGGTCTTTGACTACGCCACCACCACTTATGCCAAGAAGGTTGCCTACCAGTATGTGGACGGCGGCCAGAAATATACCTACGAGGAATTCCGCCGCAAAACCGAGCAGCTCTCCCTGCGCATGACGCGCTTCGGCATCAAGCACGGAGACCGGGTGGCCATCTTCTCGCAGAACATGCCCAACTGGGTGGTGGCCTTCTTCTCTGCCACGGCTTTCGGCCGCGTGGCGGTTCCGGTGCTGCCGGACAGCTCCGAAACCGAGCTCACCAACATCCTCACCCACTCCGAGAGCCGTGTGCTGTTCATCTCCCAGCGCATGATGCCCAAGCTGAGCGAGGAGTGCAAACAGAAGCTCACCCTGATTATCGACATCGAGACATTCGAGTTCATCAAGAAGAACAAGGAAGACTTCAAGTGCAACGGCTGGGTGAAAGACCCCCAGCCCGACGACCTGGCCTGCATCATCTATACTTCCGGCACCACCGGCAAGGCCAAGGGCGTGATGCTGAGCCACCGCAACCTCTCCAGCAACCTGGCCGCGGCCTTCAAGGCCAAACCGGCCTTCAAGCGAGACCGTTTCCTGAGCATCCTGCCGGCCGCCCACACCTATGAGATGAGCGTTTCCACGCTCTATTCCTTCTATGTGGGCGCCACCTGCTATACTCTCCAGAAACCCCCGACCCCGACCATCCTCATCGCCGCCATGAAGGAGGTGACGCCCACCATCGTCTGCTCGGTGCCGCTGGTCATTGAAAAGGTGGTCAAGAACAGCGTCTGGCCCACCATTTCCAAAAGCCGGGTGCTCTCCTGGATGGAAAAGCACTTCCCCCGTATCCTGCACTGGTTCATCGGCCGGAAGATGGTTGCTTCCTTCGGCGGAAAACTGGAATTTCTGGGCGTGGGCGGTGCCAAACTGGACCCGGCCGTAGAGAAATTCCTGATTGAATGTCACTTCCCCTACGCCGTGGGCTACGGCCTAACGGAAACGGCTCCGCTGGTGTGCAACGTAATGGTGAACAAGAAAAAACACCTGGGGTCCATCGGCCCGGCTTCCTACAAGGTGGAAGTACGCCTGGACAATGTGAATCCGGAGACGGGAGAGGGAGAAATTGTGGTGCGCGGTCACAATGTGATGCTGGGCTATTACAAAGACCCGGAACGCACGCTCCAGGTCCTGGACGACGACGGCTGGTTCCACACCAACGACATTGCCTGCATGGACCAGGAGGGGATTTACTACATCAAGGGCCGTCTGAACAACACCATCCTGGGCCCTTCCGGAGAAAACATCTATCCGGAAGAGATTGAGCAGGTTATCAACAACATGGAAGGCGTGGAGGAATCCCTGGTAATGGAAAGGGACGGCAAACTGGTGGCCCTGGTAAAATTCCAGGACAACGTGATAGACTGGGACCTGGCGGCCGAGGACAAATGGTTCGAGGAACTGGAGGCCCGCAAGAAGGCCGTCCTGAACTGGGTGAACAAGACCGTGGGCAAGAACTCCAAGATTGGCGAAGTGGATGCCATGAAGGAGCCCTTCGAGAAGACGGCCACCCAGAAAATCCGCCGCTTCAAGTACAAGGATTCCCACGGTGACGAGCCGCAGAAGCCCTCCGAAGACAAATCATAGGCTGTCAATATAAGCCTTCATCTGAGGAACCCGTAACAAGGCCGCATGGAAAAGTGCCACCTGGTTGCGGGTTCTTACAAGATTATGCTCCGGATATTGAATCTTGTAATAGGTATCTCCGTTGATGTAATCGGCAAAGAAACGGACGGCCTGCATGTAGGGGAAAAGGCAGGCGGCATAGGGCAGGTTTTCCTTCTCTATGGGCGTGAGGAAGGTGGCGCCTTCGAGATAGCCCTTGGCGAAGGCTTCGAAGATGTCCATCCGGAAATCCACCTTTTCAATGGCCGGATCGTCCTCGGCGACGGTGTTGGCGGCGGTGCGCATGAAGTCTCCGAAATCCGAGAAGACGAAGGAGGGCATCAGCGTATCCAAGTCTATGACGCAGAGGACGTTGCCATCCTTGTCAAAGAGCATGTTGTTCACCTTGGTGTCGCAGTGGCAGATGCGTTTGGGAAGTTTCCCCTCGCGGTACAGGCGCTCGGCCTTGCACATCTCCTGCTCATACGGCAGCAGGTCTTTCAGGATAGCCTGCACTTCTGCTTCTTTCATTCGGCCCACCGCATCGGCCTTGACGGCTTCCCGCAGCTGGCGGGCCCTGAGCTCCATGTTGTGGAAGTCCGGGATGGTTTCTCCCAGGGTGTCCGGGATGTCCGAGAGCATGGTTTCAAACTGGCCGAAGGCCTTTCCGGCATAGTACGAATACTCCGGATTGACCGTGTCGTAAGTGTAGGAATCCCGGATGAACACGGACACCCGCCAGTAGGTTTCCCCGTCTGTCCAATAAGTCTTCCCCGTAGCCTTGCAGGGAAGAAAGGTGAGCGTCATTCCTCCCTTCTTCCGGATATGGGCCGTGGCACAGTCTATATTATGCTGCAGCAGCTCCACATCCTTGAAAATGGCGTTGTTGATGCGCTGAAGGACATAATCCTCCGGCCCGTCCGTATACACGCGGAAAGTGTCGTTGATAAGGCCGCCGCCCAGCGGCTTCACGTCCAGGACATGGCCCCGGAGGTCAAAGAAGGAAACAATCTCAAAAGGGTTCATGCACAAATATAGGCATAATCCCGGGGAAAAAAAAGTCCGGCACCGAAGTGTCGGACTTTTTTAAGAGACGGTTTGAGTGGATTACTCGGCAACCACGTTGAACTTGAAGGTTCCCTTGATGGCCTTGTAAATCTTTACGGCGGCCTCGTACTCACCCACTTCCTTCACCTCGCCGGCGAGGATGGTGATGTCCTTCTTGTCAATGTTCAGACCCTTGGCGTTCAGAGCTTCGGCCAGGTCCATGGTGGTAACGCTGCCGTAGAGCTTGCCGCTCTCGGAAACTTTCACCTTGATTTCCACGGTCTGGGCGTTGATGGTGGCGGCCAGAGCCTCGGCATCGGCCACCAGCTTGGCCTCTTTGTGAGCACGCTGGCGGAGGGTCTCCGCATGCTGCTTCTTCACACTCTCGGTGGCCACGGTGGCATAGCCCTGGGGCACCAGATAGTTCATTGCATAACCGGCCTTCACCTTTACAATTTCACCGGCGTAACCCAGATTGGTTACATCTTTCTTAAGCAAAATTTCCATAAGGCAGATTATTTAAGGAGGTCAGTAACATACGGAAGCAAGGCCAGGGAGCGAGCACGCTTGATGGCCTGGGCAACCTTGCGCTGGAACTTCAGGGAAGTACCGGTGATGCGGCGGGGAAGAATCTTGCCCTGCTCATTGAGGAACTTCTTGAGGAACTCAGGATCTTTGTAATCTACATACTTGATACCGGCCTTCTTGAAGCGGCAGTATTTCTTCTTGCGAACCTCCACGGTGGGGGGATTCAGATAGCGGATTTCTTTATTTTCGTTTGCCATAATTTTTTCCTCCTTCTAATTATTCAGCGTCCTGGGCCTCGGCGGCAGTCTCGGCGGGAGCCTGAGGAGCGGCAGCCTTGGCGGCTTTGTTGGCGCGGCGCTTCTCTGCGTAGGCCACTGCGTCCTTGTCAAGAGCGACAGTGAGGAAGCGGATGATGCGCTCGTCACGGTGATACTGGGTTTCGAGGGTGGCAACGAAAGAACTTTCTGCCTTGAACTGAATCAGGTAATAAAAACCTGTGGTTTTGTGCTGGATGGGATAAGCGAGCTGACGCAGGCCCCAATCCTCCTGGTACACAACCTCACCACCGTTGTCCGTGATGAGCTTGACGTACTTGGCAACCGCTTCCTTCATCTGGGTGTCAGACAAAACGGGAGTTGCAATGAAAACGGTTTCGTACTGGTTAACCATTGTTTGTTAATTTGTTGTTAATAAATGTTTTACGTTCTTTCCGGGCCTTAAGGGCACAAAAAGGACTGCAAATGTAGGCATTTTATTTTAATAAAACAAGTTTTTATGCCTTTTGGAATTGGTGGAGGAAATGATTATATTTGTAAAATCATGAAAGGAGAGAAAGTATCGCTTGGAACCCGCCTGGTGGAAGGCATCCTGCAACTGCACGGACGGCTTCCCTTGGCCTATCACCGCTGGTGGGCACGCCGGGTGGCCTGGCTCCTGGGAAGCGTGCTCCATTATCGGCGGGACGTCGTCATCACCAACCTCTCCCGTTCTTTTCCCCGGAAATCTTACGAGCAGATTCAGGAGATTGCACGCCGATTCTATCTGCACCTGTCCACCGTCTTCACGGAGATGATCTGGTTCGGTGCCTGCAAGGACGAAAAAGGGAGGAAACGCTTTGTGAAAAGCGGCATCTTCCGGATGACCAACCCGGAAGAGATGAACCGCATACTGGACGCTTCCAAACAGACCATGCTCCTTCAGTGCCATACCGGCAACTGGGAACTCATCGGAGGCATCATTCAGACCAGCGTCAATCCGCCCCTGCACATGGAGGCTTCCGCCATTTCCGTTACCTATCGGCCCCTTTCCAGCCGCATGTGGGACACCATCATGCACCACAACCGGATTGGCCTGGTGCGGGACCAGGGCTTTGACGGCTACCTGGCCACGGATAATGTCCTGCGCTTTGTCCTGGGAAACAAAGACCGCAAGTACACGTATATCTTCATTACGGCTCAGCACCCCTACACCGGACACGGGGCCGCGGAGGTCACGTTCATGCACCAGAAGACCGGAACCGTGACGGCGGCCGCCCACCTGGCCTGCAAGTTGGACATGGCCGTCGCCTACCTCCGCATCACGGAAAGGGAGGAAGGAGGCTATGACGTGACGGCTGTCCCCATAACGGACCATGCCGCCGGGCAGGACCCTGTCAAAATCATGGAGAAATACTACCGGCTCCTGGAGGAAGACCTGGAAAAACAGCCTTGGAATTATCTCTGGAGCCACAAAAGATGGAAAGTATATTAAAACACCATAAACTGTTATGAACATTCAAGACCTTGAACCCAAAGTAATCTGGAAGAATTTCCATGCACTTACCCAGATTCCGCGTCCCTCCAAGCACGAGGGAAAAGTAATCGAGTACCTGTATAACTGGGGCGTTTCCCACGGCTTTGAAACCATCAAGGACAAGACCGGCAACATCATCATCCGCGTTCCCGCCACGCCCGGCATGGAAAACCGCCAGGGCGTCATCCTGCAGGGCCACATGGACATGGTTCCCCAAAAGACGTCCGACTCGGCCCACGACTTCCTCAAAGACCCCATCAAGGCCTATGTGGACGGAGAATGGGTGACGGCCGACCGCACCACCCTGGGGGCCGACAACGGGATTGGCGTAGCCATGGGACTCGCCGTCCTGGAAGACCCTTCCGTGAAACACGGCCCCATCGAGGTGCTCATCACCTATGACGAAGAGACCGGCATGACGGGCGCCAACAAACTGGAGCCCGGCGTCCTGAAGGGAGACATCCTCCTGAACCTGGACTCCGAGGAAGAAGGAGAGCTCTGCGTGGGCTGCGCCGGAGGCCTGGATGCATCGGCCGCTTTCAAATACCGCCGCTATGCCACTCCCAAGGGCCACAAAGGAATTACGCTGGATATCAAGGGCCTGCAGGGCGGGCATTCCGGCATGGACATCAGCCTGTACAGGGCCAATGCCAACCGGGCCATGGCCAGGATTCTTCTCCCGATTGTGGAGCTCTTCGGGGTGAAGGTGGTCAGCTTTACCGGAGGAAGCCTCCGCAATGCCATTCCTTTCGAGGCCACAGCGGAGATTGCCGTCCCCGAGGAGAATATTTCCGCCGTCAAACACCTGATAGACACCACCTTCGAAGAGATTAAAAAGGAATTCCAAGAATCCGACCCCTCGGCCGCCCTCTACGTGAAGGAAGGCCCCGCCGCTCCCAAATACATCCAGAGCTCCGTGATGCTCCGCGCCATCAAGGCCATCCTGGTATCCCCGCACGGAGTCGTACGCATGAGCCAGACCATGGAGGGGCTTACGGAAACCTCCGTGAACCTGGCCATCGTACGCACGGAAAAAGGAACTATCACCATCCACAGCCTCATGAGAAGCGCAGTAGATTCCTCCAAGGCCTACCTGGCAGAGCGCATCCGCTGTGTCTATGAACTGGCCGGGGCCGACAAGATAGAATTCAAGGGCGGTTATTCCGGCTGGACACCCAAATTGGACACCCCCATCAACAAGGTGATGATGGAGCAGTTCCAGAAAGTTTACGGCCATCCCATGAAGATTATGGCCACCCACGGCGGCCTGGAATGCGCCATCATGGGTGCCAAATATCCGGCCTGGGAGATGGTCTCCGTAGGCCCCACCATCAAGTATCCGCACAGCCCGGACGAGAAGGTGAACATTGCCTCCGTGGCACGCACCTGGGAGTACCTGAAAGCCGTGCTCGCCAACATCCCTGTCAAACAATAAAAGTAATCGCAATATGTTCAAAGGACAACCCAAAGGGCTTTTCGCCCTGGCACTCGCCAACACCGGTGAACGGTTTGGCTATTACACCATGATTGCCGTGTTCGCCCTCTTCCTCAGGGCCAACTTCGGCCTTTCTGCAGGAACGGCGGGAACCATCTACAGTTCCTTCCTCATGCTGGTGTACTTCTTCCCCCTCATCGGAGGTATCATGGCCGATAAATTCGGCTTCGGGAAGATGGTCACCACCGGCATCATCGTCATGTTCCTGGGCTACCTGCTGCTTTCCGTCCCGCTGGGAGGAGGCACCACCGCCCTGGTAGCCATGATTGCCGCCCTCGTCCTGATAGGCTTCGGAACCGGCCTGTTCAAAGGCAACCTCCAGGTGATGGTAGGTGACCTCTACAACGAGCCCCAGTTTGCCGCCAAGCGGGATTCCGGCTTCTCCCTGTTCTACATGGCCATCAATATCGGCGCCCTCTTCGCCCCCACCGCCGCCATCAAGATCCGCGAGTGGGCCATCTCCATCGGCTTTGACGGAAACGCCGCCTACCACTTCTCCTTTGCCGTGGCCTGCGTCTCCCTCATTGTCTCCATCGCCATCTACTACGCCTGCCGCAGCTGGTTCAAGCACGTGGAAGGCGGTCACCGGAAAGGTGAAAAAGCCCAGGTGGTGGACACCCTTACGCCGGAGCAGACAAAAAAACGCATGGTCGCCCTCTTCCTGGTATTCGCCGTGGTCATCTTCTTCTGGATGAGTTTCCACCAGAACGGTCTCACCCTCACCTATTTTGCCGATGAATTCACGGAAAGAAGCACCCAGGGCATTGCTTCCATGCCGTTCGTGGTATGGAACCTGGTGGCGGTGATTGCCATCGTCTATGCGCTTTTCTCCATCTTTGACAAGGAAACGTCCCAGAAGGGCAAGTGGATTGGAGTGGGCGTCGTGGTCCTGGCCTGTGCCTATCTCGTATGGCAATATACCCGCCTGAGCGGCTCCATCGAGATCAGCGCCCCCATCTTCCAGCACTTCAACCCGTTCTATGTGGTGGCCCTCACGCCGGTTTCCATGGCCATCTTCGGTGCCCTGGCCAAGAAGGGAAAGGAGCCTTCCGCCCCCCGCAAGATTGCCTATGGCATGCTGGTGGCCGCCATCGCCTTCGCCCTCATGGCCTTTGCCTCCATCGGCCTCAATACGCCCGACGTGCAGGCGACGGTACGCGGAACCGCGCAGGAAACCCTGGTCTCGCCCTACTGGCTCATCTCGGTTTACCTTATCCTCACCTTCGGAGAACTGCTGCTGAGCCCCATGGGCATCTCCTTCGTCTCCAAGGTGGCGCCTCCCAAGTACAAGGGTATGATGATGGGTATGTGGTTCGTAGCCACCGCCCTGGGTAATTTCCTGGTACAGGTGGGCGGTCACCTCTGGGGTCCCCTCCCGCTGTGGGTGGTATGGAGCGTGTTCCTGGCCGTGTGCGTAGTCTCCGCCATCTTCATGTTCTCCATGATGAAGAAACTGGAGGCCGCTACCGAGTAGCCGCCTCGGGAATTTGAGGGGGCTCTGCCCCCTATTATCCCCCGAGGCCTTCGGCCAACAGAGAAGATTTTGCCCAGACTGTATATCATATCCGGTCCTAACGGCTCCGGGAAGACGACGGCTTCGTACGACGTCCTCCCGGAGTTGCTGGACTGCTCCGAGTTCGTGAATTCGGACGAATTCGCCAAACACCTCTCGCCCTTCGCCCCGGAGAGCGCCTACATCACGGCCAGCCGCCTGATGCTCAAGAAGGTGAAATACCTTTTTGACCGCCGGGAAGACTTCTGCATCGAGACCACCCTGGCCACGCGGGCCCTCATCAAGATGGCACGCAGCGCCCAGCAGATGGGTTATTACGTAACCGTTCTCTACTTCTGGCTCAGCAGTCCGGACATTGCCGTGCAACGGGTGGCGGCCCGCGTCAAGGCCGGCGGCCACAACATTCCGGAAGAAACCATCCGGCGCCGGTACATGATGGGGCTCAGCTACCTCTTCCACAACTACATGCAAACCTGCGACAAGTGGATTCTGGCCGACAATTCCGCCCCGCCTTTCTCCGTGGTGGCCGAAGGCTCCTCCAAGGGCCTCATCATCCGCGACATGGAGAAATACAATAAAATCAGGGCTTTGGTGTCGGAACAGACGGAGGACAACACGCCCATCCGCGAAGTGACGGAGCACATTGCCAAAGAAATAGCCAAGGCGCCCTTAGCGCACGACGGCGTCCCCTATCAGAATGATTCAGAATAAAGAGTATTATTTCCATACCTTCGCGGTAGAAAGGAGCGTGATGCAGAAACTGGTGGAGGAAGCCCTCCGCTCCGGCGGCAGCTACGCAGACCTCTACTTCGAAAACACCACCTACGGCAGCCTGCTGCTGAGGGACGGAGCCGTCACCTCCGGCGGCAGCCACATAGACTACGGCCTGGGAGTGCGCGTGCTCAGCGGAGAAAAAACCGGCTACGCCTACTGCGAAAGCACCGCCTGGGAAGACATGCTTGCCTGCGCCAAGGCGGCGGCCCAGATTGCCTCGGGCACGGCCGATGTCAGCCCTTACGGCACCCCCAATCCCAGCCGCGGAGAGCCCAATCCGGCCGCAGACCGCTATCCGGTCCGGGAGTCCTGGCGGGAAACGCCCATGAGCAGCTTTCTCCCCTTCCTCCAGCAGATGGAGGCCGAAGTGAAGTCCCGCGACCGCCGCATCATCAAGCTGATGGCCAACCTGGCCTTCCAAATGAGCGACATCCTCATGTTCAACTCCTACGGAGAGCTCAAATGGGACACCCGTCCCATGGGCAGTGTGTCGCTGTCGGCCGTTTTCGAACAGGGCGGCGTCACGGAGAACAAATCCGTCTCCCGGAGTTTCCGCTGCGGGGCGGAAATGCTCTCGGAGAGTCTCATCAGGGAAATGGCCGATGAAGTGGTCAAAGGCATAGACGAGCGCTTTGCCGCCGGCAGGCCCAAGGGCGGCCAGATGCCCGTGGTGATGGGCGCCGGCGCTTCCGGCATCCTCCTGCACGAGGCCATGGGCCATGCCTTCGAGGCCGATTTCAACCGCAAGGGGACCTCCATCTTCGCCGACAAGATGGGCCGGCAGATATGCCCCCGCGGCATCCAAATCATTGACGACGGCACCCTGACGGGCAACCGCGGAGCCCTCAACTACGACGACGAGGGCGTCCCCGGCCAGAAGACCTATATGGTAGAGGACGGAGTGCTCACCTCCTACCTCCACGACCGCATTTCCGCCGCCCATTACGGCGTGCGTCCCACCGGAAACGGCCGGCGGGAAAGTTTCCGCTACGCTCCCATTCCCCGCATGCGGGCCACATACATGGAGAGCGGAACGGCCAAGGCGGGAGACCTTATCGCAGAGGTTTCCAAGGGCATTTATGTAGATGAATTTTCCAACGGGCAGGTGCAGATTGGAGAAGGAGACTTCACCTTTTATGTGAAGGCCGGTTTTCTCATCGAGAACGGCCGCCTCACCCGTCCCGTGAAGGATATCAACATTATCGGCAACGGTCCCGCCGCCCTGGCCGATATCCGGGGCGTGGCCGATGACTTGGCCGTAGACCCTGGCGCCTGGACCTGCGGGAAAGAGCAGTCCGTCCCCGTGAGCTGCGGCATTCCCACCGTACTGATCGGAAACCTGACTGTTGGTGGCGAGTAGTCCCGTGATATGGAAACAATTGATTATGGAGAGGAGGATTTACATAAAGTAATGACAGACAACACTTTACATTCCACGCTCACAGAAGCTGAGATGGCGCTGGCAAGGCACTGCCTGGATTACGCCCTCCGTAGCGGAGCCCAGAAAGTGCGCATCACCCTCTCCAAGAGCCTGATGAACCTGGTGGGCCTGCTAAACGGAGAGGTGGACAAGACCGCCCATGCCCTGGACCGCAGCCTGCAGCTTCAGCTTTTTGTCGACGGCAAGTACGGCGCCTTCTCTTCCAACCGCCTGGAGCGGGAGGAGCTGGAAGCCTTCGTGAGAAGCGCCATCGACACGGTGAAAATGCTTGAGCCAGACCCTTACCGTGACCTTCCGGCCCCGGAAAGATTGGCTAAGGATGCCGTCAGCGGACGGGAGTTGAACCTGTACGACCCTGCATACGAGAAGCTCACAGCCGCAGACCGCCGAAAAATGGCTTTGGCTTCTTCCTTTTATCATCCGGCATCGGGCAAAGAGGTGTCTTCCGCCTTTCCTCGGCTTATCGCTGAGGAAGGCGAATACTCGGATTCCGTCTTCGACAGCCTTACAATAGACTCCCAGGGGCTGTTTGCCCGCCATACGGAAACCTCCTTTGAAATTGGCTACGAAAGCACTGTGGAGGATGCCGAAGGCCGCCATTTCTCCTCTTACTGGTGGGACGCCACGCCACGCCTCCAGGACCTGGCCATAGAAGGCTGCGCCCGGACAGCCTGCCAGCGGGCCATGGAGCAGATTGGTCCGCAGGAAGTAAAAAGCGGGAAATACACCCTCATCGTGGACACCGAATGTGCCTCCAAACTGCTCACTCCCCTGCTCAGTGCCTTGGGAGGCTACAGCCTGCAACAGAAAAATTCATTCCTGAAAGACACGCTGGGCCAGAAAGTCTTTCCGGAAGCGCTCACCATCCTGGACTGCCCCCGGACGCCGGGAGACACCGGCTGCCGCCTGTTTGACAGCGAGGGGGTGGCTACGCGGGAAATGCCCCTTATTGAGAAAGGGGTGGTAAAGACTTATTTCCTCAACACCTACATGGCCCGCAAGATGGAAATGGAGCCCACCGTCGAGGACGCCACCCGCGTGAAAGTCCTTCCCCACGGAGCCTGCAAAAACCTGGAAGAAGTGCTTCAGAAGGTGGGAGAAGGCATCCTGGTCACCGGTTTCAACGGAGGCAACTCCAACCCGGCCACCGGCAACTTCTCCTATGGTATAGAGGGTTTCCTCATCCGGGACGGAAAACGGGTACACCCCATCCGGGAAATGCTCATCACGGGCAATTTCATCGGCCTGTGGAACAATTTGCTCATAGCAGCCTCCGACGCCCGTCCCTGCCTGTCCAAGCTGGTGCCCACCCTGGCCTTCAAAGACGTGGATTTCAGCGCTTAAAGTGGTTATTTTTGGAAAAAAATGAAAACGGCCGTTGTCATACTGAATTACAACACCCGGAATTACCTGGAGCAATTCCTGCCGGGCCTTCTTGCCTCCTGCGAGGGGCAGGACGCCCAGGTTTTTGTGGCGGACAATGCATCGGCCGATGATTCCGTGCCCTTCCTCCAGGCTCATTTCCCGCAGGTGCCGCTCATCCTCTTAGAGAATAATTACGGCTTCACCGGAGGCTACAACCGGGCCCTGGAAATGATTGAAGCCGACTATTATGTCCTCATCAACAGCGATATCGAAGTGCCGGAAGGCTGGCTGAAGCCCCTTACGGACTGGATGGACAGCCATCCGCAGTGCGGAGCGTGCGGCCCCAAGCTCCTCTCCTGGCGTCAGCGTGACATCTTCGAATATGCCGGAGCGGCCGGCGGCCTTATAGACCGCTACGGATATCCCTTCTGCCGGGGCCGGATTATGCAGAAAGTGGAAAAGGACCACGGGCAGTACGACAGCCCGCAGAACGTACTTTGGGTTAGCGGCTCCTGCCTGGTGGTGCGCTCCAGCGTATGGAAAGCCCTGGGTGGCCTGGACGAGCGTTTTTTCGCCCACATGGAAGAAATCGACCTGTGCTGGAGAATGCAGCTCAGAGGCTGGAAAGTGACGGTGGTGCCCGCATCGGCCGTTTATCACATCGGCGGCGGAACCCTCCGCAACGAGTCTCCCTTCAAGCTCTTCCTGAACTACCGGAACAACCTCCTGCTGCTGGAAAACAACCTG
>CADBHY010000020.1 GCA_902794615.1 uncultured Bacteroidia bacterium
CCGTAGCCGCCGCCGTAAATGCTGTTATAGTAGCTGGCATACATGAGGTTGCGGTAATACTCGTTGTCCATGAGCGAGCCGCTGGCCTGTGCCACCTGTTCCTGGAAGATGGTCAGGAGCCAGATGTCGGCGTCGGTGGCGGTGTCCAAGTCTGTCCTGGTCAGGAGTTCCTGCACATGGTAGGTGACGTCCGGAGAGTAGAGGAGGTTGGACCGGTCTATGTCTCCCTGGTCTTCGGCGCTGACGGAGGCATCCGTGAGTCCGGCGAAGGTGGGACGTGCCACGCCCTCATCGTTCTTGACGTCTTTCTGAATGGTGGGGCTCAGGATGGAAGGGAAATACTTCATCTGCGTGTAATCCTCCGGCATCTCGAAAGGAAGCTCGATGGTGGCCTTTACGATGACGGCTTTTTCCGGGTCTCCGTCTTTGGACAGGACGGCCTTGCGGGTGAGTTCCTGCAGTTCCTTGGCGCGAATCACCGGCTTGATGCCGCCGCCGCCCTCTACGTAGATTTTGTCGGAGGCGTTTCTGCTTGTGGTGGACTGGGTGGTGCGGTTGAAGCAGTACTGGTAGAACTTGGTGTTGTTTTCCAGGAACTCCTCTTCGTTATAGAGTTCGGGTTCTCCGGGATAAATCAGGAAGGTGGAGTCTTTCCTCTCGCCGTCCCAGTCGCTGTTGACAACCAGTTTTCCCACATTGTTGTTGCGGACGTAGTAGTTGCTGGAAACCGACAGGCTGGAGAAGTTGAAGAGGTTGATGCGGCCTCCCGTCCCTTCCGGGACATCTGTGCGCAGATGGATGCCGGGGATGTTTTCTACAATCTCGTCGTACTTTTCAATTTCTACGGTTTGTCCTCGATCGACGAAGGTGGGCCCCACCATAATGAGCAGGTCCAGGTAATCCTGGGCAAATTCCTGCGTGAAATTGAATGTAAGGTCGGTGGTGCCGTTGTAGGCGATGGGCCCGTTGGTGATAAGTTTGCTTCCGTGGGGTATCTCCTGGGTGTTACGGGTGTCTTCTCCGGATTCGGGCAGCCTCTTGGTGAGCTCCGTCACGTAGATGTTCTGGATGATGTGGGCCTGGGAATCGTCGGCACAGGAGACGGTGTCCCGTTCAAAATTCAGGGAAAAGCTCACCGCCTTGGGGTTGTCCCCGAAGTCGATGTAGTCCAGTGCCGGCATCAGGGTGAAGGCGGCTTCCCGGGTGGTGAGGCCGAACACGTCGTCCCGGATGGCGCCTACGGCAATGCGGGAATCCGAATAGCCGGAAAGGGCCTCGGAGGGTTTCTGCAGAATGTCCTCCAAGGGATATTCTACCGTGTATGTGTTGAAAATCAGACTCTTGTCCACCAAGCCTTTCCCAAGGCTGTTGTCCACTTTGATGCAGGAGCTTGCGCTTACGGCCAGCAAGAGTGCGAGGACCGGGAGGGATTTGTTCATGCTAACAGCTTGTCGTAAAATGCGTTGTATTTGTCCATGTAGCTTCCGTCGGAGAGGGACGCCTCGTCGAAGGGGAGGAGGGGAAGTCCCGTTCCCTTGGCATGCTCCACCAGCGCGGGGTTCACGTCGGGGGCGCCCAGGATGATGCCGTCGGAATACTGCGCAGCTAATTTTGCAAGTTCTATGCCGCTGGCTTCCGGCGTAAGGACGCTCACGTCTTCCGGGCCGATGTCTCCCATGCGGATGGTTTGGGCAAAGCCTTCGGAAAGCTTTTCCGGCGTGCTGTCGTCATAGAGGGAGAGCACCACCTTGGACTGCGTGAAGATGGGGTCTTCGTTGTAGGCCTTCTTCAGGTAAAGGGGGAGTACGTGGGAAATCCAGCCGCTGCAGTGGATGATATCGGGGGCCCAGCGCAGTTTTTTCACGGTTTCCAAGACGCCGCGGGCAAAGAAGATGGCCCGCTCGCCATTGTCCGGGAAAAACTGTCCGTTGTCGTCCCGGTCTATCTGTTTGCGGCGGAAATAGTCTTCGTTGTCAATGAAATAGACCTGGATGCGGGCGGCCGATATGGAGGCGACCTTGATAACCAGAGGACGGTCCACATCCGAGATGATGATGTTCATCCCGGACAGGCGGATAACCTCATGGAGCTGGTTCTTCCGTTCGTTGATGCAGCCGTAGCGGGGCATGAAGGCGCGGATTTCCTTCTTCCTTTCCTGGATTCCCTGCGGCAGTTCCCGGCACACCTTGGCCATCCGGCTTTCCGGAAGGTAGGGGCACATTTGGGCGTTGACGAACAAAATCTTCTTGGCGGAATCTCCCATAATACTATTATTTAACCCACAAAGTTACTAAAAATTTTTGAGTTTTTCGGCGGTTTGCGTAACTTTGAGGCCAAATGAAGAACTCGGTCATGCGTCGCAGGCTTGTCACCGCCTGGATTTCCACGGTCATCAGCCTATCCCTGGTCCTGCTTTTGGTGGGAGTGGGCACCCTTCTGGTCATCAATGCCCGGGAGGTGGGAGACTATTTCAAGGAGAATCTCCAGGTCAATGTGCTCCTGAAAGAGCAGGTGACGGAAGAGGAGGCGCTTCGCTACGAGTCCAAGATAGCGGCCATCCCCGGCGTAAGGGCCACGCACTACATCTCCCGCGAGCAGGGGAAGGAAGAGATGACGCGCCTGCTGGGCAAGGATTTCCTGACCGTCTTCGAGCAGGCCCCCATCCCCATTTCCATCGACGTGAACCTGGAGGCGCCCTATGTCCAGGCCGACAGCCTCCAAATCCTGAAGGCCCGGCTGTCGGAATCGGCCCTGGTGGACGAGGTGGTGTACCAGACCTCCCTGGTGGATGCCCTCAATGAGAACCTTCGGAAGATATCCCTGGCGCTCACCATCATGGTGGCCGTCCTGCTGTTTATCTCCTTTGTCCTTATCGGCAATACCGTCCGGCTGGACCTTTTCAACCGCCGTTTCAGCATTCATACCATGCACCTGGTGGGAGCCACCCGCGCCTACATCCGCAGGCCCTTTGTGGGCAGGGCCGCGTTGCAGGGCCTTTTTGCCGCCCTCATTGCCATCCTGCTGCTGGTGGGCGGCCTCTTCGTGCTCCGGGACGAGTTTGCCCAGCTTTTCAAGATTTTCACTTTGGACAGTCTCCTTTATACCATGGCCGTCATGATTCTGGTGGGCCTTACGGTTTCCACCTTCAGCACCTTCCTGGTGGTGAACCGGCTGGTGGGATACAACAGAGACCAGTTATACGCATATTAGAATGGTAAAAAAGACAGAAAAGCCGGACCCGTCCGGCAAGATGGCCATAACGGCCAAGGGGCTGCGCCTCATGATAGCGGGGCTGCTGGTCATGGCCGCCGGTTTCCTCCTTCTGAGCGGCGGCGGTTCCGACGACCCCCAGGTGTTCAACTACGCCATGTTTGATTTCCGCCGCCTGGTGGTCGCGCCCATCGTGATTGTGGCGGGTATCGTGCTGGAAGTCATTGCAATTATGGGTAAATTTAAAGCGTAATTTTTATGGATTGGTGGCAGGCGATTTTACTTGGGATTGTGCAGGGGCTCACGGAGTTTCTGCCGGTATCCAGTTCGGGGCATCTGATGATTTTCAAAGAACTTGTAGGGGCCGATGCAGAGGGCTTCCTGGATTTTACTGTCACGGTGCATTTTGCTACCGTGCTGGCCACCATTGTGGTGTTCTGGAGCGTGATTTGGCAGCTGCTTAAGGGTTTTTTCAAGTTCAAGTATAACGACGAGACGGACTACGTGTGCAAAATCCTGGTGTCCCTGATTCCGGTGGCCCTGGTGGGCTTCCTGTTCAAGGACCAGGTGGACGCCCTGTTCAGCGGCTCGCTCAAACAGGTGGCTGGGGGGCTGTACATTACGGCCTGTCTGCTGTGGGTGTCGGACAATGCCGGGCGGCGCTTCAAGGTGCCGGCCGCCAAGGATACCCGCAACGGGATCTCCTACTGGCAGGCCTTCGTGGTGGGTCTGGCCCAGGCGTTCGCCGTCATTCCGGGCGTGTCCCGAAGCGGCAGCACCATTTCCACCGGCCTTCTGACCGGCGTCAAACGCGAGTCCATGGCCCAGTTCTCTTTCCTGATGGTGCTCATTCCCATCATCGGGGAGCAGAGCCTGGATCTTCTCAAGGTGGCCTTGGGAAGTGAGTCTTTCGGCGGCGGCGTGGGCTCCCTGGCCCTGTGTCTCGGCTTCGTGTCGGCTTTCGTGAGCGGGCTTTTCGCCTGCAAGTGGATGATTGCCATCGTGAAGAAGGCCAAACTCATGTGGTTTGCCCTGTACTGCCTGCTGGTGGCCTCCGTCCTTTTCATTTTTGCGTAAATTGGACCGCTCCCTGACATACTTTGTCTCCGACGTCCACCTGGGTCTGCAGGTGGGCGATGCGGCGGCCCGGGAAAAGGCTTTCGTGGACTTTCTGCGGGGGATCGACCCCGTCCGCACGTCGGCCCTTTACCTGCTGGGAGACATCTGGGACTTCTGGTACGAATACCGGGACGTGGTGCCCAAGGGCTATGTGCGGGTTTTCGGCGCCTTAGCGGAACTCATGGACAAGGGCGTCGGGGTATTCTTTTTCCCGGGCAACCACGACATCTGGACCTACCGCTACTTCGAGGAGCTGGGGATGCAGAAGCTGAGTCAGCCCTATATGACCAGAATCGGCACCAAGACCTTCTGCCTGGGCCACGGAGACGGCCTGGGCCCCGGCAATTACCGCTACAAATTCATCAAGGCCGTTTTCCACTGCCGTTTTCTGCAGCGGCTTTTCTCCTCCCTCCATCCCTGGATGGCCTTCCGCCTGGGCAATGGCTGGAGCCGCCGCTCCCGTGAGGGGAAGCCCATCTCCTATGCCTTCAAAGGGGCCGATGAGCCCCTCTACCGCTACTGCCGCAGCTTCCAGAAGCATCAGCCGGTGGATTACTTTGTCTTCGGCCATTACCACTGCCGGGTGGACATGCCCGTGGGGCAGGCCCGCCTGATGATGCTGGGAGACTGGATGACCGCTCCCAACTGGCTGGTTTTCGATGCTACGGAGGGAAGTTTGACCGCCCGGTCATAGATACGGTTCCGGCACTGTCACCTGCGGCGGTTCTTCCCAGAAGATGGACCAGTAGAGCGCCGGGAACTCCCCGGCGTTCCATATCTGCACCAGCTCCTCAATGTTGGCATCGGCCCCGGTGGGGTCGTAGCCTGCCTTGAGGCTGTTGTCGAACAGTTTGGCCACGGCCTCCCAGAAGCCGGCGGCTACGCGGTTCTTGTAGTCCTTGATGATGATGTAGGGCGTGAGGCCGGTTTCCCGGTTGATAAGTTTCAGAAGGAGCGCCCCCTGCTGGATGCTCATGTTGCGCATCGGCTTTTCAAAGTCCCGGAAGAGCTGTTTCTGGACGGCGTCGATGTAGCGCTCTTTCTTGAGTCCGCGGTAGTGTCCTGCGTTGAGGGTGCTGTCCACCTGTTTAATCAGCTGCCCGGACGCCTGCGCGTACGGGTACACGCGGGCGAAGCGCCAGACCAGCTTGTAATAGGCCCTCCACTGTTTCTGGCTCCGGGCTTTTCCGCGCTCGAAGACATAGACGGGCGGGAGCGCGTCAAGATAGGTGGTGTCTCCGTTTTCCACCCGCATGCGCAGATAGCCCCGGCCGCCTTCGACGCCATCGGCCTGAACCTGGCGACGGGCCATCTCCTCCCGCCTTTCCCGGGCTTTGTCCATGGCTCGGCGGATGTGGTTCTGCGCTCCCGCCCCTATGGGAAGCAGAAGCAGCAGGGCCGATGCAAGGACGATATGACGGACGCTTTTCATTTCTCGCGCAAAGGTACTTACTTGCAAAAAATTTACCAAACAGAAAGAGGCTGTCTGCTGTGGTCGAAAATGGCGGGAAGTTTTTTTGAACAATATCCGTAACTCGCTCATTTTCCATGTGGTTAACACTTAAAACCCGTGGTCGAAAATGTTCAAAAATAGGGCAAAAATATTTGGTGAATCAGATTTTTTTTGTAACTTTGCAATCCCAAAATTGGAGCAAAATGCACCCAACCAGCTGAGTTTCAATGAGTTAGGGGTTAAAAAGGAAATTTTAAAAACATTACAGCAATGTTACAGCCTAAAAGAACAAAATTCAGAAGGGAACAGAAGAACCGCATGAAGGGCAATTCCGGAAGAGGAAACCAGCTCGCATTCGGCTCCTTCGGCCTCAAGAACCTTGAGAATTGCTGGCTTACCGCCCAGCAGATTGAGGCTGCCCGTCAGGCCATCTCCCGCCGCATGAACCGTGAAGGTCAGATCTGGATCCGTGTTTTCCCTGTGAAGCCGTTCACCGCCAAGCCCCTGGATACCCGTATGGGTAAGGGTAAGGGTGACCCCCAGGGCTTCGTAGCTCCCATCACTCCCGGCCGCATCCTCTTCGAGGCTGAGGGCGTGTCCCTCGCCACCGCCAAGGAGGCCATGCGTCTTGCCGCCAACAAGCTTCCCGTCGCCACCAAGTTCGTGGTTCGCAGGGACTATGTAGAAGAATAATCATTTGGAGGAGAAGAAAATGAAAGTATCCGAAGTACGTGAGATGTCCGTTGCCGATCTGCGCGACCGCATCGACCTCGAGAAAAACAACCTCGACACCATGAAGCTCAATCATGCGATCTCTCCCCTGGAGGACACCTCCAAGATTCGCAAGACCCGTCAGGATATCGCTCGCATGATTACCATCCTGGCCGAGAAAGAGAAACAGCAGAACTAAACCAAGCATCGACCTATGGAAAGAAATCTTCGTAAAGAAAGAGTGGGCATCGTGGTTTCCAATAAAATGGACAAGACCATCGTTGTTTCTGTAGAAACCCACGAGAAGCACCCCATTTACGGCAAGTTCGTAAAGAAGACCACCAAGTTCGTTGCCGAGGACGCCAACAACGAATGCTCCGAGGGCGACACCGTCCGCATCATGGAGACCCGTCCCCTGAGCAAGACCAAGAAGTGGAGATTAGTTGAAATCGTAGAAAAAGTCAAGTAATTATGATACAGCAGGAATCACGTTTAACGGTTGCTGACAACAGCGGAGCAAAGGAAGTCCTCTGCATCCGTGTGCTGGGTGGTACCCGCCACCGTTATGCAACCATCGGCGAGACCATCGTCGTGACTGTCAAGAGTGCCATCCCCGGTGGAGACATCAAGAAGGGCACCGTTACCAAGGCTGTGGTGGTCCGCACCAAGAAGGAAATCCGTCGCCCGGACGGTTCCTATATCCGTTTCGATGAAAATGCATGCGTTCTGCTGAACGGCGCCGGCGAACTCCGCGGCACCCGTATCTTCGGCCCCGTGGCCCGCGAACTCCGCGAGAACTACATGAAAATTGTTTCCCTGGCCCCCGAAGTCCTTTAAAGCGTAGAGAGTTATGAAAAAGTTCAACATCAAGAAAGGCGATACCGTGTATGTGAATGCCGGTAACGACAAGGGAAAGACCGGAAAGGTCCTCGAGGTTCTGCGCGAGAAGGATCGCGTAATCGTTGAGGGTGTGAACATGGTGTCCAAGCACACCAAACCCAACCCCAAGAACCCCCAGGGCGGTATTGTAAAACAGGAAGCCGGAATCCACATCTCCAATGTGAACCTGATGGACGCCAACGGCAAGGCCACCAAGGTTGCCCACAAAGAGGTGGACGGAAAGAAGGTCCGCATCGCTAAAACAACCGGAGAGGAGATTAAGTAATTATGGCAAAGAAAGCAGCAAAACCCGTAGAAGCCCAGGCGCTTCCTACCGGATACACCCCGGACCTGAAGAAGGCTTACAAGGAGGAGATTGTTCCCGCTCTCATGAAGCAGTTCTCCTACACCACCGTGATGCAGGTTCCCAAGCTCGTTAAGATTACCCTCAATGAGGGCGTGGGTGACGCCACCCAGGACAAGAAGATGGTCGAGGAGGCCGCTGAGGAACTCTCCATCATCGCCGGTCAGAAGGCTGTCATCACCAACTCCCGCAAGGATATTTCCAACTTCAAACTCCGTAAGGGCATGCCCATCGGCGCAAAGGTCACCCTCCGCGACGTCCGCATGTACGAGTTCCTGGAGCGTCTGATTCGTGTGGCCCTGCCCCGTATCCGCGACTTCAACGGCATCTCCGAGAAGATGGACGGCCAGGGTAACTACACCCTCGGTATCAAGGAGCAGATTATCTTCCCTGAAATCGAGATTGACAAGAACCCCCGCATCCACGGTGTGGAAATCACCTTCGTTACCACCGCCAAGACTGACGAAGAGGCTCACGCCCTCCTGAAAGCCTTCGGCCTTCCTTTCAAGAAACACAATAACTAAAATAGTAGCATGGCAAAGGAATCAATGAAAGCTCGCGAAGTAAAACGCGCGAAATTAGTTGCTAAGTACGCCGCCAAGCGCGCTGCTTTGAAGGAAGCCGGCGATTACGCCGCCCTGGACAAGCTCCCCAAGAACGCCAGCCCCGTACGTCTCCACAACCGCTGCTCCCTTACCGGTCGTCCCAAGGGTTACATGCGTGAATTCGGCCTCAGCCGTATCCAGTTCCGCGAAATGGCCTCCCAGGGCCTCATCCCCGGCGTCAAGAAGGCCAGCTGGTAATCCTTTAATTTATTAACAATCGGATATCGGGCGTCCAAGTGCGCCGGTCCACAAAAAGACAAAAAAATGACTGATCCCATTGCAGATTATCTGACCAGAATCCGTAACGCTTACCGTGCCGGTAAGAAAGTGGTGGAAATCCCGGCTTCCAACATGAAGCTCGCCATCACCAAGATTCTGTGCGAAAAAGGTTACATCCTCAGCTACAAGCTGGTTGAGGGTACGCCTTACAACACCATCAAAGTCGCCCTCAAGTATCATCCCGAGACCAAGGCCGCTGCCATCAAGAGCATTGTGCGCGTGAGCCGTTCCGGTCTCAGAAAATATGCCGATGTGGCTGGTATGCCCCGCGTCCTGAACGGCCTGGGTATCGCCATCCTGTCCACCTCCAAGGGCGTCATCACCGACAAGGAAGCCAAGGAGCTGAATGTGGGCGGTGAGGTTATTTGCTATGTTTACTAATCGTACCTAACATTATGTCAAGAATCGGTAAATTACCTGTAGTCCTTCCGGCCGGTACCAAGGCAGAGCTCTTGGACGGTAATATCGTGAAGGTGAAAGGCCCTCATGGCGAGATGTGCCAGAAGGTGGATCCGGATATCACCGTGACCATCGAGGGAAATGAAATCAAGTTCACCCGTCCCAGCGACCTCCCCCGCTTCCGTTCCATGCACGGCCTGTACCGCGCCCTGGTTCACAATATGGTGGTGGGTGTCTCCGAAGGCTTCACCATCAAGCAGGAGTTCGTAGGCGTGGGTTATCGCGTAGTGGCACAGGGCCAGCTCCTGACCATGTCCCTGGGTTATTCCCACGACATCCAGATTATGCTCCCCGCCGAGGTCACCGCAGAAACCCCGCAGGTTCGCAAGGGTGAAAATCCCATCCTCATTCTCAAGAGCGCCGACAAGCAGCTGGTGGGCCAGGTGGCCGCCAAAATCCGCAGCTTCCGCCGTCCTGAGCCGTATAAGGGCAAGGGTATCAAGTTTGTGGGCGAGCAGCTTCGTCGCAAGGCTGGTAAAACTGCTTCGGCCAAATAATTAGGAGGAAAGAGTTATGGCATTGAATAGAATTGAAAGAAGAAGACGGATCCACTATCGTATCCGCAAGCACGTGAACGGCACCGCCGAGCGTCCCCGCATGGTTGTGTTCCGCTCCAACAAGCAGATTTACGTCCAGGTGGTGAACGACCTCGAGGGCAAGACCTTGGTGGCCGCCGCCTCCAACGACAAGGCTCTTGCCGCCCAGACCAAGGGTAAGAACGGTATCGAGGCTGCTGCCATCGTGGGCAAGGCCATCGCCGAGCGCGCCCTCGCCGCCGGTATCACGGCTGTCGCATTCGACCGCGGAGGTTATCTCTTCCACGGCAGAGTTAAATCCCTGGCAGACGCTGCCCGTGAAGGCGGCCTCACCTTCTAATGATTGAGACTACTATGGCAAATTCAAACGTAAAAAGAGTAAAGACCTCTGACCTTGAACTCAAGGACAGACTGGTAGCCATCAACCGCGTCACCAAGGTCACCAAGGGTGGCCGTCACTTCCGCTTCGCCGCCATTGTGGTGGTGGGAGACGAGAACGGTGTCGTAGGTTACGGTCTGGGTAAGGCCAACGAAGTTACCGCCGCCATCGCCAAGGGCGTGGAGGACGCCAAGAAGAACCTGGTGAAGGTTCCCGTAATCAATACCACCATCCCGCACGAGCAGGTGGCCCGTTTCGGCGGTGCAGAGGTGTTCATGAAACCCGCTGCCCCCGGTACCGGTGTGAAGGCCGGCGGCGCCATGCGTGCCGTGTTCGAGAGCGCCGGCGTGGCCAATGTGCTGGCCAAGAGCAAGGGCTCTTCCAACCCCCACAACCTGGTGAAAGCCACCATCGCCGCTCTGACCGAGATGCGCGACGCTTACACCGTGGCCGGTCTCCGTGGCATTCCCATGAGCAAAGTTTTTAACGGTTAATTCGAGAGAGACTATGGCAAAGCTAAAGATTACCCAGGTCCGCTCCAAGAATGGAGAGACCAAGCGTCAAATCGCAAACCTCAAGACTCTCGGTATCCGCCGGATGCATCAGACCGTGGAAGTGGAAGATACGCCCATCACCCGCGGCATGCTGGCCAAAGTGGCCCATCTGGTTTCTTATGAAGTAATTGACTAAGGAGGATTAGAGATGAAACTTGAGAATCTGAAGCCCGCAAAGGGCGCAACCCATAACAGCAAGCGCGTAGGCCGCGGTCAGGGTTCCGGCAAGGGTGGCACCGCCACCCGTGGTACCAAGGGTGCCCAGGCCCGTGCCGGTTACGAGCACAAGGTTGGTTTCGAAGGCGGCCAGATGCCCATTCAGCGTCGTCTGCCCAAGTTCGGTTTCAAGAACCCTACCCGCGTTGCTTTCAAGGCCGTTAACGTGGCCACCCTTCAGGCGCTGAGCGAGAAGCTCAACATCAAGGAGTTTGACGTGGACAACCTGATTACCGCCGGTATCGCCTCCAAGGGAGAACTGGTCAAGGTGCTGGGCAACGGTGAAATCACCGCCGCCATCCAGGTGAAGGCCCATGCTTTCTCCGCATCTGCTACCCAGAAGATTGAGGCTGCCGGAGGTAAAGCAATCGTAATTGAATAAGAGTCGCGATGAAAAAGTTTATTCAGACACTTCGCAACATCTACAACATCGAAGAACTGCGCAAGCGGATCGCCTACACGATCCTGCTTGTGCTGGTTTACCGTCTGGGCAGCTTTATCCTTCTTCCCGGCATCAGCCCCGATATCCTGAAGAGCGGTATCGCCGGTACCCAGGAAGGTCTTGTCGGCCTGCTGAACATGTTCTCCGGCGGCGCCTTCGGTAATGCCAGTATCTTCGCATTGGGTGTGATGCCGTACATCTCGGCATCCATCATCGTCCAGCTGCTGGGCATGTTCGTCCCTTCCTTCCGCAAGATGCAGATGGAGGGCGAGTCCGGCCGCCGCAAGATGAACCAGATTACCCGCTACCTCACCGTTCTGGTGCTGGCCATCCAGGGCCCCGCTTACGTCGTGAGCATGGTTCCCGCCGAGGCCGTCACCATGAAGGTGGGCGCCTTCTGGTTCCGCCTCATCTCCACCGTCATCCTCATGGCCGGGTCCATGTTCGTGATGTGGCTGGGTGAGCGGATCACGGACCGCGGTATCGGCAACGGTATTTCCCTCATCATCATGATTGGTATCGTCGCCCGTCTGCCTTACGCTCTGGTTGCAGAGTTCATGCAGAAGTTCGACTCTTCCGCCGCCAACGGCGGTTTCATCATGTTCGTGGTGGAAATGGTTATCTGGGTGCTGGTTATCCTGGCTGCTATCGCACTGGTTCAGGCCGTGCGTAAAGTTCCCGTACAGTACGCCAAGCGCGTCATCGGCAACAAGCAGTACGGTGGTGTGCGCCAGTATATCCCTCTCAAGATCAATGCTGCCGGCGTGATGCCCATCATCTTCGCCCAGGCCCTGATGATGTTCCCCATGCTGCTGGGCAATTACGAGTCCACCCGTGGAATCGCCGCTGCCTTCTCCAGCTACACCAGCGTTCCGTATAACATCGTCTTCTTCATTCTCGTTGTCGCCTTCACGTACTTCTACACGGCCGTTACGGTGAACCCCACCATGATGGCGGAAGACCTGAAGAAGAACGGCGGCTTCATCCCCGGCGTAAAGCCCGGCAAGAAGACGGCCGAGTACCTGGATTCCATCATGACCAGAGTCACCCTGCCGGGTGCCATTTCCCTGGGTCTCATCGCTTGTATGCCGGCCCTGGCCAACGTCCTGGGTGTGAACAACCAGTTTGCCTCCTTCTTCGGCGGCACCTCGCTGCTCATCCTGGTGGGTGTTGTCCTGGATACGCTCCAGCAGATTGAAAGCTACCTGCTCATGCGTCACTATGACGGTCTTATGAAGACAGGTCGCATTTCCGGACGTTCCGGCATGTAATTTTGAATGTACTATCGAAAGAAGATATGGTAAGGCCGAAGACCGAAGAAGAGATTGAGCTGCTCCGCATCAACGGAGATTTGGTGTCGCGTACACTGGCCGAGGTCGGTAAACTGGTCGCCCCTGGTGTGACAACTGCGAAGTTGAACGAGGTGGCCGAGACCTTCATCCGCGACCACGGTGCAGTTCCTTCCTTCAAAGGTTTCGATGGCTTTCCCGCGGCGCTCTGCATGAGCGTGAACGATGTAGTGGTCCATGGTTTTCCCAGCGACCGCCCCCTCGAAGAGGGAGACATCGTTTCCGTAGATTGCGGAACCCTGTACAAAGGATATAACGGAGATTCGGCCTACACCTTCCCTGTAGGGGAGGTGGACGCCGAAACCCGGAAGCTCCTGGATGTCACCAAGGCATCGCTGTACAAGGGAATCGAGGCCGCTGTGGCAGGCAATCGGACAGGCGATATCGGATACGCGGTGCAGTCGTACGCAGAGTCATTCGGTTTTTCCGTTGTCCGCGAACTCGAAGGACACGGAGTGGGCAAACAGATGCACGAGGACCCCGGCATCCCCAATTATGGGAGAAAGGGCCACGGAGCACGCCTTGTGGACGGAATGACCATTTGTATTGAGCCGATGATTTGTGCAGGCGGCAGAGGTGTGTATCTTGCAAGAAATGGTTGGGCAGTACACACCGCCGATCACAAGAATGCCGCTCACTACGAGCTTACGGTTGTTGTCCGGAAAGGCCGGGCCCAGCAGCTCTCCACTTTCGATTACATTGAGAAAGACGGTTCCATTAAATTTTAACAGTGATTTTCAGACTATGTCCAAACAAGTAGCTATCGAGCAGGATGGTACAGTGATTGAAACCCTTCCCAACGCTATGTTCCGCGTAGAATTGGAGAACGGTCATGTCCTCCTCTGCAACATTTCCGGTAAGATGAGGATGAACTTTATCCATATCCTTCTCGGCGACCGGGTCAAAGTTGAGATTTCACCCTACGATTTAACCAAGGGACGTATAACTTTCCGATACAAATAAAAACTAGATAACGATGAAAGTCAAGACCTCCATCAAGAAACGCAGCGAAGACTGCAAGATTGTCCGGCGTAAAGGCCGCCTGTACGTTATCTGCAAGAAGAACCCCAAGTTCAAGATGCGCCAGGGTTAATAAGTGTAACAAATAAAAGTACAGATAGAATATGGCAAGAATAGCCGGTGTTGATTTACCGAACAACAAGCACGGAGAGATAGGTCTCACCTATATCTTCGGAATCGGCCGCAGCTCTGCCCGGAAGATTCTGGACACCTGTGGCATCGACCGCTCCATTAAAGTCGGAGACTGGAACGACGAGCAGATCGCCGCTATCCGTACCCTCATCAACAACGAATACAAGATTGAGGGTGAACTCCGTTCTTCTGTCCAGATGGACATCAAGCGCCTCATGGACATTGGCTGCTACCGTGGCATCCGCCACCGCGCAGGCCTTCCTGTCCGTGGTCAGAGCACCAAGAACAACGCCCGTACCCGCAAGGGTAAGAAGAAGACCGTTGCCAACAAGAAGAAAGCAACCAAGTAAAGTCTGATGAATTATGGCAAAGAAAACTACTACTACCAAGAAAAGAGTTGTCAAGGTTGACGCTTATGGGCAGGCCCATATTTCATCTACCTTCAACAACGTCATCGTGTCCCTGTGCAACGCCCAGGGTCAGGTGATTAGCTGGTCTTCCGCTGGCAAGTGCGGTTTCCGTGGCTCCAAGAAGAACACTCCGTACGCCGCCCAGATGGCCGCAGAAGATGCGTCCAAGACCGCTTTCGACGCGGGTCTCCGCAAGGTGAAATGCTATGTGAAAGGCCCGGGTGCCGGTCGTGAGAGCGCCATCCGTACCATTAACAACGCAGGCATCATCGTCACCGAGATTATCGACGTCACCCCCATGCCGCACAATGGTTGCCGTCCCAAGGGCCGCCGTAAAGTTTAATTTTAATTGAAGAAAAACTATGGCAAGATATACTGGTCCTACCACCCGCATCGCCCGTAAGTTCGGCGAGCCCATCTATGGCCCTGACAAGACCTTTGAAAAGAGAAATACCCCTCCCGGACAGCACGGCCTGGCCGCCAAGCGCAAAAAGCAGAAGGAGTACGGTACCCAGCTCAAGGAGAAGCAGAAAGTGAAGTACATGTACGGTGTGCTGGAGCGTCAGTTCCGTAACACCTACGCCCGTGCCGCCCGCATGAAGGGACAGACCGGTGAGAACCTCATCCTCCTGCTGGAAGCCCGTCTGGACAACCTGGTGTACCGTCTGGGACTGGCTCCCTCCCGTCCCGCCGCCCGCCAGCTGGTCCTCCACCGTCACATCACCCTGGACGGCATCGTGTGCAACATCCCGTCCTGCCAGGTGAAGCCCGGTCAGATTATCGCTGTCCGTGAGCGCTCCAAGAGCCTGGAGGTTATCCAGAGCAGCATCGCCTCCGCCGCCAAGTATTCCTGGCTGGAGTTTGACGCCGCCAACCTTTCCGGCAAGTTCCTGAATGTCCCCGCCCGCGAGGAAATTCCTGAGAACATCAACGAACAGCTCATCGTTGACCTCTACTCCAAGTAATAGAATTTAACACCCCAAACCTATGGCAATCTTAGCATTTCAGAAACCGGACAAGGTGATTATGCTCGAAGGCACCGAGACCGTGGGAAGATTTGAGTTCAGACCCCTTGAGCCTGGCTACGGTCAAACCATCGGCAACGCCCTCCGTCGCATTCTCCTCGCTTCCTTAGAAGGTTTCGCCATCTCTCAGATCCAGATCTCCGGAGTTCAGCAGGAATTCCAGACCATCCCTGGCGTCATCGAGGGAATGCAGGATATCATCCTGAACCTCAAGCAGGTGCGTTTCCGCCGCATGGTGGAAACCGTGGACTCTGAGGTTGCGAACCTCACAATCAGCGGCAAGAGTGAATTTACCGCTGAGGACATCTCCAAAGGATTGTCTTCTTTCAAGGTGTTGAATCCCGAGCTGCACATCTGCTCCTTGGAGCCTTCCGTAAAGCTGACCATCACGCTGACCATCACCAAGGGCCGCGGCTTCGTTCCCGCAGAGGAAGAGCGCGACGCTTCCACGCCCATCGGCACCATTCCCGTGGACGCCATCTATACGCCTGTCAAGAAGGTTAACTGGAGCGTGGAGAACTACCGCGTAGAACAGAAGACCGACTATGAGAAGCTGAACCTGGAGATTGTCACCGACGGGTCCATCTCTCCGGAGGCCGCCCTGCAGGATGCAGCCAACATCCTCATCTATCACTTCAAGCTGTTCACCGATGACAAGAAGATTGCCATTGAATCTTCCGTAGAGACGGACAGCACGCAGCTGGACGAGGAATCCCTGAGAATGCGTCATCTCCTTCTCACCAAGCTTTCGGACATGGGCCTGAGCGTCCGTGCTTTCAACTGCCTGAAAGCTGCCGACATCGACACTTTCGCAGATCTGGTGTCCTACAGCCGCGCCGAACTCATGAAGTTCCGCAACTTCGGCCGTAAGTCCCTCAGCGAAATTGACCTGCTGGTAGAGAAGATGAAGCTTTCTTTCGGAATGGATGTCACCAAGTACAATATTGAACCTAAGAAAAAGATCGTTTAACAATGAGACACAATAAAGCAGTCAATCATCTTGGTCGTAAGAGCGGTCACCGCAAGGCCCTGCTCGCCAACATGGCATCCTCCCTCATCCTGAAGAAGAGGATTACCACCACCGAGGCCAAGGCCAAGGCCCTGAAGCCTTACCTGGAACCCCTTATCACCAAGTCCAAAGAAGACACCACCCACTCCCGTCGTGTCGTTTTCAGCTACCTCAAGGACAAAGAGGCAACCGCTGAGCTCTTCCGCACCGTGGCTCCCAAAGTGGCCGACCGTCCCGGCGGATACATCCGTATCCTCCACACCGGTTTCCGCAGCGGTGACGCCGCCGAAATGGTTATGATAGAGCTGGTGGACTTCAACGAGACCGCCCTTGCCGCCGGCAAGAAGGAGGCCAAGAAGACCACCCGTCGCAGCCGCGCCAAGAAGGCCGATGCCCCTGCCGCCGAGGCTCCCGCCGCTGAAGCCCCTGCAGCTGAAGCTCCCGCCGCCGAGTAGGAAAACCTGAACCTATATCAGAGAATGCCCGTTCTGTTTAGCAGACGGGCATTTTTGTTTTGGAAAATTATTAGTATCTTTGAGGGTTAAAAAGCCAAATAATTATTAACAAATAAAACACAAAAACAATGAGTAAAAAAGGCAACAGCAATCTGATTGCTATCATTACGATGATGTTTCTCTTCGCAATGATTTCTTTCGTAACGAACATGGCCGCTCCGTTCGGCAGTATCTGGGAACAGCACTATAGCTGGGCCCGTATGATGGGCAACATGATGAATTTCGCGGCTTATTTGTTCATGGGTATCCCTGCCGGCGTCATGATTACCAAGATGGGGTACAAGAAGACAGCGCTCGTCGCCTTGGTGCTTGGCTTCGTGGGTATCGGTGTGCAGCTTATTTCCAGCAAGATGGACGGAAACGCAATCGGCACTTACGTAGTTTATCTGCTGGGCGCCTTCATTTGCGGATTCTGCGTCTGCATTCTGAACACGGTGGTCAACCCGATGCTGAACCTGCTCGGCGGTGGCGGCAATCGTGGTAACCAGCTCATCCAGACCGGCGGAACGCTCAATTCCCTGGCCGGGACGCTGACCCCTATGCTCGCGGGTGCCATGATTGGAACCATCACGGCCGAAACCACTCTGAGCGCAGTATCTCCGCTGCTGCTGATTGCCCTCGCCATTTTTGCCATTTCTTTTGTCATCGTATGGTTCACCCAGATTAACGAGCCGGAAACGGAGAAGACCGACGTTGTGGCCGGTATTAAGGGCGCCCTGGGCTATCGTCACCTGGTGCTGGGCATCATCGCCATTTTCTTCTATGTTGGCGTTGAGGTGGGTATTCCCGGACAGCTCCTGTCCTATCTGGGCACGCCGGGCGGCGTGCTGGGGAACATGACTGTTGCCGGAACCATCGCCGCCCTTTACTGGCTGCTCATGCTGGTGGGCCGTTTCGCCAGCTCCGTGCTTTCCGGCAAGATTGCCCCCCGTACCCAGCTTACCTTCATGACCGTGTTGGCCATTGTGCTGCTCTTGGTGGCCATTTTCATGCCGGAGGACGTAAAGATGACGCTCCGTGGCGCTGAAGTTCCCGCCAAAGTGCTCCCGATCATCCTTTGCGGTATTTGCACATCTATCATGTGGGGTGTCATCTTCAATCTTGCTACCGAAGGACTGGGCAAACACACGGCCAGTGCTTCCGGTTTGTTTATGACGATGGTTGTGGGCGGTGGTCTGATGCCGCTGCTTCAGGATATGCTCGCCAAGCAGGTTGGTGACATCAATAGCTACTGGCTTGTCATCGCCATGCTCGTCTATATCCTCTATTTCGCCGCCGTGGGCTCCAAAGTTAAGAAAGCATAATCACATATTTCTATGGCACAAGACTTAGTAATTGGTATTGATATTGGTGGACAGACCACCAAGTGCGGCATCGTAGATGCCCGTGGCACCGTTCTTACGCAGACCGTCATCCGTTCGGACAACCACACGGACGTAAGCGCCTACATAGCCGAACTGGCCGAGGCCCTGAACCGCATCATCGCGGAAGGCCAGGCCGAAGGCCGCATCCGCGGTATCGGCGTGGGTGCCCCTAACGGAAACTATTATACCGGCACCATCGAGGGCGCCGTCAACCTGGTATGGGGTGGCACCAAGACCATTCCCTTTGCCAAGATGCTCAGCGAGCAGATGAACGGCATCCCCGTGTCGCTCACCAACGACGCCAA
>CADBHY010000021.1:0-18235 GCA_902794615.1 uncultured Bacteroidia bacterium
GGTGCAGCAGAACGAGGTGATTGCCAAGCTCAAGGTGATTCCGGACATGAACCAGCTGTCATCGGCCCAGAGCCGGGTGCGCCTCTCGGAGGTGAACCTGAAGCAGGCCCAGGTGAATTACGACCGCGAGAAGAGGCTCTTTGACCAGAACCTGGTGAGCGCGGAGTCCTTCGAGAAGGTGTCGCAGGCGCTCCGGCAGGCGCAGGAGGAGCATTCCATCGCCAAGGAAACCCTGGAGATTGTGCGGGACGGCGTGTCCTCCTCCAACAAGAGCGGGAGCACCACCCTCATCCGCTCCACCATTTCCGGCCTCATCCTGGACGTGCCGGTGAAGGTGGGCAATTCCGTCACCATGTCCAATACCTTCAACGACGGCACCACCATCGCCACGGTGGCCAACATGGACGACCTCATCTTCGACGGCAACATTGACGAGACGGAGGTGGGACGGCTTTCCATCGGCCTTCCGGTGCGCATCACCGTGGGCGCCCTCCAGAACCTGTCCTTCGACGCCGCCCTGGAGTATATTTCGCCCAAGGCCAAGGAATCCGGCGGCACCAATCTCTTCGAAATCAAGGCTTCGGTAAAGGTTCCCTCCGACGTCACCATCCGCAGCGGCTACAGCGCCAACGCCGAGATTGTGCTGCAGGAGGCCCGGGACGTGATGACCTTGGAAGAAAGCGCCATCCAGTTCGAGGGAGACAAGACCTTCGTCTATGTGCTGGGAGAAAACGGCTATGAGAAACGTCCGGTGGTCACCGGCCTCTCCGACGGAGTCACCATCGAAATAATCGAAGGCCTCAAGGCCGATGACAAAGTCCGCGGTCCGCAAATCATTAACAGCAAATAAGCCATGAAAGCCCTTTTGATTGCCCTGGCGCTGGGTATGGCGCCCACCGATTCCCTGCCGGACCTTTCCCATCCCTGGAACCTGCAGGAGTGCATAGACTGGGCCTTGGAGAAGAACCTCACCGTGGCCGCGGCGGAAATTACGGTCAAAACCTGGGAGGTGGACAACAACACGGCCCGGATGAAGTGGCTGCCCGGGGTATCGGCCAGTGCCAGCGAGAACGTGAACTTCGGCCGCGGCATCGGCGGCAACAATACCTACGAGCGGGGCAATTCCGCCACCACCGGCTTCTCCGTGGGGGCCAACATGACCCTCTTTGACGGACTGGCCACTCCGCGCAACATGGAATACTCCCGCCTGAACCTGGAGGCCGCCACCAAGGACTTGCAGAAAGCCCGGGACGACATCCGCGTAAAGGTGGCCCAGGCCTATGTGCAGATCCTTTACAACTATGAGCTGCACGAGGTGGCACAGCACCAGCTCAGCATCGACTCCCTGCAGGTGGTGCGGCTCCAGGGACTGCTGGAGAACGGAAAGGCATCGGCCGCCGAGCTGTCCCAGCAGAAGGCCACCGAGGCCCAGAGCCGGCTTACGCTGGTGCAATCGGCCGGCAACATCCGCGCTTCCCTGCTGGACCTGGCCCAGCTGCTGGAGTTCCACTCCTGGGAGGGTTTCTCCATTGTGCGGCCCAAGGTCACTTTCAGCGACAGGATGCTTCCGGACCCGGACGACATCTATGCCGAAGCCCTGGGCGTAAGGCCGCTCATCCGGGCCGAGGAACTGCGCCTGAAAGGCACGGAAAAACAGATTCAGATTGCCAAGGCGGCCTACTTCCCCACCCTGAGCCTGAACGGCGGCCTGGGGACCAATTACTACACTTCCTTCAAGACCACCGGCTTCTGGGACCAGCTGGGCAATAACTTCAGCCAGTATGTGGGACTCACCCTGAGCGTTCCCATCTTCTCCCGCTTCACCATCCGGAACGGCGTGCGCACGGCCAAACTGCGCCACGGCAGCCAGGAAATCCGGCTGCAGCAGGCCAAGAACAACCTGTACAAGGAGATTCAGCAGGCCTGGAACGCCGCCGTGACGGCACGCGCCAAGCACGAATCCACCCTGCAGGCCACCGCCGCGGCCCAGGATGCCTTCGAGCTCACCAAAGCCAAGTACGAGAACGGGAAAGCTACTAACACAGAGTTCAACGAGGCCCTCTCCCGCCTGGTGAAGGCCCAGTCCAATGCCCTGCAGGCCACTTACGAGTGCCTGTACCAGACCTCCCTGCTGGAATTCTACCGCGGCGGCCGCCTGGAACTGTGAGTGGGCGGATTCTTTCGCACATAAAGCGGGGGTGAAAACATTGGTTTTTGCCCCCGTGATGTATAATTATAGTGAATCGGGGGCGAAATCAAGGGTTTTCACCCCCGTAAAACTCACGAAACCAACATCTTGTATTTTTATCCGTGTAACACTTTTTTACACGGATAACTTTTTGCTACTTTGCAAACCGGGCCTTTGAACACTCGGTTATGATATTATGGAAATAAAAAACAGCTATTGGGAACAGGAGAGAGTGTGCGAAACCAAGTTTTTGGAAGGCGGTCCTTTTTTCCTGCTTACAACAGAGGACTTGCCCTGGCTACTATTTGAAACGGAAGAAGATTTCAAGGAAGGAACCAATGTCATTGCCATCTCCCTGGCCTATCTCCCGATTAAGTTACTGGTGGATGTGCAGATGAACAATCACCTCCACTTGCTTTTTGAAGGGTCTCAAACAAATGTGACTTGTTTCGTGACACGCTTACGAAAACAGATACTGGCATTCCTGCACAGAAAAGGACGGAGCCTGAGGTCCTGGAACATTCAAATACAGCCCATTACGGATTTCAGGCATTTTCGGAACGCCATACTCTATGTTGCCCGGAATCCTTACGTCGCACATAGGAACGCCACTCCCTTGGGCTACCGATGGGGCAGCGCCCACCTGCTCTTCAACTCGAATATCGCAGACTACTCGGAGGGACAGCCATACGTCCAACTCACATATAAAGCAAAGAGGCAGCTTTGCCATTCCCACAATATCGGCCTTCCGGATACTTATCGAGTCCAGGGCGGGATGATTACCCGGCTCAGTTTTGTAGATTATCCGCGTACACAAGATTTCTTCATCTCTGCCAATCAGTTCTTCCAGCACTTGTCCAGAAAGAAAGAATCCGATATTGAAACCGCCAGATGGATAGGCGAAAGTATCCTCCTCCCCAACGACGACGTCTTTAGAATCGTATCCGATTGGTTTGGAGTCAAAAGCATCACTTCGCTGCCGCTTGAAAAAAGAATGGAAGCCGCCCACAGGATGAAAGCGGAACTCTCGTCCAATAACAAACAAATTGCCCAGGTACTCAGATTCCCGCAAAGACAAATTGACGCTCTTTTCCCTGTGTCCCAATAATGGAACGGGGGCAAAAAGGACCGTTTCCACCCCCGAAACACATCCAAAAGGCAAAACGGGTGCGAAAAGGGCCTGTTTTACCCCGCGGCAGAGGGACTTACCAGCTGATGGCGGGCTGCTTGAGGGCATCGGCCAGCTGGCTGTCGTAACGGATACGGATGCGGATGCCGGCCTCCTGGAAGTAGTAGCGGACTACAATCTCTTCTTCGATGAAGGGAATCACCTCGTCTTTCTTGAGCCGCAGGAACGTGGGTTTGTCCATGTCCAAAGACTTCTCCAGGGCGGAAAGCTCGGAAGAGACCGCCTCCGTGAGGCCGTCTTCCTCCAGCGTCTTTTTCATCTGGTCAAAAAGGGCCCGGGCCGATGAACGGTAGTCGAACTCCTTGGTGGAGGCGAAGGCCACAAAGTCCTCGTATTCATCAAAGTGGAAATCTTCCACTGCCGGGATGGACTCATGCTCCTGCACATATTTGAGGGCATACTGCTCCACGATGCCTCCCAGGACCAGGGAATAGGTGAGGCGGGAATAACGGTGCGCCTTCACCTCGAAGTCCGGGGTGATGCCGCCGCCATCCCGAACCTTGCGCCCGTGCGCGGTGGTGAATTCATGGGTGAGGGAATCCGGGATGAAGCCCACGGAACCGTCCTCGTTGCGGTGGGAGTAGTCGATGGCCTGCACGCAGCGTCCGGAGGGGGTATAATACTTGGCCGTGGTTACCTTGAGCTGCCCGTCGTAAGGCAGGGGGCGAATGCTCTGGACCAGTCCCTTCCCGTAGGTGCGGGTACCCACGATGGTGGCGCGGTCATAGTCCTGCAGGGCGCCGGAAACAATCTCAGAAGCCGATGCGGAGCCGGAATCCACCAGCACCACGATGGGAATCTCCTGGTCTACCGGATCCGTGGTGGTCTTGTACACACGCTCCTCGGCGGCGTCACGTCCTTTTGAGGTGACCACTACCGAGCCGCGGGGAACAAAGAGCGAGACGATGTTCACGGCTTCGTGCATAAGGCCGCCGCCGTTGCCGCGAAGGTCCAGCACCAGGCGCTTCATGCCCTGGTCCTTGAGCTTGTGATAGGCGTCGCGGATGTCCTGGCCCACGCCCTCGGTGAATTTCTCCAGCAGGATGTAGCCGTCATTCTCATTGAGCATGCCCACATATTCCACCGAAGGCAGGGAAATGCGTTCCCGCACCACCGGAATGTCCACGGTCTGTCCCCGGAGCTTTTTCACGGTAAGGACCACCGTGGTGCCGGGTTTACCGCGCATGCGGTCGCTGCTCTCCTGGCTGGTGAGCCCGTGGGTGGAAACCCCGTCGATGGCCTCCACCTCATCTCCGCAGCGGATGCCGTTACGGGCGGCCGGAGAGCCCTCGTAGGGTTCGTTGATAATCACGTTTCCGTTTACGTCCGGCTTATAGATGATGGCGCCGATGCCCCCGTAAGTGTTGGTGAGCATCATCTGGAAGTTCTCCTGCTCTTCCTCGGGGACGTACTGCGTATAAGGGTCCAGGGAGGAGAGCATGGCATCGATGGCCGTGCGCTGGATGCGTCCCACCTCCAAGGAGTCCACATAAGAGCGGTTCAGCTCCTTGAGGATGGAATTGTATACCTCCACCCATTTGGCTAGGTTGAAGTTTTTGGATTGGGCCGATGCAAAGGGAGAGGCGGCCAGAAACAGGGCCGCGGCAACCACACATATCTTTTTTCTCATATTCATCATTTTATCTGCGCCGTTCTTTTTCAAAGAAGATGCCATCATGCAAAGTTACAAAAAATTCACTATCTTTGCCCCCGGTTAGTTATATGGTATTATGAAGATTGTTTTTGCAACGGGCAATCCCGGCAAGCTCCGGGAAGCTGCTGAAATTCTGGGCGAGGGTTTTGAGCTCGTTACCCCCGCATCCCTGGGTATCCAGGAAGACCTTCCCGAGACGGGCAACACCCTCAGGGCCAACTCCATGCAGAAGGCCGACTACATCTACAAGAAAACGGGACTGAACTGCTTTGCCGACGACTCCGGCCTGGAAGTGGACATTCTGGGCGGCGCCCCGGGCGTGGAAACCGCCCGTTACGCGGGTCCGGAACGGAACGCGGACGCCAACATGGACAAGCTCCTGGAAGAGATGGCCCGCCGGGAAAAGGAGGCAGCCATGGCCCGCACCAACGGTGTCACCACGGCCAACGCCACCCGCAAGGCCCGTTTCCGCACCTGCGTCACCCTCATCATCGACGGGCAGCACCGTTTCTTCGACGGAGTGATGGAAGGGCATATCGGCCTGGACAAGAAGGGAAACGGCGGTTTCGGTTACGACCCCATCTTCATCCCCGAAGGCTATTCCCAAACCAACGCCCAGCTGGGCGAACAGGTGAAAAACACCATCTCACACCGGGCCAAGGCGCTCAAGGCCATGGCCGAATACCTGCATAAATAGGAACGCATGCCCGCCCGGGACACCATCGAACTCATTGTCCTTTCCACCACGCCGGTGGGGGAAAATGCGCTGGTGGTACACACCCTTTCCCGCGAGTGGGGGCGGCGGGGCTTCCTGGTTCCGTCGGCCCGGAAGGCGGGGACGGCCCGTTTCCTGCCGCTCAACATCCTGGAGGCGCAGGTGGTGGAAAACCCCAAGTCGGAGCTATGGAGCCTTCGGAACATCACCCCCCGGGACGCCCTTTCCGGCATCCGGGACAACATTCACAAAAACACCATGAGCCTGTTCCTGGCCGAAGTCCTCTTGCGTACGCTCAAGGAAGGCACCTGCGAGGAAGGCCTGTTTGAGTGGTGCGTGGGAAGCATCCTCACGCTCAATGCCCTTGAGGCCGACTTCTACAATTATCACATCCGCTTCCTGGTAGATTTTGCCGGGGCGTTGGGCTTCCGGCCCACCCTGCAGGACGTGGCGCCTTTTGCCGGAGAGCAGCTGGAACGGCTCAGGCCCTTTGTAGAAGGCCGTTTTGAGGAGTGCATGCTGCTCCCCCTGAGCGGAGAAAACAGAAACGCCCTCTGTGAGGCGCTTCTCAAATACCTTTCCTATCACACGGACAGCAACATTCATGTGCGCTCCCTGCAAGTACTGCGGGAACTGTACCGGTAATTAGCGGGGCAAAACAGGCCTGTTTCGCACCCGTTTTGTCTTTTGGATGTGTTTCGGGGGTGGAAACGGCCCTTTTTGCACCCGTTTGAAGGAACGGCAGATTTTGCGTATCTTTGTGCAGTAAAAAGAACAAAAATGTCTAAACGAAAGAACAGTCCCAACCGAAAGAATCACAAGAAGAAAGCCCGTTTTGTTCCCGAATTTGAGGGAAAAGTACTGATGTCCCGCGAGGGATTTGCCTTCGTACGCATCGAAGGGCAGGAAGAAGACGTCTATGTGAAAGCCTCCAAGACGCGGGGCGCCCTGCACGGAGACACGGTGCGGGTGGCTGTAACGCAGGAGAAAGTGGGCCAGGCCAAGCGCCGCAGCGGAGAGATTATCGCCATCGTGGAGCGCTCTCAGAAGCCTTTCGTGGGACTCCTCCACATCGTGGGCAAGCAGGCCTGGGTGCTCATGAGCTCCAAGACCATGCCCTACGACATCTCCGTCCCCATCCCGGAAGGCGGGGAGCGGGGCATGAAGGTGGCCGCCGTGGTGGACGGCTGGAAAAGAGGCGCTTCGGGCCCCTACGGCCATGTGGTGGACGTGCTGGGCATGCCCGGGGAGAACGAGACGGAGATGCACGCCATCCTGGCGGAGTTCGGCCTTCCCTACCGTTTCGAAAAAAGCGTGGAAAACGCGGCCGACAGTATCTCGGAGCTCATCACAGACCAGGACCGCGCCCATCGCCGGGACTTCCGGAAGGTGCTCACTTTCACCATAGACCCCTCCGATGCCAAAGACTTTGACGACGCCCTGAGCTTCCGCAAACTGGAAAACGGCAACTACGAAGTGGGCGTCCATATTGCCGATGTCACTTGGTACGTAAGGCCGGACACCCCGGTGGACAAGGAGGCCCAGGCCCGCGGCACCTCCGTCTATCTGGTGGACCGCACCGTCCCCATGCTGCCGGAGAAACTCTCCAACAAGCTTTGCTCCCTGCGCCCCCACGAGGAAAAACTCACCTTCTCGGCCGTCTTTGAACTGACGCCCCAGGCCAAAGTCATCAACCCCTGGTTCGGCCGCACCAACATTATCTCCGACTACCGTTTTGACTATGAACTGGCCCAGGCCATCATCGAAGCCGGAGACCGGGCCATGGAGCAGGAGTTCGGAGCCGGAAGCGAATGCGGGGTGGTCCCCGCCGAGGTGAAGGAAGCCGTGCTCATCCTCAACAAACTGGCCCTGAAACTGCGCAAAAAGCGTTTTGCCGCCGGCGCCGTGAACTTCGACCGCCCGGAAATGAAGGTGGACATTGACCAGAACGGCAAGCCCATCGGCGTTCACCAGAAATTCTCCAAGGAGGCCAACTGGCTCATCGAGGAATTCATGCTGCTCGCAAACCGCTCCGTAGCCGAATACGTGGCCACCGCCGGCAAGATGAACGGGAAGGCCCAGGCCAAAGCCAAAACCTTCGTGTACCGTATCCACGACGAGCCCAACCTGGAAAAACTGGGCGGCCTGCGCGACTTTGCCGGAAACCTAGGATACCAGGTGGGGCCCATCGGCAGCGGAAAAGACATAGCCCATACGCTGAACCAGCTCATGGTGGAAGTGAAGGACAAGCCGGAGATGGGCGCCATCCAGATCCTGGCCCTCCGCTCCATGGCCAAGGCCTGCTACTCGGTGGACAATATCGGCCACTATGGCCTGGCCTTCGATTTCTATACGCACTTCACCTCCCCCATCCGCCGCTACCCGGACATGATGGTACACCGCCTGCTGGCCCGCTACCTGGCCGGAGGAGACAGCGCCAATGCCGACTATTACGCCCTCCAGTGCAAGCACGCCTCCGAACGGGAGGTGGTGGCCGCCGAGGCCGAGCGCGAAAGCATCAAGTACAAGCTGGTGGAATTCATGCAGGACAAGGTGGGACAGGAGTTCGACGGCCATGTTTCCGGCGTGACGGAATGGGGCATCTATGTGGAGATTGAGCCCACCAAGATTGAGGGCATGATTCCCTACCGCACCATCAAGAGCGATTTCTTCATCTTCGACGAAGAGCATTACCGCGCCGTGGGACGCCGTACGCACCGTTCCATCCGTCTGGGAGACCCGCTGCGCATCCGCGTGAAGAGCACCTCCCTGGAACAGAAACTGCTGGACTACGAGCTGGTGGAAGAAGTCTGATCCTCCTTCCAGACGTACATTTTGTCGCCGCGCCGGGGATGCTCATCGCCCGGGGGCAGCGCTATGGAGCAGCGGACGCCCTGCGGGGCTTCATCGGCCGCTTCCAAATCTACCCTGAGCTCTTCCACTTTCATCTCCATCATGCCGGTGGTGTGGCCGATGAAGAGCACCATATCCCCCTTGCGGAGCGGCACGGCATCCACCTGCACCTCCACTACGCCAATCTTGGCAAACCAGTTGGTCACCGGCCCCACATACACCTTGCGGCGGGTGGCCTGGCTTCCGTACACCCGGCTCCACTCGCCCATCCGGGCGCCCAGGTAATAGCCGTCCCAGAAACCGCGGTTGAAAACGGTGGCCAGGCGCTCCTTCAAGGCGGCGCCCAGGGCGGCGGAGAAAGAGCCGTCCGCCACGGCATCGGCCGCCTGCCGGTAGCAGGAAGCCGTCACTTTCACATAGTCTGCACTGCGGGCGCGGCCTTCAATCTTGAACACCTTTACGCCGGCCTCTACAAATTTGTCTAAGAACGCCACCGTACAGAGGTCCTTCGGAGACATCAGGTATTTGTTGTCCACTTCAATCTCATTGCCGGTCTCCAGGTCTGTGAGCCGGTATCCCCGGCGGCAAATCTGCATGCAGGCGCCCCGGTTGGCACTTTGCCCGTAGGCGTCCAAAGACAGATAGCACTTGCCGGAAACGGCCATGCAGAAGGCCCCGTGGGCAAACATCTCTATGCGCACCAGTTCTCCGGAAGGGCCCGTAATCCGCTCCGATACAATGGCCTCATGGATGGCCTTCACCTGGGAAAGGTTGAGCTCCCGGGCCAGCACCACCACATCGGCCCACTGGGCATAGAAGCGGAGGGCCTCCACGTTGGAGATGCTCAGCTGGGTGGAGATATGTACCTCCAGGCCTATCTGGCGACAGTACAGGATAGCGGCCATGTCGGAGGCGATGATGGCGTCCACCCCCGCCGCACGTGCGGCATCCAGGGTGCTGCGGGCCTCCTCCAAGTCTTCCCCGTACAGGGTGATATTGAGCGTCATATACCCCTTGACGCCGGCCCGGTGACAGATACGCATTACCTCCGGGAGGTCTTCCCGGGTAAAATTGCCGGCCGAATGCGAACGCATGTTCAGATGGCCGATACCGAAATAAACGGAATTGGCGCCGCCCTGGATGGCGGCCCTGAGACAGGCGAAATTGCCCGCCGGCGCCATGATTTCCAGCTCTTCCCTTTTCATCAGCTCATCCGTCCCACCAAGGCGTCGGCAAAGCGGCGGAGCATCTGAAAGCCCTCTTCTTCCATCCGGGCACCCTCGGCGCAGGAAATGGCCTGCCGGCTGAGCCGGGCAATCTCTTCGCGGGCCGCTGCAGGCACGCCCACACTCTCATAAAGGGCTTTTACGCGGGCTATCTTGGCGTCCTTCTGCTCCTGCGTCTGAGCCGGAGCGGTGAGCGCTTCTTCCAGCCCCGCGGCGCCCAGCTGGTGGGCTTTCACCGTGAGCCAGCTCTTTTTCTCGTTCAGGATATCCCCGCCGATGGGTTTGCCAAAGACCTTCTGCTCGCCGTAAGCGTCCAGGTAATCGTCGGCCACCTGGAAGGCCAGGCCCAGCTGGTAGCCATAGTCGTAGAGGCAGCGCTGGCTATGGGCATCGGCCCCGGCGATGAGGGCGCCCATCTGCGCGGAACAGGCGATGAGCACGCCCGTCTTGAGGCCAATCATCCGGATATATTCTTCCATGGGCACGCTGCTCCGCTGCTCGAAGTCCATGTCCATCTGCTGGCCGTCGCATACCTGGGCGGCCGTTTGGGAGAAGAGGTCCAGCACCTCCGGAAGCACCTCCCGGGGGGCATGGGCCATGCGCTTGAACGAGTCGATGAACATCACGTCGCCCGAAAGGATGGCCGTGTCTTCACTCCACTTCTTCCAGACGGTGGGATGGCCGCGCCTGAGAGGCGAGCGGTCCATGATGTCGTCGTGGATGAGGGTGAAGGTGTGAAAAACCTCCAGGCCGGCGGCCGGTTCCAGAACCTGCCGGGTGAACGCATCGGCATAAATTCCATAGGTGGTGAGGCAGAGTTTGGGGCGGATGCGCTTGCCTCCGATGGCTATCATGTAACGGAGCGGGTCGTACAGGCCTTCCGGTTTGTCCTGAAAGCGGATATTCTCAAAAAGGGCGGCCGTTTCCCGGCTGATGAGGGATTCCTGAATCATGTCTGTAATTTTGCCCAAAGATAAGCATTTCTGCGCAAAATTTTATGTATCTTTGTACAATATGCAAAACACGCTTTCCCTTCCCTCCCTTTTGAAAAGTTTCGCGGCTGCCGCAGCGGCGGCAACGCTGCTGGTCTCCTGCCATTCCTCCACCCCTTTGTACAAAGACGCTTCCCGGCCTTCTTCCGAAAGGGCCGACGACCTGATTGCCCGCATGACGGTGGAAGAAAAGCTGGGGCAGCTGCTGTGCCCGCTGGGCTGGCCCATGTATGAAAAAGTGTCGGACAGCGAGGTCCGCATCTCGGATGAGTATCGGGAATTCATCCAAGAGCAGCACGGAGGCATGCTCTGGGCCACTTTCCGGGCCGATCCCTGGACCCGCAAAACCCTGGAGAACGGCCTGAATCCCCGGCTCGCCGCCCGGGCCTACAACGCCCTGCAGCGCTATGTCATGGATTCCACCCGCCTGGGCATTCCCATCATCCTGGCCGAGGAAGCCCCGCACGGGCACATGGCCATCGGCACCACCGTCTTCCCCACGTCGATAGGCCTCAGCGCCACCTGGGACACCGAGCTCATGGAAGAGGTGGGCCGCGTCATCGGCAAGGAACTGATGGCGCAGGGCGGAACCATCGGCTACGGCCCGGTGATAGACCTGTCCCGCGAACCCCGCTGGTCCCGCGTGGAAGAAACCTACGGAGAAGACGTTTACCTGACCTCCCGGATGGCATCGGCCATGGTGAAGGGGACTTCCTCCGAGGGCGTCATCTCCACCCTCAAGCATTTTGTGGCCTATGGCATACCCGAAGGCGGTCACAACGGCAGTCCCTCCCATATCGGCCCGCGGGATTTGGAGGAGAATGTGCTGCCCACCTTCAAGGCGGCCATCGACAGCGGCGCCCTTTCGGTGATGACCAGCTACAACACCATCGACGGCATTCCCTCCACCTGCAACGAGGAGCTCCTGACCGGCGTCCTGCATGAGCGCTGGGACTTCCCCGGCTTCGTGGTGAGCGACCTGGAGAGCATCGACGGCATCTATACCAGCCACCATGTGGCAAAAGACCGGCAGCAGGCCGGAGAAATGGCCCTGAACGCCGGCGTGGACGTGGACCTGGGGGCCCACTGCTATGCCCTCCTGAAGGAGTCGGTAGAGGCGGGCCGCGTACCCATGGCCACCCTGGACCGCGCCGTCAAGCGCGTCCTTGTGAGAAAATTCGAAGCCGGCCTCTTTGACCGTCCCTACCTGCCGGAAGGATCGGCCGATGAGGTCCGTTCCCTCGAAAACGTGGCCGTGGCCGCCCAGGCCGCCCGCGAAGGGGTGACGCTCCTGAAGAACAACGGCATCCTGCCCCTGAGGGCCGGCACGCGCATCGCCCTGGTGGGTCCCAATGCCGACAACCAGTACAATCAGCTGGGAGACTATACCGCCCCGCAGGCCCCCGAGAACGTGGTTACCATGCTTGAAGGGCTCAAGAACGCCGGGGCCGCCGTGACCTATGTGAAGGGCTGCGCCGTGCGGGATACCAAGAGCGCCCGGATTGCCGAGGCCGTCCAGGCCGCCCGCCGCGCAGACGTGGTGGTGGCTGTGGTGGGCGGGTCATCGGCCCGGGATTTCCGCACCAAATACATTGACACCGGCGCCGCCCTGGTGGACCAGAGCGCCGTTTCCGACATGGAGGCCGGCGAAGGCTTCGACCGCAGCACGCTGGACCTGATGGGCCTCCAGCCCCAGCTCCTGAAGGAACTCAAAGCCACCGGCAAACCCCTGGTGGTGGTGTATATCGAAGGCCGTCCCTTGGACAAGAAATGGGCCGATGAACATGCCGACGCCCTCCTCACCCTCTGGTATCCCGGAGGCGAAGGCGGCACCGCCCTGGCCGATGTCCTGCTGGGCCGCTACAACCCCGCCGGACGCCTGAGCGTAAGCGTACCCCGCAGTGTGGGCCAGATTCCCGTCTATTACAACAAGAAAATGCCCTACAGCCACGACTACGTGGAAGAGAGCGCCGCTCCCCTGTATCCCTTCGGATACGGGCTCAGCTATTCCACCTTCGAATACCGGAACCTCCGCATGGAAGGGACGCTGCCGGACAATCTGTGCGTAAAGGTGGATGTAATCAACAACGGCACCCTGGCCGGAGACGAGGTGGTGCAGGTGTACATCCGGGACCTCACGGCCTCCACCGCCCGGCCGCGCAAGCAGCTCTGCGCCTTCCGGCGCGTGAAGGCCATCGGCCCGGGAGAGACCGTCAGCGTGAGCCTGCCGCTGCAGCGCAGCGCCTTCGAGCTGGTGAACCCGGCCATGCAAAGGGTAGTGGAACCCGGAGAATTTGAGCTCCAAGTGGGAGCCTCCTCGGAAGACATCCGCCTGAAAACCAAAGTTAATTACCAATAATAACCACATGAATATCACAGCTTTACTATTGACGATCGCTCTGCCTTTCTGGCAAGACATCCAAACCACTTCCGTGAATGCGGAAACCCGTCGTACGGAGGTCATCTACTTCGCCGGCCGGGAAGACGCCCTCTCCAAGGGTTTCCGCGAGAGCGAAAACTACAGGAGCCTGAACGGAACCTGGGACTTCAAGTATTTTGAGGACCACCGCCAGATGGGCATCCCCGCCGCCTGGGACAAGATCCAGGTTCCCGGAAACTGGGAAGTCCAGGGATGGGGCACCGCCATCTACACCAATGTCCAGTTCGACTTCTGCCCTCAGAATCCCGTCCCGGGCGTTCTGCCGGAAGCCGTACCCGCCGCCTTGTACCGACGCAGTTTCACGGTTCCGGACAGTTGGAAGGGACGGGAAGTATATCTGAACCTCTGCGGCAGCAAGAGCGGCACCTATGTGTATGTAAACGGCAAAGAGATAGGCTACTGCGAAGATTCCAAAGACCTGGCCCGCTTCCGCATTACGGAGGCCCTGCAACCCGGCGAGAACGAGCTGATGCTGAAGGTTTACCGCTACACCCAGGCCTCCTGGCTGGAAGACCAGGACTTCTGGCGCATCTCCGGCCTGGAGCGGGACGTGTACCTGTCCAGCGAGAAAAAGCACAGCGGGTTCAACTTCCAGGCGGTTTCCACTTTGGACAGCGATCTGACCACCGGCCTGTTCCGGCTCAAGATGACGGCCACAGAGCCCACGGACGTGTTTTACGAACTGTTGGACAAAGACGGTAAAGCCGTGGCCGACGCCTCCTTCCAATTCTCCGGCCACATGGAATCCGTCTTGGAAAGGATACCCGAGGTCCGTCGCTGGAGCGCCGAAACGCCCGAGCTCTACACCTTGGTGCTGCGGGTGAACGGGGAATACACCCGCTTCCACGTGGGTTTCCGCCGCCTGGAGATTGCATCAGTCCGGGATGGGGAAAGGGAGGTGAAGGCCTTCCTGGTGAACGGACAGCCCGTCAAATTCAAGGGCGTGAACCTGCATGAACACAACCCTTACACCGGTCACTACACCACCCGGGAAAACATCCTGGAGGACCTGAAGCTCATGAAGCTTTGCAATGTTAACGCCATCCGCACCTGCCACTATCCCCAGCAGCGGGAATTCTACGAACTCTGCGACTCCCTGGGTTTCTACGTGTACGACGAAGCCAACGTCGAGAGCCACGGCATGGGCTACGACCTCTCCAAAACCCTGGGCAACAAGCCGGAATGGTATCCCAAGCATCTGGACCGCATTCTGAACATGTACTACCGCACGGCCAATTACCCCTGCGTAACCTTCCTGTCCCTGGGTAACGAGGCCGGCAACGGCGTAAACTTTTACGAGACCTACAAGGTTCTCAAGGCCCTGGAGACCGACGGCCAGAACCGGCCCGTCGTTTACGAAAGGGCCCAGCGGGAATGGAACACGGACATCATCAACCCCATGTACCCCGGGGCCGAGTGGTTCCACCGCATGGGAGAACAGGAAAGCGGCCGTCCCGTGATTCCCTGCGAATACTCCCATGCCATGGGCAACTCCAATGGTTCCCTGGATTGGCAGTGGGAATACATCTACGCCCACAAACAGCTGCAGGGCGGATTTATCTGGGACTGGGTGGACCAGGGCCTCTATGACAAGGAGCGCGGATGGACCTACGGCGGAGACTACGGGGAGAACGCCCCCTCCGACGCCAATTTCTGCTGCAACGGCCTGGTGAACCCCGACCGGGACCCGCACCCCGGCTTCTACGAAGTCAAGCATGTCTATCAGGACGTGAGCATCCGCGCCGTGGATGCGCGTAGCGGCCTGTTCGAGATTTTCAACCGGCACTATTTCACGGACCTGAGCCGATACACGGTGAAATACTGGGTGGAACGGGACGGCAAGCGTCCCTTCTGGTGGTTCCGCCGCAAGAAAAAATTCTCCACGCCTCCCCAGACGGCCGAGCAGTTCAAAGTAAGGCTGCCCAGGATGAAAAAGGCCGGCCAGTACCGCATCTTCTTCGAAATCAGCACGTCCCAAGACCTTCCCCTGGTGGAGAAGGGCACCATCCTGGCCTGCGACGAAGTCCTCATCAAAGACACATCGGAACGAAAGGTCCGGGAGGCCAAGGGAGCGCTCTCCTACACCAACGGAGACACGCAGGTGGTGGTTAGAAGCGCCTCCATGGAGCTGGTCTTCGACAAGGTGGAAGGCTTTGTCAAGAGCTGGAAAGTGAAGGGAAAGGATTTGGTGGAGCCTTCCTTCGGCATCCGGCCCAATTTCTGGCGCGCTCCCATCGACAATGACTACGGCAACAACGCCCCCGAGAGAACCCTCCAGTTCAAGACACCCGAAAAGCCGGAGCAGGTGGAGGTGTCCAAGCAGGAAAACGGCACCGTCCTCATTGCCCTGAAGGGCCGGGGCGTGCGGGCCTCCGAGAACTACACCGTTTACCCCGACGGCACGCTCTCCATCAGCGTCTGCACCGCTCCGGGCACGGACAAAAACGTGGAAATCCCCCGCCTGGGCTTCCGCTTCAGGCTGGCCGATTCCGCCTTCCGCTACTTTGGCCGCGGGCCCGTAGAAAACTACTGGGACCGCAGTTCCGGCACCTTCAAGCGCATCTGGACTTCTTCTGCCGACAAGGAATACTATCCTTACGTGCGTCCCCAGGAATGCGGCCACCACACGGATACCGAATGGCTCTCCGTGGGCGGAGTCACGGTGGTTCGCGGGGCGGAGCCCTTCGAGTTCAACGCGCTCCGCCTGAGCGTGGAAGACCTGGACGGCGGCCTCCAGAAGTCCCAGACGCATCTTTGCGACGTAACGCCCCGTAACTTCACCGAGGTATGCATAGACTACCGGATGAGCGGCGTGGGCGGCTATAACAGCTGGGGCTCCCGCCCGGAAAAGGCCCGCACCCTCTGGAGCACGGAAAGCTACCGCTATAACTTCACCCTGAGCCCCCACAAGGCATCCCAAGCAGCCCAATATGAATAAAACACTGTCATACCTGGCCCTCGCTGGCCTTCTGACCGCCTCCTGCGCAACGCAGGAAGAGCCCTTCGGTGCCGTTCCCACCCCGCAGCAGCTGGAATGGCAGGATATGGAACTGAATATGTTCTGCCACTTCGGCCCCAACACTTTCACCGGCCTGGAATGGGGAGAGGGAACGGAGGCCGAAGACATCTTCAACCCAACAGACCTGGACTGCCGCCAATGGGCCCGCACGGCCAAGGCCGCCGGCTTCAAGGGCATCATCATCACCGGCAAACACCATGACGGATTCTGCCTCTGGCCCAATCCCGTGTCCAAGCATACCGTACGGGAGAGTTCCTGGCGCGGCGGCCGGGGAGACGTGCTCAAGGAGCTTTCCGAGGCCTGCGCAGAGGAAGGAATCAAGTTCGGCATCTACATCTCTCCCTGGGACCGGCACGACCCTTCCTACGGCACCGAGGCCTATAACGAGGTGTTCCGCCAGACGCTGGAAAGCGCCCTTTCCGGCTACGGCCCTGTGTTTGAACAGTGGTTCGACGGCGCCTGCGGAGAAGGGCCCAACGGAAAGCGCCAGGTATATGACTGGGAACTCTTCCACAGCGAAGTGTTCAAGTGGCAGCCGCAGGCCGTCGTATTTTCCAACATCGGCCCCGGTTGCCGCTGGGTGGGCAACGAGCGGGGCGAGGCCGGCCGCACCAGCTGGTCCACCTTCTCCCCGGATTTGCACGGTGCCCTCCACGAGGAGCTGCCCGGAGACTATGAGAGCTACCTGACGCAGGGAGACGCGGGCGGCGAGGCCTGGATTCCCTCCGAGACAGACGTATCCATCCGCCCCGGCTGGTTCTGGAAAGAGAGCGAGAACTCTCAGGTAAAATCCGTGAAACAGCTGCTGGACATCTACTACAAGAGCGTGGGACGCAATTCCCTGCTGCTGCTCAACGTTCCGCCGGACACCCGCGGCCGCATCCATGAGATTGACTCCGTGCGCCTGATGGAATTCCGGCAGGCGCTGGATGCTGTTTTTGCCGACAACCTGGCCCTGGAACAGCGCCGCGAAGGCAATACCTGGACGGTGAAAGTCCGGCCCGGCAAGCCCTTCAACCGGGTGGCCCTGCAGGAAGACATTGCCAAGGGGCAGCGGATTTCCGCCTTCACCGTAGAGGTGGAGACGGCCGATGGCTGGGCCCCGCTGGCCCAGGAAACCACCATCGGGCGCAAACGTATCCTGCTGGTGCCCCAAACCAGCTGCGAGACCCTTCGGGTACGGGTGACGGACGCCCTGGCCAAACCGCTGTTGAAAGACATCGGCCTGTACTACGATTACATTTATACGAATAAATAAGAGATGAAAAAAGTTGCCTTAGCCCTCGCCAGCGGCGGTCCGCGCGGATTCGCCTACATCGGAGCCATCGAAGAGCTCCTTGCCCGCGGGTATGAAATCAGCTCCATCGCCGGTGCCAGTGCCGGTTCCCTGGTGGGAGGCATCTACGCCGCCGGAGGCCTGGAGGCTTTCAAGCAGTGGCTCTTCGACCTGGACCCCGTCAAAGTAATGACCCTCATGGACGTATCCGTGAGCAGGAGTTACCTGGTCAAAGGAGAGCGCGTCATCAACGAAATCAAAGCCCGCGTGCCGGAGGTGAACATCCAGGACCTTCCCATCCCCTTCACGGCCGTGGCCACCGACCTGTACACCGGAGAAGAAGTCCTCTTCCGGGAAGGCCCCCTGTTCGAGGCCATCCGCGCCTCCATCTCCATTCCCTCCATGTTCAAGCCCGTGGTGTGGAAGGGACGCACCCTGGTAGACGGCGGTATGGTGAACACCTTCCCCCTGAACCGGGTGGCCCGCACGGAAGGAGACATCCTGGTGGGCTTCAACGTGAACCAAATTGACGCGGCGGAAATCCAGGGCTACCTGGACAGCCGCGAAGCCATTTCCCGCGAGTCGGACCACTCGCTCCTGGGCCGCATCCAGGCCGGTCTGCAAACCCGCCAGCTGGAAGAGAGCGGCCGGCAGAACTGGATTCCCGTGGATGCCTCCGACAA
>CADBHY010000021.1:18241-22452 GCA_902794615.1 uncultured Bacteroidia bacterium
GATGTGCTCATCAGCCTGCCCTACGATTCCTACCACGGGGTTTACGGCTACTCCCACGCCCGCGAAATTGCCGAGCTGGGCCGCAGGCTGACGGCCGAAGCCTTAGACGCCTACGAAAAGAAAGATGCATAAAAGCGCCACCATAAAGGACGTGGCCGCCGCAGCCGGTGTGTCGCCCTCCCTGGTTTCCTTTGTTTTCAACGGAAAGAACCGGGTGGGCGCCCAGACCCGCGAACGGGTGCTGGAAGCCGCCCGGAAGCTGGGATACAAGCCCGCGGAGGCACCACAGCGCCTGGAGTGGCCCGCCGCCCGGTTTATCGGCGTGGTGGTTCCTGAGCTGGAGGCGCATGCCAGATGGATAGAGCAGCTTACCCACAGCGCCTACCGCCGGGGTTATACCGTCCTGGCGGCCAGTGCCCAAAACGACCCTGTACACTTCTGCCATCTGGTCAGGGCCTTCTCGGGCACCCTGGGCCTGGTGGCCCGGCTGCCGCAGGAAGACAAGAAAGAACTGACGGATGCCGTCAAACTAAGCGGAATACCCTATGTCATATCCGCTGACGAAAAAGCGGACCAAACCATACAGAATTTAATCAATCAGCTATGAGTAAAATAATCATTGAAGGAAAACCTCTTCCCAACATGCCTTGGGAAGACCGCCCGCAGGGCTGCAAGGCCCCCCTCTGGAGATACAGCGCCAATCCCGTGATTCCCCGGGACCTGCTGGAGAATTCCAACAGCATTTTCAACAGCGCCGTAGTCCCCTTCCGCGACGGCTTTGCCGGTGTCTTCCGCTGTGACGACACCAACCGCCGCATGACCCTCCACGCCGGCTTTTCCAAGGACGGCATCCACTGGAACATCGAGGCCGATACCATCCGTTTTCAGGATGGCGGTCCCGAGGTTGGTCAGTGGGTGTACGGCTACGACCCCCGCGTGGCCCTCATCGACGGAAAATACTGGGTGAGCTGGTGCAACGGCTATCACGGCCCCACCATCGGCCTGGCCTGGACGCTGGATTTCAAAACCTTCCACCAGGTGGAGAACGCCTTCCTGCCCTACAACCGCAACGGCGTGCTCTTCCCCCGCAAGATTAATGGCCGCTACGCCATGCTCTCCCGCCCTTCCGACACCGGCCACACCGCCTTTGGAGACATCTTCTACAGTGAATCGCCGGACATGGAGTTCTGGGGACACCACCGCCACGTAATGGCACCCGCCCCCTTCGAGCTAAGCGCCTGGCAGTGCATGAAGATTGGTGCCGGTCCCGTGCCCATCGAGACCTCCGAAGGCTGGCTGCTCTTCCACCACGGCGTGCTTCACAGCTGCAACGGCTACGTGTACAGCTTTGGCAGCGCCCTGCTGGACCGCGATGAACCCTGGAAGGTGATTGCCCGCAGCGGCCCCTACCTCATTTCTCCCCAAATGCCGTACGAGTGCATGGGAGACGTTCCCAACGTCACCTTCCCCTGCGCCGCCCTGCACGACAGCGCCACCGGCCGCATTGCCATCTACTACGGCTGTGCCGATACGGTGACCGGCCTCGCCTTCGGCTACATCCCGGAAATCATCGAGTTCACCAAGCGCACCAGCATCGTGTAATGCGCCGTGGTGCACAACTTGCAGACAATGAATTAATTACGAAAATCCTCCTCGGCAAAATTCTGAGGAGGATTTTTATAGCTTGCTTATAATCAAGTAGTTCCACAACACGCCTTGGGACCGAAAAGGGTCGAGGCCTATGTGCGGAAAAATTCGTATCTTTGTGCAAACCGTATCGACCATGAAAAAGCGTCTCCTTATGGCGGCTCTGTTGGTGAGCAATGCCCTTCATGCCCAGACGGAATGGGTGAATCCCTTTATCGGCACGTCCAACTTCGGCGCCTGCAACCCGGGGGCCGTCACGCCCAACGGCCTGATGAGCGTAAGCCCCTTCAATGTAATGGGCTCCAGCCTGAATACCTGGGACAAGGACAGCCGCTGGTGGAGTACGCCCTATGTAGAGGAAAACAGCTTCTTTACCGGTTTCACGCATGTGAACCTGTCCGGCGTGGGCTGCCCGGAGCTGGGTTCCCTCCTCACCATGCCCACCACCGGGCCGCTGCAGGTAGATTATCATATCTACGGCAGCGAGTACAAGGATGAGGTGGCGCACCCCGGCTATTACGGCGTGGAGCTGCTCAGCGGCATCAAGGCGGAGGCCACCGCCACCACCCGCAGTTCCATAGAACGCTTTACCTTCCCCGGTGGAGAGGGCAATATCCTGCTGAACCTGGGCGAAGGCCTCACCAACGAGAGCGGCGCCACGGTACGCCGGGTGAGCGACACGGAAATTGAAGGCTTCAAGCTCATGGGCACCTTCTGCTACAACCGGAACGCCGTGTTCCCGCTGTACTTCGTGTTGCGGGTGAGCAAGGCCCCGGACGCCGCCGGTTATTGGAAAAAACAGCGTCCCATGACCGCCGAAGCCGCCTGGGATGCCGATGCCGGCAAGTACAAGATTTATAAGGACTACTCCCGGGAACTCAGCGGAGACGATATCGGCTATTGGTTCCACTACGACGGCCTCAAGGCCGGAGAGGAAGTGCTGGTGCAGATGGGCGTCTCTTTCGTGAGCATCGACAATGCCCGCCGGAACCTGGATGCGGAGCAGCAGGGCTTCGCCTTCGAGCGCGTGAGGCGGCAGGCCGATGCTTCCTGGAAGGAGCACCTGGGCCGCGTGCAGGTGGAAGGCGGCTCGGCCGACCAGAAGACCATCTTCTACACGGCGCTGTATCATACCCTCATCCATCCCAATATCCTGAACGACGTGAACGGGGAATATCCGCTGATGCAGAGTCCCGGAATAGGGAAGGCCCAGGACCATGACCGTTATACGGTGTTCTCCCTCTGGGACACCTACCGCAACCTTCACCAGCTGATGACGCTGCTGTGGCCTCAGAAACAGACCGCCATGGTGCGCTCCATGATAGACCAGTACCGCGAATGGGGCTGGATGCCCAAATGGGAGCTCTACGGCCGCGAAACCTGGACCATGGAGGGAGACCCCGCCATCTGCGTGATTGCCGACACCTGGCTCCGAGGGCTCCGCGACTTTGACATCGAGACTGCCTACGAGGCTTTCCTGAAATCGGCCGATACCCCCGGTGCGCAGAATCTCATGCGCCCGGACAACGACCCGTATATGGAGCGGGGCTATATTCCGCTGGGCTGGTTTGCCGGTGACTTCTCCGGCGACAATTCCGTCTCCCATGCCCTGGAGTACTACGTGGCCGATTACGCCCTCTCCCGCCTGGCCGCAGACCTGGGCCGTCCGAAGGACGCCGCCCGCTTCTACGAGCGCTCGCTGGGCTACAAGAACTACTGGAGCCCGGCCGACAAATGCCTGCGTCCCCGCCTGCCTGACGGCAGTTTCCTTACGCCCTTCGACCCCGAAGACGGGGCCGATTTCACCAACGCCCCCGGTTTCCACGAGGGCAGCGCCTGGAACTACACCTTCTATGTCCCTCATGATGTCGAAGGATATGCGGAATTGATGGGAGGCCGCAAGGTCTTCACCAAAAAACTTCAGAGAGTCTTCGACGAAGGGCTCTATGACCCGGCGAACGAGCCGGACATAGCCTACGCCTATCTCTTCAGTCGTTTCCGCGGAGAGGAGTGGCGCACTCAGAGACTGGTCTCAGGCCTTCTCGAAAAGTACTATACCACCAAGGAAGACGGGATTCCTGGCAACGATGACGTCGGGACCATGTCTGCCTGGGCAGTCTTCTCCATGATGGGCTTCTATCCTGACTGCCCTGGAGAACCATATTACACTCTCACGGCTCCATCCTTCGATGAAGTGGAGATTCGTCTCGACCCGGAATATGCCGGGAGAGAGAGTCTCAAGCTGACGAAGACGGGCGTCGGTGCCATAGTCTCCATGAAGCTCGGAGGCAGGCCTATCCGCAAATACAGGCTTTCCCATGATGAACTTCTCAATGGCGGGAGCCTTGAATTTAAGTGCAAATGATAACACTAAACGATATGAAATTATACTTAATCACGGCTATAGCTCTTTCCGCGGCCCTTTCCCTCTCTTGCGGCAGCAAAGGCGGCGCCTCTTCGGAGCCTGAAGACGACCTCGTAAAATACGTCAACCAGACCATAGGGACAGGCGGACACGGCCATGTCTTCCTCGGCGCCTCGGTTCCTTTCGGCATGGTCCAGCT
>CADBHY010000022.1 GCA_902794615.1 uncultured Bacteroidia bacterium
TCCTCGTTCAAAAATCGAACGAGGAATTCTATATATCGCACTTTGTATCAATCGTTTAGCTGCCAAGGGTATTGGAGGCAAAAGCGTATCTTTGCACCATGACGGCACTGTTGGCACTGTTATACCTGACGGGAGCGGCGCTGGAAAGCCCCGAAGGGCTGTACGGAGACCGCATAGAAGAGATGGAGACGGAGGAACTGCTTTCCTTCGTGAGGCGGGCGTCGCAGGAGATGAAACGACGGGGCGTAAGACCTCCGCCGCTGTCCCAGAAGGTAAGGGTAAGCCGCGAGCTGCGGATTTTTATCGGCCCGAGCGAACTCAAGCTAAGGCCGATGGCCAAGTCTGTCCTGCTCCTGTTCCTGCGGCACCCGGAGGGAATCCCGCTCAAGCAGATGGCGTCCTTCGAAGGGGAACTGAGGAGCTTCTACCGGAGGGTGAGCCGGAGCTGCGACCCGTCGGCCATCGACGGACGGGTAGCCCGGATGCTGGACTGCTTCAACAACGAGGTCAACGTGAACATTGCCCGGGTGAACCGGGCGGTGGCGCTTCTGACAGACAGCATTCCGGACTACCAAATTGGCGGGGCGGCCGGGGCTCCCAAGCGCATTTTGCTGGACCGCGACTGGGTAATCTGGGAGTAAAAACAATAAGAAACACACAAAAAGCATCTAAAACAACACAACTTTTTTTACGATTCTTGCTTCTGAGCTTTCTTGTGGATATCTTGCGTGCCATGAAGACACGAAAAGTATATCCCGGAGAGGTGCACCACGTATGCCAGCAGACGGTGGGCGGCGTGCTCGTTTTTTACACCGTCAGTGATTTCCTTGTCTATTTTACCATCGTGTGTACGGTGGCCGGCCGCTTCGGAATCCGCATCCTGGCCCTGTGCCCCATGGCGGACCACACGCATCTGGTGGTGGTGGCCTCCGGAGAAACGGAGCTTGCCCGCTTTGTGCAGCAGTACACGCATCTCTTTTCCCGGGAGTGGAACAAATCCCGGGGCCGCAAGGGGCCGCTGTTCAAGCACCGTTACATGAGTTCCGTCAAATTGGGCAACAAGCAGGCCCGGACCACCATCAATTACTGTAACAACAATCCCGTAGAACGCAAACTGGTGAAAGAGGCCCAGGACTACCGCTGGAACTTCCTGCACTATGCCCGGAAGGCGCATCCGTATTCTTCCGGCCTCAATTCCTCCTGTCTGTCCAAAAAAATGCGGGACATTCTCCGGGAGGCCCGGCGAATCCGGCAGGGAAGCGGGCATCTGCAGTACAGCCAGCTGGAGCGCTGGCGCAAGTACCTGAACGGAGAGCAGATTCAGTTTCTCTTCGACAGCATCATCGGCCTGTGGAACGTGATTGACTATGGGGAAGCCATCAGCTATTACGGAAATTATGACGCCATGCTGCGCTCTTTCCACGACAACACCGGCAGCGACTACGACATCAGCGAAGACCGCAGCAGCTATTCCGACGCCGTATATGCCGACTGCACCCGCATCTTGCTAAAGGAGGGCCATATCGGCCATCCGCGGGAGATTCCTTCCCTGCCCCTTTCCCTGAAAAAAGCCCTGGCCGATGAACTCCGGCGCCGCACCACCGCCCTGCCCCGCCAGATTGCTAAATACCTCCACCTTGGCCTTGACAACTAACTCGTTGATACTCTGCTATATACAATACATTCCTCGTTCAAAAATCAAACGAGGAATGTATTATAACACGCTATGAGACAGCTACTTAGTTGCCAAGCCCATCTACTTCTTGATGGGATACAGGCGCAGGAGCAGCACAATGAGGAGGGCGATGGCGGCCGGGAACAGCGAGAACAGGGCCCAGATCATGGTCTGGACAGACTCCATATCGCTGATGTTGATGATGGTCTGTCCCGTAGCCGGATCCGTATGGGAAACAAAGCCCGCAACGCCCAGCAGCATGGCCACCAGGGCGCCGGAAATGGCCGATCCGAACTTCTGGGCCATGGTGCCAGAAGAGAAGATGAGACCGGTGGAGGACGTGCCGTTCTTCTGGGTGGCGTAGTCCGCCACATCGGCATACATGCTCCAGATAAGCGGAGAATAAAGGCCGATGCCGATGGAAGTGACAATCACATTGGCAATCATCACCCAAATCCAGGCCGGATTCATGGGGATGAAGAAGAACAGGATGGAAGAGACGGCGCAGATGACGGTCGCCCAAGCGAAGGCCTTGTGCTTAGAGCCCACCTTCTTGGTGAACCAGGGGCAGAGGCCGCCGAAGACCATGCAAGTGGCCTCTCCGAACATCATGAAGACGGTATAGTTAATCACCAGGCCCATCACGGTAACGTCTCCGTGCAGGCAGTATTCCATCAGATAGGCGGCCACGGCATAGCGGAAACCGTTGAAGAAATTGGTGCAAATGCCGATGAGCGTAAGATAAATCCAGGGCTTGTTCTTGAACAGGTCGGCAAAGGGCTTGAAGGAGAACTTCTCTGCCCTCACCGGTTTCAGGCGCTCCTTCGTCAGAAGGCCGCAGGCCAGGGTGCCCAGCGCGGCCACGGCGCCCAGGACCACGCCCAGGACGGCGTACTGATGCTTGGCGTCTCCCCCCACCATCCGCTGGAGGTAAGGGAAGGAAAACAGCATCACAAAGCCCATGGCATAGGCGCCCACCATCCGGTAGGAGGAGAACTGGTTCTTTTCGTCGTCGTTATCCGTCATCACGCCCAGCAGGGAGCCGTAGGGCACATTGACGGCGGTATAAACCACCATCATCAGCAGGTACATCGTGTAGGCATAGACACGCTTCCCCACGGGGCCCAGGTCCGGGGTATAGAGCAGCAGGGCAAACACCAGGCCCAGCGGAATGGCGCCAAAAATGAGCCAGGGCCGATAGGTTCCCCAGCGCGACCGGGTGCGGTCTGCAATGGCACCCATCATCGGGTCCGTAACCACATCGAACAGGCGGGCGACCAGCATGAGGGCCGCCGCATCGGCCACGGTGAGGCCGAAGACATTGGTGAAAAAGAAAGGAAAAGCGATGGACATAACCTTCCAGGTGATTCCGCCGGCGGCGGCGTCACCCAAGGCATAACCAATTTTCTCGGATAGTTTGGCCATAGTAAAAAGTGTATTATGCGCTGAATTTCTTGACGGTGAGGCTCAGGAGGGTGAGGTCATCATTGGGGGAGGCTCCGCTGCGATGCCTTTCCACCTCTTCCTGCAACATCTGGATGATGCCCTCGGCATCCAGCTGGGACACCCCGTTCATCAGCTGAATCAGTCGGTCGTTTCCAAAGAGTTCGTACCGGGGGTTCTCTGCCTCGTTGAGGCCGTCCGTATACAGGAGAATCTTCCATTCGCGGATGTCCGGGATACGTTCTCCCTGGAACTCGAAGCCGTCCCAGGTCCCAAGGGCCAGGTTCACGTACTGCATCGGCAGGAAGCGGGCTTCCTTGCCGGGTTCGCACACCACGGGCGGGTTGTGGCCGCAGTTGCAGTAGGTCAGTTCTCCGGTCTTGAGATTGACCTTGCCTATGAACATGGTCACAAACATTCCCTGGTCGTTTTCGGCCGACAAGGCGTGGTTGATGCTCTTGGCAATTTCCTCGGGGCTGTTTCCCTGCTGGGCGATGACGCGGAAGAGGTTTCTTGTCACAGCCATGAACAGGGAGGCGGGAACGCCCTTGCCGGACACATCTCCTATGCAGAAATACAGACACTCGTTCTCCACGAAGAAATCATAGAGGTCTCCTCCCACCTCTTTTGCGGGGGTCATGGAGGCAAACAGGTCTATGTCCTCCCTTTCCGGGAACGGCGGGAAAATACGGGGAACCATGCTCATCTGGATGTCCCGGGCCACGTACAGCTCCCTTTCGATGGAGGCTTTTTCGGCCGATGTATTCTTGATTTCCTCAATGTACTTCACCAGAGACCGCTGCATCTCGGAGAAGGAGTGCACCAGCCTGCCTATTTCGTCTTTTCGGCCCGTGTCGAGAAGGACCTCGTCAAAGTTGCCGTCGGCAATGGTTTCAGCCTGCTCGGCCAGGCTTCGCATGGGGGCAATCTCCCGGCGGAAAACGGTGCTCAGAATGATGTGCATGATGAGCATCCCAAGGATAAAGATGAGAATCACCACGTTCCTGAGGCGGTTATAGCCGTAGAAAATATCCCTTTCCGGACATACGATGGCGGCGCTGAAACCGGTCTCTCCCAGGGGCTGGTAGAAAACGTAGCAGAGTTCTCCGTTCAGGGTAAGCATCCTCATTCCTTCTTCCCCGGACACCATGGCCTTGCCAAGGGCCATCCTTTCCGGATTGTCCTGTTCCATGGTTTCCGTAAAGATGCTCTGGTAGAGGAGCTTCTCCGGGTCCGGATGGACAAAGAAGGTGCCGCCCCTACCTATCATGAAACTATAGGAATGGGGGTATGGTTTAACGGCCGAGATGGTTTCCGAAAGCCATCGGAGGGAAAGGTCGGAGGCGATGGTTCCTACATATTTCCCATTTTCGTCCTCTATGCGCTTGCAGTAGGAGACAACCATCTTGTCCTGGACGGCCTCTTCCTCGGGGTATTCGCCCAGGAAGGGCTCTGTCCAGGCCGAGTGGCCCAGCAGTTTGGGAAGCTGATACCAGTCCATGAAGAAGTATTCGTAGGATTCGTCGCCTTCCTGCACAACCGACACTTTCCCGTTCTCCTGTTTGGCATAGACGGAGAAGTAACGGCCTTTCCTCGGGTAATAATAGGGCTCAAAGGAAATGGAGCAGCCGGCCAGTTCCGGATTGTTTTCCACAATGGCGCGAGCATAGACATACATGGAGTCCGGCGTTTTCAAGTGGCGGCCCACCAGCCAGCTGGTGTTTTCTGTGGCCACTTCCACTTGATTCAGAACAGTATTTACGCGCAGGGCCGTGTTGTTCAGAAGCTGGGAGGCATGTTCTTTGGCTTCCCTCTGCACGGCGTAACGGGCCTGTGCAAAGAGGAAAACCAGGGCCACGACAAAGACGATGGAGGCCAGGGTGGCCACCAGGAAATTAAGTCTTCGCGAGAACGATGTCCGGAAATAATCTATAGGGTTGTATGGCATAATTACCGGGCGATGATTTGCTTATATGCTACTTCTTTCAGAAGAAGCTGGCTTTCCAGCATCAGGTCGTTGGCCTGCTTCACCATATCCGGCCTCAAACGGAATTCCCGCTGTCCGGAATCCCGGTCTATCTGGAGCTTGAGTACTTCCTCCAGCTGAAGCTTCTGTATAACGCGGTTGGTGGCCACGTGGTGCATTCTCACGTACTTCATAACGATATCCAGGGCTTCCTCCGGGTGCTCTGCGCAATACAGCCAGCCCCGCTTGCTGGCCTCGGCGAATTTACGCGCCGCCTCCTTGTCCTTGCGGTAGCCGGACTCCAGCATATAAACCCCGTCCTCCTGCACGTTGTAGCCATGGTCACGGAAACGGTAGGTATTCTCTTCCGTGAGCTCTATACCACTCTGTTTAAGGAGGTAGTACTCGTTGTAACTCATCACAAGAATGGCTTCTATGGCACCTGCGAGGTAAAGATTGATGCTGGTGGCATAGGGAACCCACTGGTAATTGAGGTCCTCCTTGAGGCTCATGGCCAGGGCAACCTGGTCGAAGCCCACGCTCCAGGTGCCCACCCGGATACCCTTCTGCGCAGCGGGGTTCCGGCCGTTTCGCGAGACAATCACCAGACCGTTGTTCATGGACGTCTGGAGAATGTTCACCAGCGGCATGCCGTTGTCTATATACTCCATGGCCTGGCACAGGGGGATGGTGGTCACCTGGCTTTTCCCGGATCGGAGGCGCGCAACGGCCGATTCCGTTGAACTGGGGTGGACAATCTCCACCTCGATGCCGGCGTCCTTGTAAAAACCCAGCTCCTGCGCCACATAATACCCGGCAAACTGGGCCTGAGGGGTCCACTGCGGGGTGAAAACCAGCTTCTGTTGCGCCCGGACCGTTCCGTAAAAGGACAGCCCTGCCAGTAGCGCCATAATGCAGGAGAAATATTTCATAAGGGCAAATATACTCATTTTACGGGAAATATCCACTATTTATAATGCGCCCTTCTTTCCGTCTAAGGATTTTTCTGCCGCCCTCCGCAGAAAAAGGGAAAATTAATACGCTGCCATCTGCCGAGAGATGTTCAGCTGCTGAATCTTGTAGGTATCCTGCCCGGTGGAAGTGGCGTAGATGGTTACCTGGAAAAGCTCCCCGCCGGCATTCAGCAGGCCTATCAGGTATTTCTTGTTGGTCTCGGAGGCCCTGTGGGTAACCTCGAAGGAACGCGGGGTGTTGGAGGCGAAGAAGTTTCTCAGGATTTCCCGGGCCTGTTTCTTGGAACAGTTGCGGGAGGTGGAGAGCACCGTCACGTCCAGGTTGTCTGCAAACCAGCTGGACAGGGCGGCCTCGTCTCCGGCAGCCAGGTATTTGGTGATGGAAGAAAAAACGGAAAACTCTCCCTGGGGCCGGGACTGGGGAAGAGCCATGAAATTGCGTGTCTGCTGTACCTGGCCATAAGAAAGCAGGCAGACGCAGAGGGCGGCCACCGTCACAAAAATATGCAGGTTTTTATTCATCCTGCCTGCTTTCTTGCAAATTCCGCGCCGAATCGTTACATTTGCAGTGATATGAACCTGGTGCTCCTTACCGTAGGAAAGACCGACGTCAAGTGGGTCAAAGAAGGCCTGGATGTGTATGCGTCCCGGCTGGGGCACTATGTACCCTTCCAGGTAACGGAGATTCCGGAGCTCAAGAAAGTATCGGCCCTTTCGCAGGCCCAAATCAAGGAAAAGGAGGGGGAGCTGATTCTCCGGCAAGTGGGCCCGCAGGATGTGCTGGTACTGTTGGACGAGCACGGGCAGCAGTTCCGCTCGGTGGAATTTGCCGGTTACCTGCAGAAACTCCTTGCCCGCGGAGGCAAGAACCTGGTGTTCTGCGTGGGCGGGGCCTACGGCTTTTCCGACGCCGTCTATGCCCGCGCCCAGGACAAAATATCGCTCTCCCGCATGACTTTTTCCCACCAGATGGTGCGCACGGTTTTTGCAGAGCAGCTTTACCGCGCCTTCACCATCCTGAAGGGAGAACCCTATCACCATGAATAAAAGACGGAGCATACGGAAATGGATAGGCCTGGGACTTCTTGTCTCGGCCATGGCCACGTATGCCGTCTCGCTGCTGGTGGGGTCGGCCCGCTCAGACGTATCGGCCGCCGCCCGCGAAGTGGGCCGGAGGGTGGAATACCGCATGCTGCTTTTGGACAGCTATATCTCAAAGGCCCTGGAAGGGGATCCGGACCAATGGCCGGAGCTGGGAGACCTGCCGGAAGACATGGTGGTCTATCGCTACCGGGAAGACTCCCTGCAAAGCTGGGTGAACCAGTTTCCCCTGCGAAACGACGACATCCGCCCCCTCACGCTGGTGCAGCGGATTGGGGACAGCAGAAGTTCCCTCTCCTCTCCCCTCTCCGACGCCACCGGCCAGCCTTCCTTCGTGAACTACGGGCCCAAGTGGTATCTGGTCAAGGCCGTGGAGGAGGCTTCCACCAAGGTGATAGCCGGCCTGGAGATTGTGGACGAACTCCGGGAAAAGAGCCTCAACCGCCACTTCCGGATTAACGAGAAATACAGCGTGAAGCCGCTGTCGGCCTCAACGGGCGCGCCGGTAAGCGTAAACGGCGTCCCGCTTTTCCTGCTGGCCGATGAAACGCTGGCCCAGCCGTCCGGCACCCACTCCGCCCTGTTGTGGATAGCGGTAGGCCTGCTGATTGCCGGGCTCTTGCTGCTGCTGAGCAGCTGTCCCACGCTCCCCTGCCTGCTGCTGGTGCTTGCCTGCCAGGGAGGCGTGCTCGCCTGGCTGTACGTGAACGGCGGGCAGCTTTTCCAGGATTCCCAGCTCTTCTCGCCCCTCCTGTATGCCGACGGGCCCTTCTTCTATTCCCTGGGGGCCGTCATCCTGGTGAACCTGGCCATCAGCCTGCTTGTGTGGGACCTGTATCTGGTGCGCTGGACGCTGCTCAAACAGATTCGGAGGAGAAATTCCCGCCTCTTGGAGGCGGTTCTGACGGGGCTCCTGGTCCTAATGACCGCGGGGGTGGCCGTGTATCTCCATGTCGCGTTCCGCAGCATTCTGGTGAACTCCAGCATCAACATGGAACTCTACAAGGTTTTCCTGCTCACCGGATACACCGCCCTGGTCTATGTCTCTTTCCTGGGGCTTTCCATCACCCTGCCGGTGCTGCTGCAGATGCTCTCCCCCTTTGCCCGTACGCTCACGGGCATCCGCTACGACATGTTCACCGGCTGGAGCCGCGTGGGCTACGCCGCCGCCATCGGCATTTATTTTGCCGTGATTACTTCCATCCTGGGTTTTGACAAGGAGCAGCGGCGCATCGACGTCTGGGCCGCCCGCCTGGCCATGGACCGGGACATCGCCCTGGAAATCCAGCTCCGCAACGCCGAGAACGCCATAGCGCAGGACCCCATGATTGGGGCGCTGTCCATGATGAACGGCAGTGCGGACATTATCCGCAGCCGCCTTACCACCGCCTACATGGGACGCATCTCGCAAGACTACGACATTGCCGTCATCCTGCCCAACCTGGAGGACAATCAGGCATCGGCCCTCTTCCAGGAGAGAATCCGGAGCGGTATCCGGCTGGGAGACAATTCCCACTTCTTCTACAGCAACCTTTCGTCCGGAAGGACCACCTATACCGGCCTCTTTTCCTATTATGTAGAGGGGGAAGGTTCCCGGCTGGTACTGGTGAGCGTGGAATCCAAGCACAACCGCGAAGACCGGGGATACCTGAGCCTGCTGGGCATATCGGACCCCGGGCGGGTGACGCTCCCTCCCGTGTACTCCTGGGCCAAGTACAATTCCGACAAACTGGTCCAATACAAGGGCTCCTATCCCTTCCCCACCGTCTATTCCGGCCGGCTCAAGGAACTGGCCTCCCAGCACTCCGGCGGCCATGTGGACCTGGAAGGCTGGTGCCACTTTGTACGGGACGTCTCCCAGGACGAGGTGGTGATTATCTCCCGGCCGCAGACCGAGTGGCTCTACTATGTGGTGGAGGCCTTCCTGCTGGCCATCCTGGCCTTCGTCTTCATTACGGTGCTCTCCTGGCGCAGAAGGAATTCCGGGAGCCGCCGCTACTTCCAGAACCGGATTAACATGGTGGTTTACGTGTCGCTGCTGGTAACGCTGGTGGCCATGGCCGGATTCAGCGTCTGGTTTGTGTACAAACGCAACCACTCGGACATGAACAGCATCATGACCGCCCGTATCAACACGCTGCAGGGCATGTTGCAGGAGCACCTCAGAAGCGTGGAGAACACCCAGCAGCTCCGCAGCACCCAGATGCTCTCCGCCGTGGAGGGCGTGGGCAACAACCTGCGCTGCGACATCTCCCTCTTTGACGTGGCCGGGCGCGTGGTCATGAGCACCACCCCCGAGGTATATGACCGCATGATTCTGGGGCTGCGCTTGGACGACGAAGCCTTCTACAACATCCGTTACGCCCACAAGCGCTTTTACATGCAGCGGGAAAAGGTGAGCCGACGCAGCTTCTACGCCCTTTACGCCCCGGTGTTCAACAGTAGCGGCAACATGATAGCCATCGTGTCCTCCCCCTTCACGGACCTCTCGCAGGACTTCGAGTCCGAGGTCACCCTGCACATTGCCACGGTTATCACCATCTTCCTGCTGCTCCTGCTTATTTCCCGCTTCATCACCTTTGCCATGGTGAGCCGCCTGTTCCGTCCCCTGACGGCCCTCAGCCGCAAAATGACGGTAAGCGACGTGGACCATCTGGAGCCCCTGGTGTACGACGGCGACGACGAGATTACCCCGCTGGTACAGGCCTACAACCGGATGGTGCAGGACCTGGGAGAGAGCTCCCGCCGCCTGGCGCAGGTAGAGCGTGACAAGGCCTGGACAGACATGGCCCGCCGCGTGGCCCACGACCTCAAAAACCCGCTCACGCCCATCAAGCTGCAGCTCCAGATGCTCATGCGCATGAAGGCCACCGGCAACCCGCAGTGGCAGGAGCGTTTTGACGAGGTGGCCTCCACCGTCCTGTATCACGTGGACCTCCTGGCCGATTCGGCCGACCAGTTCTCCACCTTCGCCAAGATGTACGACCAGAAGGCCGAGCGGATAGACCTGGACGCCCTGGTGAAGCAGGAGGTGGACCTGTTCGATACCCGCGACGGGCTCAGCATCGAGTACTTCGGCCTGCCGGGGGCCACCGTCCAGGCGCCCCGTCCGCAGCTCACGCGCGTGGTGGTGAACCTGATTACCAACGCCATCCAGGCCGTGGAAGACGTGCCGGAAGAACACCGGCTGCTGGTTTCCGTGCGCAATGCCGCCCAGGACGGCTTCTACGAGATTGTGGTGGAAGACAACGGTCCCGGCGTGTCCGAGCAGAACCAGGACAAGATTTTCACCCCGGACTTCACCACCAAAACCAGCGGCTCCGGCCTGGGCCTCGCCATCTGCCGGCGCATTGCCGAACACTGCGGCGGCTCCATCTCCTACGCCCGTTCCTTCACCTTGGGCGGCGCCTGCTTCACCGTCAAGATTCCCAAGGCCTGAGGAGGCCGGTTCCCGTTTCGGCGTCATTCAGAATGGGATACGAGCCCATACAGGGGCGGCAAGTAAGTAATTGAGCCACAGCGCGTTATATAGTATTCCTCGTTCAAAAATCGAACGAGGAATGTACTACAAGTCTATGACAGTCAATAAGTTAGCGACCAAGGCCGTTTTCAACCCGGCCCGAAGCCAGCGCCAAAATCGGCCCGGAAACACAAAAATTTGCAGAAAATCCGGCAATTAGTTAATTTTGTGGGCTATTTGAAACCAATTTTTAACTAAAATACCCATTTATGGCAACAACTGCTGACCTTAAGAACGGAATGTACATCATGTTCAACGGCAAACCTTGCGCCGTAGTGTACTTCCAGCACGTTAAACCCGGCAAGGGCCCGGCCTTCGTAAAAACCAAACTGCGCAACCTGGAAAACGGCCGCATCCTGGAGAACACTTTCACCGCCGGCGTAAAACTGGACACCATCTCCGTGGAGCGTCGCCCCTACCAGTTCCTCTATGACGACGGCGAGGCCTTCAACTTCATGCACGAAGAAACCTACGAGCAGATTACCCTCCCCCACGACGTAGTGGACAACGCAGACCTCATGAAGGAAGGCCAGCACGTGGAAATGATGTTCATGACGGAGCCCGAAGAGCGCTGCCTCACCTGCGAGCTTCCCACCTACGTAACCCTGGAAGTCACCTACAGCGAGCCTGCCGTGAAGGGCAACACCGCCTCCACATCGGCCCTGAAGGAAGTCACGCTGGAGACCGGCGCCAAGATTATGGTTCCGCTCTTCATCGAGACCGGCGAGATTATCACCGTGAACACCACCGACCGTTCCTACGGCCAGCGCGTGAAATAGTCAGAACGCGTAATCTTTCACATCCTGCGCAGTGACGGGACTGCCTCCGAGAATAAGGAGACGCTCCACGACATTGCGCAGTTCTCTTATGTTACCGGGCCAGGAACGCTCCTTGAGAAGCGTTATGGCGGCGGGCTCGAACTCCCGCACGGGCTTTCCGTTTTCTGAGGAAATCTGCTTGGAGAAGTGCTCTATCAGCAGCGGAATGTCCTCTTTCCGCTCGTCCAGGGCGGGCACCTTGAGCACAATCACGCTGAGGCGGTGGTAAAGGTCTTCCCGAAAATTGCCCTTTGCAATCTCCTCCTTCAGGTCCTTGTTGGTGGCGGCAATCACGCGCACGTCCACCGTTATCTCCTTGTCTCCGCCCACGGGGGTGAGCTTGCGTTCCTGCAGCACCCGCAGCACCTTGGCCTGAGCCGCCAGGGACATGTCTCCAATCTCGTCCAGGAAGATGGTGCCGCCGTCGGCCTGCTCGAATTTTCCCTTATGGTCCTTGATGGCCGATGTAAAGGACCCCTTCTTATGGCCGAAGAGCTCGCTGTCGATGAGCTCGGAGGGAATGGCGGCACAGTTCACCTCCACGAAGGGCATCATGGAGCGGGGAGAAAGCTGGTAGATGCTCTGGGCCACCAGTTCCTTTCCGGAGCCGTTGGGTCCGGTGATAAGGACGCTGGCCTGCGTGGGAGCCACTTTCTGAATCATGTCTTTCAGATGGCCGATGGGCTGGGATTCCCCCACCATCTCCCTGCCGTAAATCTTCTTCTTGAGGATTTTGGTTTCCTTGACCAGGGAGGCCTTGTCCGTGGCGTTCTTGAGGGTAATCAGGATGCGGTTCAGGTCCAGCGGCTTTTCAATGAAGTCGAAGGCGCCCCGCTTGATGCAGTCTACGGCCGTGGAAATATCGGCATGGCCGGACACCATGATGACGGGCGTTTCGATGCCTTCCTCCACCAGTTTGGAGAGCATTTCCGTTCCGTCCATCTGCGGCATCTTGATATCGCAGAAAATGGCGTCGTATTTTTCTTTCCGGGCCTTCTCCAGCCCCTCCAGCCCGTTCTCGGCGGTCTCTACCGTGTACCCCTCCATTTCCAGTATCTCCTTGAGGGAGTAGCGGATAGCCCTTTCATCGTCAACAATCAGAATTTTCATGGCAATGTAATTTATGCAAATATCGTGAATTTTTCCTAATTTTGTAATCTTGATAACACAGAAACCATGAATAGTATTCCCGACATCATCATAGCCGTTGACGGCTACTCCTCCACAGGTAAGAGCACCTTTGCCAAAATGGTGGCCTCCGAGTTCGGTTTCCTGTATCTGGACAGCGGAGCCATGTACCGGGGCGTCACCTTCCACTGTCTGGAAGAAGGCCTTATCGGAGAGGACGGAAGCATTGACGAGGCCCGCCTGCAAGGGGCCATCGACCTGCTGGACCTCCATTTCCGCCGCACCGAAGGCTTCACCCGCCTGTTTCTGGGAGAGCGATGCATCGAGTCCGAAATCCGCACCCTGGAGGTATCCTCCTACGTGAGTCCGGTCAGCGCCATTCCCTTTGTCCGTCAATATGTGGACCGCCGTCTCCATACCTTTTCCGAAGGGGGGCGCGTCATCATGGACGGGCGGGATATCGGCACCACCGTTTTTCCCAATGCCCAGGTCAAGATTTTCATGACGGCCGATGAGCAGGTGCGTGCCCGGCGCCGCTACGACGAGCTAGTGGCCAAGGGCCAGACGGTCAGCCTGGAGGAGGTCCTGACCAACCTGAAGGAAAGGGACTATATAGACTCCCACCGGGAAACCTCTCCGCTCCGGCAGGCACTGGACGCCTATGTGATGGACAACACCCACATGACGCTCCACGAAGAGCTGGTGTGGATGCTGGGCCTGCTGCAGGGTAAATTCGGCATTCTGGAAAGCCCCGGCCTGTCATGCTGAAGGTAGAGATAGACCCCGGCTCCGGCTTCTGCGGAGGAGTGATTCGCGCCATTACCCGCGCAGAGAGTTATCTGGCGGGGGAAGACCGGCTGTATTCGCTGGGCGCCATCGTACACAACGAGGCCGAGCTTTCCCGCCTCAAGCAAAAAGGCCTGGTGACGGCCGGCAGCCTGGAAGAGGTGCCCCGGGGCGGAACCGTGCTTATCCGTGCCCACGGAGAACCGCCGGCCACGTACAAGGAGGCCAGCTTGCGGCAGCTCAAGCTGATTGACTGTTCCTGCCCCGTGGTGCTCCAGCTTCAGAAAAGCATCCGCGAGGCCTATGCCCGCCTGCATTCGGAGGGGCGGCACGGCCAGGTTATCATCTTCGGCCGGGTGGGACACGCAGAGGTGCTGGGGCTGGTGGGCCAGGTAGACGGAGACGCTGTTGTGGTGGAGAATGCCCGGATGCTGGAAGAGGTGATGGCCTCGCTGGATTTCTCCCAGCCCATGGAAATTTTCTCCCAGACCACCAAGAGCCCTACGGAGTATGAGGAAATCTGCAAGCTGCTCCGTTCCCGCGGAGCCCGGCTCACCGTCCACAATACCATCTGCGCCCAGGTGGCCAGCCGACACGAGAAATTATCGGCCTTTGCCGCCGCCCACGACGTCATCCTCTTTGTGTCCGGAAAATCTTCCTCCAACGGGAAAGTCCTTTCTGACCTGTGCCGGGGCGCCAATCCGCGGACTTACTTAGTGGGGTCGGCCGCCGAGTTGGACCCGTCCTGGTTCCGGGAGGGAGAGTCGGTGGGGGTATGCGGGGCCACTTCCACCCCAAAATGGCTTCTGGAGCAGGTGGCCGAAGCCGTTTCCGCCCTCAAATAGATGAAAGGCTGGAAGGTCATACGGAACACGCTGCTGGCCCTGGCGGGGCTGGTGCTGGTGCTTTTGGTCGCCCTCCAGATTCTGCTCAGGCCTTCCGTGCTCACCGGCATCGTGAACCGCGTCACGGCGGGGATGGTGGAAGGAGATATTTCCTTCCGCGAGGTGCGGGCCCATGTAATCAAGAGCTTCCCCTTCCTGAACATAGACGCCCGGGACTTCTGCATCACCTATCCGCACCAGCGCTATGCCCGCTACGATTCGCTTCTGACGGAACCGGGCCGAAGGATGAACCTGGGCCGCATGGGCTACGGAAAAGACGGCGCCCCGGACACCCTGGCCAGCGCCCGTGAGCTCAACCTTTCGCTCAATTACGTGGCCCTGCTGCAGGGCAAGTACCATATCCACCGGGCCAGGCTGAGCCGCCCCCGCATCTTCGGCCACCGCTTCCCGGAAGGCCGGGCCAACTGGGAGATTCTTCCCATCGGCCCGTCCGAGCCCAAGGCCGACAGCACGGGAAGCAGCCGGGCGCGCTCCATCCGGATAGACAAAGTGCAGCTGGAAGACCGCCCGCTGCTGATTTTCACCAGCCCGGCAGACACCCTTCACGCCCTGATGGCCATGCGCCGCCTCCACTTCGAAGGGAGCCTGGACACCCAAGACCTCTTCCAGTCGGACGCCAGCCTTTCCCTTGATTCCATGCTGCTGACCGGCCGCCTGCCCCAGGATACCCTGGCCCTGAGGCTGGAATCCCTGAGAATGAAAAACCACCGGCGGCATCTGCAGGCATCGGCCAGCGCCTCCACCCGGCTGAGGACGGGCAGTTTCGGCCGCCTCCAGCTTCCCATCGGCCTGGAAGTGGACGCCCGCTTCCCCGAAAGGGATGACGAGGCCCTGGAAGTGACGCTGAACCGGCTGATGCTGAAGCTCTCCGCCCTGGAACTGAACGCGCAGGGCTCGCTGCTTTCGCTGGCCGATGGCTGGGACCTGGACGTGCAGGCCGCCATTGACCAATGCCCGGTGGGAGACCTTATCAAAGAATACAGGAAGAACTTCGACTTCCTGAAAAAGCTGGACACCGACGCCCGCGTGAGCCTGGACGCCGCCGCCAAAGGCCGCTTCGGGAAGGGCGAACTGCCCTCGATGAGGGCCCGACTGCTGGTGCCCCCAGCCACCGTGGACTATGAAGGAATGGGCCGGAGCGGCCTGGTGGCCGTGGATGCGAGCGCACAGACGGACGACTTGAAGGAAGTGGACGCCCGCGTGGACCGTCTGCGCCTGGAGATGGCCGGCGCCCGCATAGACGTAAAGGGAAGCGCCCGGGACGTGCTGGGCAAAGACCCGCTGATTGCGCTGAGCGGCCGGGCGGCCGCCCGCCTGGACTCCCTGGTGCAGGTTTTCCTGCCGGAGCAGGGCATCAGCGCCACCGGCAGCCTGGACCTGGACCTGCAAGGAAGTTCGCGCCTGTCCCATCTGTCGGCCTCCCGAATCGGGAAAGCCCGCATAGAGGGGAATCTGAGCGGGAAAGACATCTCGGTTCTTTATCCCAAGGACAGTATAGACGCCTTCCTTCCCTCCCTGCAGCTGAATGTTTCCACGCGGGGAAATTCCATCGGCCTGAACGCGCTCATAGACACCCTCGACGTCACATATCAGAACATGTTCATCAGGGGCGGCGGAGTCCATGTGAACGGCGAGGCCAAAGACAAAAGCCTGGCGGGAAGCCTGAGTCTGGCCGCGCTGGACTTGCGGGATTCCGAGGGGCTGTCCGTGAGCCTTTCGGACAATACGGAGCACTTCCGGCTGAACCCGACCGATACCCTGCTCCCCACTCCCCGCCTGAAGCTGAAATCCCGGAGCCGGGGGCTGGACATCCGCCTGGGAGAAGACCGCTACACCCTGGAGAACCTGGTTTTTGATGCCGGCGCCCGGCGGCATCTGCGCCGCGCCAGGACAGGGCTGCCCCGGAGGGACAGCCTGGCCCGCAGGGCCCGCCTGGAGCAGCTGGCAAAGGACGAATTTGCATCGGCCGATATCCGTATCAGCCTCTCCGACGCCCTTAAGAAATACTTCCGGGATTGGGACGTGGAAGGGACGGTGGCTTTGGAGAAAGCCCGCATAGGGATGCCCTCCATGCCCCTTGAGACCTCGCTTTCCGCCTTCAGCGGAGATTTTGACAACGACACCCTGGCGGTGAGCAGCCTCAGCCTGCACGCCGGAGAATCCGACCTCAGCGCCCGGGCACGTCTGAGCGGTATGCGCCGGGCCATCCTGGGCCGGAGCCGCAGCCCGCTCAAGCTGAAGGCCGACCTCAGAAGTGAGCGGATAGATGTGAACCAGCTGCTCGGCGCCCTGGACCGGCTCCGGAAAGTGACGGCATCGGCCTCCGAGAAAACGGACACCAGCGCCGCACGCAGCAAGCTCCTGGTACTGCCCGCCAACTTGGAGGTGGACTTCTCCTTCGAGGCCAACGAGATTCTGTACAGGGAGCTGGAAATCAGCTGGGCATCGGCCGAAGCCGCCATGCGGAACCGTACCCTGCAGATTACCAATGCGCTGGCGGCCTCCAACATGGGAGATGTCTATGTGGAGGGCTTCTACAGCACGCGCACCAAGGAAGACCTGCGGGCGGGCTTCAACCTGAATCTGGTGGACATTACGGCCGAGAAAATCATCAGCTTGATGCCGGCGGTGGACACCCTCCTGCCCATGCTCAAATCCTTCTCCGGAGACCTGGACTGCGAGCTGGCGGTGACATCGGCCATCGATACCAGCATGAACCTGATTCTCCCCTCCATGGACGGGGTGCTGCGCATCTCCGGCAAGGACCTGATGCTCAACGGAAGCGAGGAGCTGAGCCGCCTGGCCGGAATGCTCATGTTCAAGAACCGGAACGAAATCCGGATAGACAAGATGTCGGTGGCCGGCATCCTAAAGGACAATATCCTGGAGGTGTTCCCCTTCGTTTTGGACGTGGACCGCTACCAGCTGGCGGCCAGCGGCTGGCAGCAACTGGAAAACGAGTTCCGCTACCATATTTCGGTGCTCAAGTCTCCGCTGCTCACCAAATTCGGGGTGAACGCCTGGGGGCCGGACTTCGACCACATCCACTACGGCCTGGGAAAAGCCAAATACCGGAACGCAAACGTCCCCGTTTACACCACCCAGTTAGATGCTGCGCAGTATAACCTGGTGGCCGCCATCCACAATATCTTTGACGTGGGTATCGAGAAGGCCATCGCCCAGAACCGGGACGCCGCGGCGCAGATATCGGCCTCGGCGGGCAAACTGGACGCGGAAGAAAGCGCCGGGGATGAGAATGTCCTTTCCAAGGCACAAGGCCTGGAGGCCCTGGTGGAGGAAGTAAGCCTTACGGTGGCCTCGCGCCGGGAAGCCCTGAAGCAGGAGGTGGTGCGGGAACAGGAAAAAGCAGCAAGCCATGAATAGTTTCGAATACATTGAAGTGTGTGTGCGCCTCTCTCCCTTCACGGAGGAAATGGCGGAAATCCTGACGGCGGAGCTCTCGGA
>CADBHY010000023.1:0-17677 GCA_902794615.1 uncultured Bacteroidia bacterium
ATTCTTTATGTTTCTTTTTGGTAAATTTTCCTCAAAAATTTTCACCCATAGGAACCCCTATGGCCAAAAATTTTCAAGAAAAATTTCCACAAAAATAAACTGTAAATAAAAATATCAATTATTTCAAAACTGACTCTAACGCTTAGAACCGCCAACCCAGGCTTACCAGGGCATCCAGATACGTGGTTTTGATAAGTACCTCCGGCGTAAGAACATTGGTGTCCACCACCTTGTTGTAGAAGGCGGAACCGTCCGGCACGGTATAGTAATTATAAGGGATTACATACTCTGCAGGAACAAAGCGGGCCCGCACGGCGGCATCTATATAAAGATGGCCGAAGGAATAGCCCACGCCCACGGAAGCGCTGTGCTTGAGCTGGTTCAGACGCTCCTGCGTGCTCAGGGGGATGGGGTTGAAGTTGCCATCCAGGTTATTGCGCTGGGCGCCGGTAATGAGGTTGTAACCGGCACGCAGGGAAAGTTCCGGCGTCACCTTGACCTCTGCACCCACGCGCAGCTGGTGGCTTACGCCCAGGATGTCACGGATATCCAGGTTCACATCCGAGAAGGAGCCCTCTGCATAACCGCCGCTGCCACGGCTGCGGAAACGCGCACTGGAGAAGTTGGAAAGCTCATAGTCTGCACTCACCAGGCCGATATTGCCGATGGTATAGGCCAGGCCCAGGTTGAAAATCCAGGGGGTGCGGAGGGCGTAAATCCACTCGTCTTCCGCGCTGGAAGCGCGGCCGGAATAACGGCCGTCCATCTTCACCTCTGCGCTGTAACCATAACGTTCCGTCATGTTGAGCATGGTGGGCGTCTGGACGGCAGCCGCGATGCGGAGGCCGGTCACAGGGCGCCACAGCGCACCCAGCTTGAAATACACGCCGCTTCCGCTCAGGCGGTAGGCCCGGTTCATCCGAAGGGACTCGAAACGGGAAGAGGTTCCGTCGGAATACTGGACGGCGGGGAAATCGGCCACATTCTGAGGAGCCTCCGACCAGTATTCGGAAAGGGAATAATGGAGGGTGGTAATGCCCAGGTTGGCTCCGATATAGAACTTGTCGTTGAAGTTGAAGGCATAGTTGATGACGGCGTCATGCTTGCCGCCGTAGGTCTGCTGTCCGTAACGCTGGTACACGGGAGCGGCCAGCTGGAAATTGCCGTTGCCGTCCACGATTTCCGTCACGGCCACATAGGCGCCGTCACGGTCTTTCACGGAATTGAACAGACCGGCACGGTAGCCCGTCATATCCACCCAGGCGGGCATGCGGGCAGGGTCTCCGCTGTAGAACCAGTCCTCGCTTCCCAGCACCTGGGAGGAGAAACCGTCGGCCGATGAGGCCAAGGATGCCGCATAGGAATTGTCGTCGTTTACGCCGGCGGCGTTGAAACGTCCCGTATAGTTGTTGGTGGAATGGAACACCACGCCGAAGGAATGTCGCTTGAGCCCGCTGCGATGCCCCGTATCAAAATTAAGGATGAAACCCACATTGGGCATCTTGAAACGGGCATACGTGGAGTTGACGCGGTCTCCCATGAGCGGCGACTCCATGGCGGGAGAAGCCTGGGAACCGGCAATGGAGAAGGTAACACCGGGGGTAATGACAAACTGGGAGTAACCTGCCACGGCCGACCCGGCCGGATTGAACACCAGGGAGCCCGGGTCTCCGCCGATGGCGGTGAGGGCATTGCCCATTCCAACGCTACGGGCCGTACCCATGTAGTTGTTCTCAGAAAAGAGCAGGGCGTCCTGCCAGGTTTGGGCCCCTGCGCCCAGCGCAAACGTCAGGCCCAAAGCAAAGGATATGATTTTTTTCATCTTGTTCGTAGTTTAAAATTTATCTGCGGCCGCCGGAAGAACGGGAAGAACCGCCACCGCCGGAGGAACCGCCGCCCGAGTAGCCACCGCCGGAACGGACGGAGCCGCCACCGGAATAGCCGCCCGACGAGCGGGTGGAAGAAGAGGAACGGTAAGAGGAAGCGCCCGAAGAGGAGCGCACATTGGCACCGGAAGAGCGGACGGAACTGCTGCCGGAGGAACGGTAAGAACCGCCGGAAGAACGGACCGAACCACCGGAGGAGCGGTAGGCGCCGCTGCCGGAAGAACGGGTGGAACTGCTGCCGGAAGAGCGGTAGGCGCCGCTGGAAGAGCGGGTAGAGCTTCCGGAAGCGGCCCGCACGGCACCGGAACTTCTGGTGGAAGAAGCACGGGACACCGAAGTGCTGCGGGTGGCGCCGGACGAACGGGTGGTACCGGCCGCACGGGTTACAGAGCCGCTGCGCGAGCCGCCCGTGCTGAACGCGCGGGAAGAAGCGGCACGGGAAGCGCTGCCGCCGCGGGTGCGGGACATGGTGCTGCGAGACGCGGCGCCGCGGGCGCTGAAGTTACCCTCCCGGTGCCCCAGGCGGGCCGCATGGCTGCGGTGCACGACAGGGCCGCCTCCCCAGTACACGAAATGGCCGTGATACCAGGGACGTCCCCAATACCAACCGTCATAGTAACGATAACGGTACCAGGGGCTGTAGTAACCGTAGTAGCTATAGTTGAACGGGGGCCAGAACCAAGGGTCATAATGCCAGGGGCCGTAAGTCCAGGGGCGGAAATACCATCTGTCATAGTACCAGGGGTCGAAAGGGTCCCAGGGTGCCATATACCAGGGTCGATATGCCCATGAATAATCCCAAGCCCAGGAAGGAGTGTCCCAGACCGTAATAATGGTATCCGAGTTGGAAAACTTGAGTTTCTTTCCGGCAGGAACCACCAGGGTATCCCCGGCGCTGAGGATATAGGCATCGGACGACTTGCTGTCTGCGAGCAAGTTGTCCAGTTCCTCACTGGTGGGAGCGGGAGCCTGGGCCGGTTTCACGGACGGAGTGGTGTAGATTCCGTCGTCGAAGGCTTGCGTCTGAAGCCGGCTCGTGGTAGAGCATGAAAGGGCGGCAAGCAGCACAAGGGCGTATGCCAAGATTGTCTTTTTCATAGTCTTTACCTCCTATTATCCAATAAAAATAAGTATCTTTGTGCCGGAAAATGCCGGCTTATCCGAGGGATATTGCAATTTCTGTACCTGCAATCCCCTTTTCCGGCAGCAATATTAAGCACAAAAACAAAAAAAAGCAAATAAAGATTATGGCAAAAGAGGTAACCAAGCGTGAAGAAAACTATTCCCAGTGGTATAATGACCTGGTGGTAAAGGCCGATTTGGCCGAGCAGAGCGCCGTGCGCGGCTGCATGGTGATTAAACCCTACGGCTATGCCATCTGGGAAAAGATGCAGCACATCCTGGACGGCATGTTCAAGGAAACTGGCGTAAAGAACGCCTATTTCCCCCTGTTCATCCCCAAGAGTTTCTTCAGCCGCGAGGCCGAGCACGTGGCCGGCTTTGCCAAGGAGTGCGCCGTGGTCACCCATCACCGCCTGATGAACGACCCTGCGGGCAACGGCATCGTAGTGGACCCCGAGGCCAAGCTGGAAGAGGAACTCATCGTGCGTCCCACCTCCGAAACCATCATCTGGAACACCTACAAGAACTGGGTCCACTCCTGGAGAGACCTCCCCATCCTGTGCAACCAGTGGTGCAACGTAGTGCGCTGGGAAATGCGCACCCGCCTGTTCCTGCGCACGGCCGAATTCCTGTGGCAGGAGGGCCATACCGCCCACGCCACCGCCCAGGAGGCCGAAGAGCGCAAGGAGCAGATGGTAAACGTGTATGCCCGCTTCGCCCGTGATGTGATGGCCCTTCCCGTGGTGGTGGGCCACAAGAGCCCCGGAGAACGTTTTGCCGGCGCCCTGGACACCATGACCATCGAGGCCCTGATGCAGGACGGAAAGGCCCTGCAGGCCGGCACCTCCCACTTCCTGGGCCAGAACTTCGCCAAGAGCTTCGACGTCCAGTTCACCAACAACGAAGGCAAGCAGGACTATGTCTGGGCCACATCCTGGGGCGTGAGCACCCGGCTGATGGGCGCCCTCATCATGGCCCACGGAGACGACAACGGCCTGGTTCTGCCTCCGGCCCTGGCTCCCATCCAGGTGGTGATGGTGCCCATCTACAAGAGCGAGGAAGAGCACAATGCCGTTCTGGACAAGATGCACGAGGTCAAGAGGGCGCTGGAAGCCAAGGGCCACAGCGTGGAAATCGACGACCGCGACACCCTGCGTCCCGGCTTCAAATTTGCCGAGTGGGAACTCAAGGGCGTTCCCGTACGCCTGGCCATGGGCCCGCGGGACCTCCAGAACGGTACCGTGGAGGTGGCCCGCCGGGACACCCTGGAAAAGATTTCCGAGCCGATTGAAGGCCTGGAAGACCGCATCATCGGCCTGCTGGAGGATATCCAGAAGAGCATTTACAACAAGGCCCTGGCCTTCCGCGACGCTTCCATCCGCAAGGTAGATACCTGGGAGCAGTTCAAGGAAGAGATTGAGAAGGGCGGCTTCCTCCTCTGCCACTGGGACGGCACCGCCGAGACGGAGGCCAAGATTCAGGAAGAGACCAAGGCTACCATCCGCTGCATCCCCGTGGACAGCGCCGTGTGCATGGAAGAGGGCCAGTGCATCTATACCGGAAAGCCTTCCCACCAGAGAGTCCTCTTCGCCCGCTCCTATTAATCCGAACCTGTCCTGTCATTCCGAACGAAGTGAAGAAGCTATGAAAAGAATCGTGATTACCTTACTGCTGGGCTCCCTCGCCTCATGGGCCCTGGCCCAGAATACCCAGACGGCCGCCCAGGCCGCAGCGGCAGCCCTGGCCGCCGCCGACGATGCTCCCGAAAAGGTGGAAAAGCCCACCTACTGGACGCACACCGCCATCATGAACCTGAACTTCGGCCAAACCTATCTGAGCCAGTGGGTGGCCGGCGGTTACAACAACGTGTCCCTGGCCGGAAATGTGGATGTCACGGCCTCGTATGGCAAGAACAAGCTCAAGGGAACCAACCGTGCACAGTTGGACTACGGCTTCCTGTACAGCGCCGACAAGCCCATCGTCCAGAAAAACAAGGACCGGATTTATCTGGAGTCCATCTGGAGCTATGACTCCTTTGTCAAGAACCTGGCCTATTCCGCCAGCTTCGACTTCAAGACCCAGTTCCACAACAACTACGCTTACGGAACTCCGGCCACCCAGAAGGATGCCGACGGCAATGTGATGGAACCTTCCGTAAAAGACTGGTTGGACGCCCGTACGCTCAAGTCCGGTTTCTTCGCCCCGGCCTACCTGAATGTCGGTATCGGTGCCAAGTGGACGCCCGCTCCCTGGCTTACCCTCAACGTGGCGCCCCTCTCCGGCGGCGGTGTGTTCGTAACCATCCCGCAGCTGCGCAAGACCTACGGCATGGACCTCAAAGACGGCAGCACCACGGACTATAACAGTTTCCGCGCGGAATTCGGCGCCCAGATAAAACTGGACATGTCCTGGCTCATCAATGACGTCTTCTCCTTCGCCACCCAGGCAACCATGTTCTACAACTATCTTACGCCCAAGGTGGAGCCCCGTTTTACCTGGGACAACAAGATTGTGTGGAAAATTGCCAAATACTTTGCCCTCAACCTCACCACCAACCTCATCTATGATCCGCGCGTAATGGTGCGGGACAAGGACAAGGACGGTACGCTGGATGCCAAGGGCGTCCAGTTCCGGGAGCATTTCGAGTTCGGCTTTACATACACCATTATCCGGAAACACTAAGATGCTGCTCGTAGCTGTCAGCGGAGGCATTGACTCCATCTGCCTGGCTCAGAAGGTCCGCTTGGAAGGCGGACCTTTTGCCATGGCCCATTGCAACTTCGGCCTGCGGGGGGCAGAGAGTGACGGCGACGAAGCATTTGTGAAAGAATGGGCCGGACGGTACGGCATCCCCATCCATGTAAAACATTTTGACACACAGGCGTTTGCATCGGCAAATGGAATCAGCGTGGAGATGGCGGCCCGGCGGCTGCGCTACCGCTGGTTCGGACAGCTGTGCCGCGAAAACGGATACGAAGGGGTGGCCGTGGCCCACAATGCCAACGACAACGCGGAAACGCTGCTGCTGAACCTCCTCCGCGGAACCGGGCTCAAGGGCCTTATCGGCATGAAGGCCGAAGGCTTTATCCCGGACCCGGAATATGCCGACATCCCCCTGCACAGGCCCCTGCTGGGAATGACACGGGCCGATATCGAGGCTTTTGCCCGGGAGCAGGGGCTCTCCTGGAGGGAAGACAGCACCAACGCGGAGAACGACTTCAAGCGCAACAAACTCCGCAACCTGGTTTTCCCGGTGTTCCGGGAAATCAACCCTTCCTTCATCCAAACCCTGAACCGGGACATGGAACGCTTTGCCGAGGAGCTTGCCGGGGGCGAAAACAGGGCAATTTGCCCCCCAAATGACAAAAAGAAACATAACGGGAGCGAAAAGGGGCATTTTTGCCCCCGGACAATCGCAACCCTCTCGGAAGAGCCGTGGGACGGGACGCAGGCGGTGAAGCAGCCCCCGGGGATGCTGATTCTGGATGCCGACAAGGCCGGCGAACTGGTGGAGGGAAGATGGGAAAGCGGAGACTGGATTAAGCCGCTGGGAGCCCCGGGCCGGAAAAAGATGCAGGACTGGTTTACGGACCACCATATTCCGGCCACCGAAAAAAACGCCGTTTTTCTCTATAAATCGGCCTCTGACACTCATCACGTGCTGGCTGTTGCCGGATATTGCATAGACGAAAGCGTAAAAGTTACAAAGGCTACGCGACGGATTTTTCGGATTTCGCTTAAAATTGTTTAACTTTGCAAACTTTGACAGACTCTAAAACAAAAAGATAATATGAACCGTAAAGTTTTACTGATGATTCTGGACGGCTGGGGAGAAGGCCATCACGACTACTCCAACGCCATCTGGACCCAGGGAACACCCCATATCGACGCCCTCCGTGCCAAATATCCTCACGCACACCTGCAGGCCTGCGGGGAATACGTAGGCCTTCCGGACGGCCAGATGGGCAATTCCGAGGTGGGACACATGAACCTGGGCGCCGGCCGTGTGGTTTACCAGGATCTGGTCAAGATTAATATGGCCTGCCGGGACCACAAGCTTCTGGAGAATGCCGAAATCAAGGCCGCCTATGAATATGTAAAGAAATCCGGGAAGAAACTGCACCTGATGGGCCTCACCTCCCACGGCGGTGTACACAGCTCCCTGGACCACGTATATGAATTCCTGCGCGTAGCCAAGGAAGAAGGCCTGGAGAAAGTGTATGTCCACGCCTTCATGGACGGACGTGACACAGACCCCCGCAGCGGACTGGGCTTCGTAAAGGAACTGGAAGAGAAAATGGCCGCCACCACCGGCAAGGTGGCCTCTGTCTGCGGCCGTTTCTATGCCATGGACCGCGACAAGCGCTGGGGCCGCGTAAAAGAGGCTTATGACCTTCTGGTAGAAGGCAAAGGTGCCGCTTTTGAAAGCGCCCAGGAAGGTATCCAGGCCAGTTACGATGCCGATGTGACGGACGAATTCATCAAACCCATCGTGATTACGGAAAACGGAAAGCCCGTGGCCACCATCGAGGAAGGAGATGCCATCATCTTCTACAACTTCCGCAACGACCGCGCCCGCGAGCTCACCTCCGTCCTCACCCAGCAGGACATGCCGGAGGAAGGCATGCACACCCTTCCCCTGTACTACTGCTGCCTCACCCCCTACGACGCTTCCTTCAAGGGCGTGCACATCCTCTTTGACAAGGAACTGGTGCAGGACACCCTGGGAGAAACCGTTTCCAAGGCCGGCAAACACCAGCTGCGCATTGCCGAAACGGAGAAATACGCCCATGTCACCTTCTTTTTCAACGGCGGCCGTGAGACGGTATTCGAGAATGAGGAGCGCATCCTGGTGAACTCCCCCAAAGTTCCCACCTACGACCTCCTGCCCCAGATGAGCGCCCCCGAAGTGGCCGAAAAGCTCATCGCCCAGATTCGCAGCGGCAGGCAGGACATGATTATCCTCAACTTCGCCAACGGAGACATGGTGGGCCATACCGGCGTTTACAACTCCATCACCCAGGCCGTCAGCTGCATAGACCGCCTGGTGGGCAAAGTGGTGGAAGAAGCCGTCGCCCAAGACTATGTAATCCTTCTGACAGCAGACCACGGCAACGCAGACTTCGCCGTGAATGCCGACGGAACGCCCAATACCGCCCATTCCTTGAATACGGTCCAGTTTGTGGTCATCAATGCCGGGGATGAGGTGAAGACTGTTAAAGACGGAGCCCTCTGCAATGTGGCTCCCACCATCCTTAAACTGATGGGAATCCCGCAACCCGCCGCCATGACGGCAGAGCCGCTTATCTAATGGAGTTTACCGCCAAGTTCCTCGCCCAACTGCTCAAGGGCACCGTAGAAGGTGACCAGGACGCCCGTGCCACCAAGTTTGCCAAGATTGAACATGGCAAGCCGGGCACGCTGAGCTTCTATGCCAACCCCAAATATGAGCCCTATGTCTATACCAGCGAGGCTTCTATATTGATTGTCAACAAAGATTTCGTGCCCAAGGAGCCCGTAAAACCCACTCTGGTGCGGGTAGAGAATTCCTACACCGCCGTGGCGGAGCTCCTCAAGTATGCATCGGCCCAGAAGAAAAAGACCGGATGGCACCGGAGCCTGAGGGCCCGCTGGTTCCCTTTCTCCACCCATTTTGGCAAGAATGTGTATCTGGGGGCCTTCTCCTATGTGGGCCGGAAGGTCCGGATCGGAGACAATACTGTCATCCATGAGAACGTGACCATCGGTGACGGCACCGTGATTGGCAAGAACTGCATCCTGTATCCCGGAGTCCGGATTTTCCCGGGCATGATTATTGGAGATAACGTAATTCTCCACTCCGGTTGCGTTATCGGAGACGATGGCTTCGGCAATGCCCCCCAGGAAGACGGAAGCTGGGAGAAGATAGAACACCTGGGAAACGTAATTATCGGCAACGACGTGGAAATAGGCTCCAATACCACCGTAGACCGCGCCCAGATGGAATCCACCATCATCGGCAACGGAGTAAGGATAGACAATCTTTGCATGATTGCCCATAACGTGGTAATCGGAGACCACACCGTAATGGCCGCCCAGACGGGCATCGCCGGCTCTACGGAGGTGGGCAAATACTGCATCTTCGCCGGGCAGGTGGGCATTGCCGGCCATCTCAAGATTGCCGACCATACCGTTGTCCTGGCCCAGGGCGGAGTGAGCGGAAACGTCCGCAAAGAGAAACAGATTATCATGGGTTCTCCCGCCTTCGACTCCAAACAATACCTGAAAGCCTACGCCCTGTTTAAACGCGCAGTCCAAGAATGACAAAGAATCAGCATACCCTCAAAAAGGCCTGCTATTTCCAAGGAAAAGGCCTCCACACCGGCACCTATTCGCACATGAAGGTGATGCCGGCCCCGGCCGATACGGGCATTGTATTCCGCCGCACGGATCTTCGCAGCAAACCCGTCATCGAGGCCATCGCGGAGAATGTATCCAATACAGCCCGCAGCACCACCATCTCCCACAACGAGGCCGTGGTGGTTACCATCGAGCACCTGATGAGTGCCTTCACGGGCTTGGGAATTGACAATGCCATCGTTGAACTGGACAATATCGAAGTACCCATCCTGGACGGCAGCGCCCGTTTCTACATCGAAGCCATCATCAAGGACGGCATCCAGGACCAGGGCGTTCCCAGAAAGTACATCGACATTCCCGAATCGCTGGAAATCCGCGATGACAAAACGGGCTCCTGGGTCCGGATAGAACCGGCAGCCGCCCCGTCGGCCGATATCACCGTGGATTTCAATTCCAAGATTCTGGGCATCCAGAGCGCCCATTGGGACCAGAGCATCGACTATGCCAACGAGATTGGAATCTGCCGCACCTTCGTGTTCTTCCACGAAATCGAGTACCTGTTCCGCAACAACCTTATCAAGGGAGGAGACGTGGACAACGCCATCGTGATTGTGGAACATCCCGTAACCGAGGAGCAGTTGAGTTCCATCACCTACCTGTTCAACCTGCCGGAGCTCCGCATTACGGACGAAGGGTACCTGAACAACCTCCAGCTGCACTTCCCCGATGAATGCGGCCGTCACAAACTGCTGGACCTGCTGGGAGACCTCCGCCTTTCCGGCGGGTATCTCAACGCCCGCATCACGGCCTACAAGCCGGGGCATTCCATCAACACAAAGGCCGCCAAGGCCTTGAGAGCCTTACTTTAACAACCAGCTTACACTATGAATCAGATTCATCCCCTTGCCTGCGTACATCCCGGAGCCAAACTGGGAGAAAATGTCGTTGTGGGGCCTTTCGCCTATATTGACGACAATGTGGAAATTGGAGACGCCTGCCACATCATGAACGGAGCCACGGTCCTGAACCATGTAAAGATGGGTAAAAACTGCACCGTATTCCCGGGCGCCGTAGTGGGCGCCATCCCGCAGGACCTCAAATTCGAGGGAGAAGAAAGCTGGGTGGAAATTGGAGACCGGGTGAACATCCGCGAGTGCGCCACCATCAACCGGGGCACGCAAGCCAGCGGAAAGGCCGTCACCCGCATCGGAAGCGACACGCTCATCATGTCCTATGCCCACATTGCGCACGACTGCCAGATTGGCAATCACTGCATTATCGTAAGCTATACCGGATTGGCCGGAGAGACGGATGTCCATGACTGGGGTGTCATGGGCGGCAAGTCCGGCTCCCACCAGTTCACCAAAGTGGGCACGCATGCCTTCGTGGCCGCCTGCTCCCGACTCACTAAAGACGTTCCGCCTTATGTGCTGGCCGGCCGCGAGCCCCTTGTATTCGAAGGGGTGAACCGCGTGGGTCTGCTGCGCCGCGGCTTCTCTGAAGAGCAGGTGAACCGCATCAAAGATATTTACGAGGCCCTCTATTTCCAGGGAATGAATGTGAGCCAGGCCGTAGATTATATTGAGGCCAACTTCCCGGCCACCGAGGAACGGGACACCATCCTCGGCTTCATCCGGGAGTCCAAACGGGGCATCATCCCTAAGCCGCGCCAGAGCCGGTAGTGCTACTGAGTACTGCATACTTTCCGCCGGTGAGCTACCTTGCGCTCCTGGCAAGAGATATGACCCTGTCCCCGGACAGGGTTTTGCCGTCCCATGCGTTCATAGAAGCCTGCGAGAACTATCAGAAGCAGAGCTACCGCAACCGCTGCTACATTCTGGCGGGAGACGGGGTCCAAATGCTCCAGGTGCCGGTTTTGCACCAAGCCCCCTCCCGTTGCATCCGTTCCATCTGCGTGGACTATTCCACCCCCTGGGTGTTGCGGACGCAGCGGGCCCTGGACACGGCCTATGAGACATCGGCCTATTACGAATACTACCGGGACCAGGTTTTTGCCCTTTTGGATGCGCAGCCCCGGACACTTTGGGAGCTGAACCTTTCCACCATCCGTTTCCTGTTGGCGAAGACCGGCATTGCCTGCGAACTCTCCCCTACCTTCGAATTCACGGCGCCGGGCGAGGGCCTGGCCGATGACTACCGCTACACCCTCCACCCCAAGAAGGCCGATACCATCCTTTCGGACATCGGCCTGGACAAGCCCTATTACCAGGTTTTTAAAGGCCGGATGGGCGGCTTCACCCCCAAAATGAGCTGTCTGGACCTCCTTTTCAATGAAGGCCCAGACAGCATCCTATGGCTCAAAGCTTTATAGGCTTCGCTTGATTTCCACAATCTGGAAGGCTTCGATGATGTCTCCGGGGTGGATGTCGTTGTAACGCTCCAGTCCGCAGCCACATTCCATGCCGGCAGGCACTTCCTTGGCCTGGTCCTTGCCCCTTTGCAGGGAAGACAGGGAACCGGTGTACACCACGATGCCGTCCCGGATGAGGCGGACATCGGCCTTGGCGGTAAGTTTTCCTTCCTTCACCAGGCAGCCCGCAATAGTACCCACCTTGGAAATCTTGAAGGTCTGCTTCACCTCCACCGTGGCGGTCACCTCTTCCTTCTTCTCCGGCTCCAGCATACCCTCGATACCTTCCTTCACTTCGTTGATACAGTCGTAAATCACGGAGTAGAGGCGGATTTCGATGCCCTCCTTCTCGGCGGCGCGGCGGGCCTCGGCGCTGGGACGTACCTGGAAGCCGATAATCACGGCGTCGGAGGCTTCGGCCAGCAGCACGTCGGACTCGCTGATGGCGCCCACGGCCTTGTGAATCACATTCACGCGCACCTCCTCGGTGGAGAGCTTGATAAGGGAGTCGGACAGGGCTTCCACGGAACCGTCCACGTCGCCCTTGACAATGACGTTGAGTTCCTTGAAGTTGCCAATCGCAATACGGCGGCCGATCTCTTCCAGGGTCAGGTGCTTCTGCGTCTTGATGCCCTGAATGCGGATGAGCTGCTCGCGGCGCTGGGCAATGCTCTTGGCCTCTTTTTCATCGGCCATGATATTGAACTTCTCACCGGCGGCAGGGGCTCCGTTCAAGCCCAGCAGGGACACCGGCGTGGAAGGCCCGGCGCTTGCCACCTTCTGGCCGCGCTCGTTGAACATGGCTTTCACGCGGCCGTAGTAGCTTCCGGAGATAATCACGTCACCCACGTTCACCGTACCGTCCTGCACCAGCACCGTGGCCAGATAGCCGCGACCCTTGTCCAGGGAGCTTTCAATCACGGCACCGCTGCCCATCTTGTTGGGATTGGCCTTGAGTTCCAGCAGATCGGTCTCAAAAAGCACCTTCTCCAGCAGCTTGTCCACATTGATGCCCTTCTTGGCCGATATTTCCTGGCACTGGTACTTGCCGCCCCAGTCTTCCACCAGGATGTTCATCTCGGAGAGCTGGCGGCGGATGGTGTCCGGATTGGCACCCGGCTTATCTATCTTGTTGATGGCGAAAACCATGGGAACGCCGGCAGCCTGTGCATGGGCGATGGCTTCCTTGGTCTGGGGCATCACGGCGTCGTCGGCCGCCACGATGATGATGGCCAGGTCTGTCATCTGAGCGCCGCGGGCACGCATGGCGGTGAAGGCCTCGTGACCGGGGGTATCCAGGAAGGTGATGTGACGGCCGTTGTCCAGCGTCACGCTATAGGCACCGATATGCTGGGTAATGCCGCCGGCCTCACCGGCAATCACGTTGGAATTGCGGATGTTGTCCAGCAAGGAGGTCTTACCATGGTCTACATGGCCCATCACGGTAATCACCGGAGGACGCTCCACCAGGTCTTCTTCCCGGTCGGGTTCCTGCTGCTGCACTTCTTCCGTGAGTTCGGCGGTCACGAATTCCACCTTGTAACCGAATTCCTCGGCCACCAGCACCAGGGTTTCGGCATCCAGACGCTGATTGATGGACACCATCATACCCAGGGACATGCAAGCGCCGATGACCTTCACCACGGGAGTGTTGTTCATCAGGGTGGCCAGGTCGTTTACGGTTACGAATTCCGTTACCTTGAGCACCTTGTTCTCTGCGGCGGCGGCCTCCATCTCCTCCTGGGAGCGGATGGCGGCAATCTCCCGCTTCTCCTTGCGGTGCTTGGCGCCAAAGTTGTTCTTAGTGCTCTCGTTCATGCGGGCATACGTCTCCTTCACCTGCTTCTGAATCTCCTTCTGCATTTCTTCCTGCTCGGCTTCCGTCATGGCAGGCTTGAAGCGGTCTCCCTTCTTACGGCCCTTGCCGGAGGCCTGGGCGGCGTTGTCCTTCCGCTTGTTGTCGTTTTTCTTGGGGGCTTTCTCGGCCTGGACCTTGGTCACGTCCACTTTCTGGGAACCGGCAGCCTTGATGCGCTCACGCTTCTTGCTCTTCTTGGGGTCGAACTGGGAAAGGTCGATTTTACCCAGCACCTTGAAGGGCGCGGCAGCCTCGGAGGCGGCGGGAGCGGCGGCAGGCTCTTCCACTGGGGTCGGGGTGGAAGGCGCTTCGGGCTCCGGCTCGGGTTCCGGCTCCGGTTCGGGTTCGGGTTCAGGTTCGGCCACGGGATCCGGCTCAACCACGGGCTCGGGTTCCGGTTCAGGTTCAGGTTCAGGTTCAACCACAGGCTCCGGCTCAACCACGGGCTCCGGCTCCGGTTCAGGTTCAGGTTCAACCACAGGTTCCGGCTCTGCCACGGGTTCCGGTTCCGGCGTCACCGTGCGGGAGAGGTTGTTGCTCTTGATTACGCTCACGCGCTCCGGCTCGTCCTCCTCCACCTCTTCGTCCTGCTTCTTGGAAGCCTTGTCCAGAATCTCCGTGAGCTTCACGTCCACCTTCTCGGCCTGTTCCTTCAGTTCCAGGTCCTTGCCGAATTTCTTGTGCAGCTCCGGCAGGAACTCGTCCGAAATCTTGATGTTCGGATTGGCGTCCTCGATGGCGGCGCCTTTGGAATTGAGGAAGTCCACCAGGGTGTCAAGCCCGATGTTGAATTGTTTGATAAGTTTTGATAGTCTGATTTCTGCCATATATAACCCCTTTTCTTTCTAAAATTAATCCTCAAACTCTTCTCGCAGGATGCGGAGCACCTCTTCCACGGTCTCGTCCTCCAGGTCTGCGCGGGAGGCGATATCGGCCGGAGAGAGGGCCATGACGCTGCGGGCGGTGTCGCAGCCGATAGACTGCAGGCGCTCGATTACCCAAGGGTCAATCACGTCCGTGAACTCGCTCAGGAGCACGTCGTCCTCCTCCTGCTCGCTCTGCTGGATTTCACGCCAGACCTCAATCTCGCGGCCCACCAGCATGCCGGCCAGCTTGATGTTCACGCCGCCCTTGCCGATACCCTTCTTCACCTCGTCGGCATGCATGTACACCTTAATCTTGTCCTCGGGTCCGGAGCCCAGGTCTATGCGGGAGATGCGGGCCGGATTGAGGGCGCGCTGAATCATGAGCTGCGGGTTGCTGCTCCACTGAATCACGTCGATGTTCTCGTTGCGGAGTTCGCGGACGATACCCATGATGCGGGAGCCCTTTACGCCGATGCAGGCGCCGATAGGATCGATACGGTCGTCATAGGATTCCACGGCCACCTTGGCACGCTCGCCGGGGATGCGGACCACCTTCTTCACGGTGATGAGCCCGTCGTAGATTTCCGGCACTTCCATCTCGAAAAGCTTCTCCAGGAAGCTCTCGGAGGTGCGGGACAGCACAATGTAAGGCGTGGTGTTGTTCTTCATCTCCACGCTCTTGATGATGGCGCGGACAGAATCGCTCTTCTTGAAACGCTCGCCGGGAATCTGCTCGCTCTTGGGCATGCGCAGCTCGTTGCCTTCCTCGTCCAGGATAAGCACCTCGTTCTTCCAGGTCTGGTACACCTCGCCGGTAAAGATTTCACCTACGCGCTCGGAGTATTTCTTGAACACATTGGCCTTCTCGATATCCATGATACGGCCCTGCAGGTTCTGACGGATGTTCAGGATGCCGCGGCGGCCGAAAGAGGCCAGGGAGAGCTTGCGGGCGAAGGTGTCGCCAATCTCGTAGTCGTCGTCACCGGTTTCGGCCTTGATCTCGTCCAGGGTAATCTGGGTCACGGGGTCCTCCACTTCTTCCACCACCTCGAAGTTCTGGTAAATCTCGCAGTCACCCTTGTCCACGTTGATAATGACGTCAAAATTGTCTGCGCTGCCGTAGGTCTTGGCCAGCTGGGTAAGGAAAACGTCCTTCAGAACACCCAGCATCACGGGACGGTCGATGCTCTTTTCTTCCTTGAAATCCTTGAAAGCGTCAATCAAGGTGATTTCTTTCTCTTTTTCTTTTGCCATGTTTATGTTTGTATTATTTGAATTCGATGTACGGAGTCACGGAATTGATATCGGCCAGGGAAAAAAGCTCCTCATGCTCCACCCTTTCCTTCTTTTTCTTGCCCTCGACCGCTTCCAGGGCCGTATATTTAAGGCCGATGCTGTTTTCGTCGGCCTTCAGGAGGGTTGCCGTGAGACGGCGGCCGCCCTTGAACTTGACATCCACCTGCGTGCCGATGGCCTTGAGGTACTGGCCCAGCACCTTGAAAGGACGGTCCAGCCCGGCCGATGATACCGTAAGGGCATAGTCTTCCACATCCTGGTCGAAGGTCTCGTGCATCACCTTGTCGATGGCGGCGCAGTCCTCCCAGTCCACTATCCCCTCCTCCTTCTCGATGACAATCTCAATGTCATTGTCTGCGCTCACGCTCACCTCCACCAGGAAGCAGCCCCGCTCTTTCACCGCCGGCCCAATGGCCTCAATAATCTTTTCTTTGTTCATGCTTTTCATAAAAAAAGATAGGGGACCGCCGTCCTCTATCTCGTTCACGGGTGCAAATGTACGAATAATTATCCGGAAATGCAAATTCCGGGATTGAAGTCAGACACGTAATCAATACAAAAAACCGCAAAGCCACAGTGGAAGTTTCTTGCCGACCGGATATTCCATTTCATCGGCAAAAACATACGAATCCGGTATGTCGGCAATCTGGTCGAAGCTCTTGTCTTTCCCACCCACCTCGATTGTGTATTTACCGTCTACAAGGAAGTCTCCCGCTGATTTGCCATACTCTACCTCATGATCTTTCATCAGCTGATTAACAAAGAAGCACTCCCGGATGGTCCCGATATTCTCCTTGGTTGCGAGAGCATAGAGGATGTTTGTATTATGCACGTAAATCTTGTCCGGTTTCTGCATTTTGGTTACTGATGCGTTCTTGGAATAGAGCAAATGGAGCAGCTCCGCTTTTTTCATTCCGGAAAGATAGCTCAAAACGGTAGCCTTGTTCAGTTCCAGGTAAGAAGCCAACTTGGCTATATTCACTTCATAGGGAAGATTGTTGCAAAGAAACATCAGCATGGCTTTCAACTTTCTTGTATAGGCCTGTTCCACTCCGCAGAAAACAGTCATTTCCTGCTCGATGATAAAGTTCACCACATTTTCCACGCGGCTGTAATAATCATCAATGTCCCCGTCATAAAAGGGATAGTATCCTGCACGGAGATATTTCTCAAAAAGAGCTTGCGGATGACATACTTTACATACTTCATCACAAATGGAGTCCGCATCCGAGAGCAGATCCGAAAACCTGTATGATGGCAATTTTATTCCATGATAAAAAAGCAGGTACTCCCGGAATGACAATCCCAGAAGATCATAGCTCAATACCCTTCTTGACAAATCCGCGTCCGCATTCAGTATCTGCAGAAGAGATGAACCCGTGAACGTGATTTTCATGTCAGGATACAAGTCCAATATCTCCTTGATCTCCTTGCTCCAAGTGGGGTATTTATGCACCTCATCGAGGAAAAGGTGCTGGCCACCATGCAGATGAAACTGCTCTGCAAGATCGAGCAGCGAATGCTCGGTAAAAAACATGCTGTCCATGACACAATAAAGGGCGGCACCTGCTTGTACACCATAGTTCATCTTTATGTACTGGCGCATGAGCGTTGTCTTCCCAACACCCCTGGATCCTCTGATTGCAACCAACTGCCTTCCCCACTTGATGGTATTCATCGCATCACGGACGATGTCGGTATCTACTTGATTAATAAGCGTGCGGTGTTTCTTGAAAAGTGTTTCCATTTCTGCAGTGTTTTCCGGCACAAATATATTAAAGGTTATTGAATTAACCAAGTTTTAAGCAAAAAAGGTTATTCCAATAACCGATACCATGCGGTATCATTGCGTCTCGCAAAGAGAGTTCTATAATCAGAAACAAAAGCTGAAGCCCACGCCGTGGTCATGGTTGTCGAAGCGGAAGGCCTTCCAATTGGC
>CADBHY010000023.1:17737-22204 GCA_902794615.1 uncultured Bacteroidia bacterium
AAAAGACAAGGAAATGGTCGGCCAGTTTCATGACAAAGCCCGGACGGATGCCGAAATCGTGGTAATAGCCATGAACCGCCCGGCTCCATTGTTCTTTGTTAAACTTTCTTTATCGGCATAAATTTACTATTTTTGTCGTACAAACCTTGGAACAGAAAACTACGCTGCAAATCTAAGGTTTGAGCCGTAAATGAAAAGAGCCATGATAAATAAAACCATGCTCCTCGGGCTTTTGCCCTTCCTTTTTGCCCTGCTTTCCTGCGGCCGGGCGCAGCACCATCAGCTGGGCGGCAATCCCGTCATCACGCACATGTATTCCGCCGATCCATCGGCCCGGGTATTCGGGGATTCCCTCTACATTTATCCCAGCCATGACCGGGACGGGGCCCAGGGCTTCGACATGGAGGACTATCACTGCTACGTGACGGGAGACCTCCAAACCTTTGAAGACCGGGGCGTTATCTTCCGGCCCTTCGAGCAGACTACCTGGGCCACCCGCGCCGCCTGGGCGCCCGACTGCGTTGAGCGGAACGGAAAATACTATTTCTACTTCCCCACCGACACCAGGCACATCGGCGTAGCGGTGTCGGACCATCCGTGGGGCCCCTTCGAGGACCCGCTGGGGCATCCGCTCCTTTCCATCGACTCTCCCGGCGTGGTCTGCGACCGCGACTTCATAGACCCCTGCGTCTTCATTGACGACGACGGCCAGGCCTACATGTTCGTGGGGCAGAACACCTGCTGCTGCATCAAGCTGAACGAGGACATGATTTCCTACGACGGCGAGGTACACATCATCGAGGGCCTGGTGGAGTTCTTCGAGGCTTCCTGGGTACACAAATACAAAGGAAAGTACTACCTCTCCTACAGCAACAGCCCCTTCACGGGACACCGGCCGGAAATAGTTTATGCCATGGCCGATAATCCCCTGGGGCCCTACGAGTACAAGGGCGTTATCCTGGGACCGGTGAGCAGCGGCACCAATCACCACAGCATCGTGCAGTTCGGGGCCGACTGGCTGCTGTTCTACCACACCGGAGACCTGGGGCTCTACAACTTCGGCGACGTGCCGGGGGCGGCGGGCTTCCACCGTTCCGTCTGCGTGGACTACCTGTACTACAACCCCGACGGCACCATCCGGCCCGTGGTCCCTACCGTGAGTGAGGAGAAACTTCGGAACAACACGGCCTACTCGCCACGCCGCAGCGAATAAGCATTACAGCAGGAGCAAAACGGCCAGCAGGCCCACGCAGAAGCCCTGGGCAGTGAGACGGCGGCGGGTGACATGCCGCGTGGAAAGGGCCAGCGGGTCCTCGGCAATGTCCTCCTGAAGGGTATCCGGCACATGCGGGGCGCTCCACTTGTGGATAAGTTCTCCGTCATAGAAATAGGAGCCGCCTCCGTTGGAACGGTTCAGGGTGATGAGCGTCTTGTAGTCGGAGAAATAAGGGACCACATCGGGCGGAAGGCTGTAGCCGGCCATTTCTTCCCGGCTGGCCGATACCAGCAGCAGCGGCAGGGCCTCCGTCCCCTGAAGACGGCGATAGTGCGCTTCCAGGCGGGACCAATCGGCCTTGGGGGCGTCATAGACAGAGAGCACCACCACCTTGCCCCGGGCCGCCAGCTCATCCTGATAATTGCCCTCCGCATCGAAGAAACTCAGGATGGGGGCGCGGCGGAAATCGGCCTCGTCGGCATTCTCGTCCAAGGAGGCGAAGAGCTGGGCTCCCCAGTTGAAGGGCGTAAAATCCACTGCAGGAAGATGGGAATTGCAATAGACGGCCGCCAGGATAAGCGCCGCAAAGGCCACCCCGGCCGCCACGTTCTTGTGCAGGCGCGGCGTCCCGAACTCCTTGAAAGGCGTGAAGGCCACCACCGCCAGCACAATCAGCGCCACATTCTTCCAGAAGCTCTGGGCATGGCTCAGATGGACCGCCTGCCCGAAGCAGCCGCAGTCCATGGGCGGATTGAAAATCCAGAGCAGGAGGGTGATGACGGTAAAAACGCCCAGCATGGCATAGGCCACGATGGCCGACAGCTTCCGGCACACCCCGGTAATAAGGCCGATACCCACCGCACACTCCGTCAGGGCCAGGGTTACGCCCACGGCCTTGGCGGCATCCGTGAGGAAGGCCAGGTGGAAGAATTTGAAATACTCCTGCACGATGAGCATGGTGCCCACCGGGTCCACCAGTTTCAGGAGACCCGAAATCAGGAACACCACCCCCAGGATGCCGGCGGAATGCCGACGGAAAGTCTGATAGGACGGTTTCATGCCAGATAAGGGTCAACGACGGATTTCACTTTCCGGAAAATGGCCTCCGGAGGCAGCATCTGTCCGTCGGCATCGGCACAGTCGATGCGACGGAACTTGGAATCCCGCTCCGTCTGTGCCACATACATCTCCCGCACGCTTGTCTGGAAAGCGATGGAGGCCTCATGGATATCCTGGGCGCCGGACAGGTACGCCCGGTCCTCCCCTGCCCGCTGATGGGAAAGGCTCTGCTCCACAAAGCCGATGGGAACGTCCAGGAAAAGGTTCAAGTCCGGTACCGGCAGCCCGAAAGCCCCGTACTCCGTGTCAAAAATCCAGTCCCTCAGCTGCTCACGCTCCTCTTTTGTGGAAAGTTTGGCGCACTGATAGGCAATGTTGGAATACACATAGCGGTCCAGCAGGACGGTCTTCCCCTCCTCAAGCGCCCGGCGCATGAAGGGCACGGCCCCATGGCGGTCCTCTGCAAACAGGAGGGCCACCAGCTGGGGATGCACGGCGTCATTGGCACCAAAGTCTCCCCGCAGGAAGCGGGAAATGAGGTCTCCGTAAACAGGGGCGTCATAGCGGGGGAAATGGATGTATTCCAAAGCCCCGCAACGCTGAATCAGATATTCTTTGAGCCGCTTGACCTGGGTGGATTTGCCAGCCCCGTCAAGTCCTTCGAGTACAATGAGCATAGGTTGTGTAAAAGTGTACAAAGATACAAAAAATAGTTGTATCTTTGAACTATGCAAAGCATCCACATTATGGGCATCCTGAACCTGACGCCGGACTCGTTCTACGCCGGCAGCCGGGTGGCCGGGGCCGATGCCCTCTCCCGTGCCCGCCGGATGTGGGCCGACGGGGCCGATGTGGTGGACCTGGGGGCCTGCAGCACCCGTCCGGGCGCTCCGCAGCCCTCCCTGGAAGAAGAATGGGCCCGCCTGGAACCCGTCTTATTAGAGATGGCCGGATACGCCCTTCCTGGGGCTTGTCCACCCTCGGACAAGAGTAGGCGACCGGAGTCCCCCGGAAGGGAGTTCCCCCCAATCTCCATCGACACTTACCGGGCAGAGATTGTCCGGCGGGCATATGAGACCATCGGCCCGTTCCTGGTGAACGACATATCGGCCGGCGGGATGGACCCTGAGATGCTGGAAACGGTGGGCCGGCTGGGACTCCCCTACGTGGCCATGCACATGCGCGGAACGCCCGAAAACATGCAGGGCCTCACGGATTACGATGACGTGGTGGAAGAAGTGCTCCGCTATTTCCGGGACTTCGGGGCTAAAGCGGCCGACGCCGGCATCCGGGAGTGGATGCTGGACCCGGGCTTCGGCTTTGCCAAAACGGTGGAGCAGAACTATGAGCTGCTGCGGAGGCTCCGGGAAATCACGCAGGCCTTCGATTGGCCCGTATTGGTGGGCCTTTCCCGCAAGAGCATGATTTATAAAGTTTTGGGCATCACTCCCGAAGAAGCGATGCCCGCCACGCAAACGCTGAACATGCTGGCCTTGGAACGGGGTGCCACCTGGCTCCGGGTACACGACGTGGCCCCGGCCGTGCAGACCGCCCGCCTCTATTCCAAGATATACACGTCCTCTCCCGGAGCGGAGAAGTAATACTGCTCCCGGGCAAAGGCCTCCAGGGTATCCGGATTGTTGCGGAGCCGGTCAATCTCCCGGTCCATTTCCTGGATTTCCGCTTCCAGGCGGGCCATCTCGGCCTCCTGCGACCTCTCCTCCATGGTGGCCCGAATCCAGGACAAAACGCTGTTATGGGCAAAGAACAGCAGCCACAAAGCCACCAGGGTGGTGGAAATAATCACGAAAGGGACCAGGTAATTGTGGTCACTTTTCTTGAGCGCGGCCCATCTGTCCTTTTTCTCTTCCATATCAGTCTACATTAAGCGTTACCGTATCTATATTGCCTCTTTCCTGCTCCAGCGGGATGCGGCGGAAGGCCATCAGGCAGGCCCCCAGCAGCACCAGACCCAGCACATACACCATCGCATACGTGGTCTGGGGCATGATGTCTATCCAGAAGTCTACGTCCTGCAGGGAAGAAATCTGGCTCAGGACCACCGCCGTTCCGTTGTTCACGAAGTGGATGAGCATGGTGAGCCAAAGGTTGCCCGTCTTGTAATACACATAGCCCATCACAACGCCGATGATAAAGGCATTCAGCGCCTGCCAGGGATTCATGTGGATGAG
>CADBHY010000024.1 GCA_902794615.1 uncultured Bacteroidia bacterium
GTGGCGGGCCCCACCGAGGCCACGGCCATGGGCAATATCATGATGCAGGCGAAGGCGGCGGGAGAGGTGAAAGACCGCTGGGAGATGCGCCGGATGATTGCCCAAGTAACTGAAGTAAAGATATTTACACCAAAAGGAGCATGAGCATATTAGATAAGAGAGCGGCCCTGAAGGCCGAGATTGACAAGGTGGCCGAAGTGGCCGGCTATCTTTGGACCAAAGGCTGGGCCGAGCGAAACGGCGGCAACATCACCATCAACATCACGCAGTGGGTGGACGAGGGGATGCGCGAGCTTCCCGCCATCACGGAGCCCAAGCCGATAGGCACCACCCTGCCCCGGCTGAAAGGTTGCTGGTTCTACTGCAAGGGCACCGGCCGCCGCATGCGGGACCTGGCCCGCCGACCCATGGAAAACGGCTCCATCATCCGCATCCTGCCGGACTGCGCCCACTACGAGATTGTGGCCGACGCCCCCGTGGCGCCCACCTCGGAGCTGCCTTCGCACCTGAGCGTGCATGACTATCTGCTGGCCAAGGGCTCGCCGTACCGCGCCAGCCTGCACACCCACCCCATCGAGCTGGTGGCCCTCACGCACAGCCCTAAATGGATGGAGAAGGACGTGGCCACCCGCATGCTCTGGTCCATGATTCCGGAAACCAAGGCCTTCTGCCCGCGCGGCCTGGGCATGGTCCCTTACATGCTCCCTTCCAGCGTAGAGCTGGCCGACGCCACCATCCGGGCCATCGACCAGGACTACGACGTGGTGATGTGGGAAAAGCACGGGGTGTTTGCCGTAGATACGGACATCATGAGCGCCTTCGACCAGGTGGATGTCCTTAACAAGGCCGCCCAGATTTACATATCGGCCCGGAATATGGGCTTTGAGCCGGACGGCATGACGGATGCCCAGATGCAGGAGCTTTCGCAGGCCTTCGGGCTTCCAAAATAAAATGATTATGAAGCACTTGACAAGATTTTTGACCCTGGCGGTCCTGCTGGCGGCCGCCGCCTGCAGCAAGATTTCTCCCGAAGCAGATTCCAGCGCCTTTGTAACGCTCACGGATGCCGTCCCGGACGCCATCCTGGAAATCCGCTATTACGGCACCTACAACTTTGTGGGAGCGCGTATCGACGGCTATGAGCAGCCTACGGCGCTCCTGACAAAGAAGGCCGCCGAGGCCCTGAAGGCGGTGAGCGACGACGTGATTGCCCAGGGCTATCGGCTTAAAATCTATGACGCCTACCGTCCCCAGAAAGGGGTGGACCATTTTGTCCGCTGGGCGGCCGATCTTTCCGACACCCGGATGAAGCCCTACTTTTACCCGGACTTGGACAAGAGCGTGCTCTTTGACCAGGAGTATATCATGGCCAAAAGCGGCCATACACGGGGCTCTACCGTAGATTTGACCCTCTTTGACATGCGTACGGAGAAGGAGGTGGACATGGGGGGCACCTTTGACTGGTTCGGCCCGGAGAGCCATCCGGACTTTTGCGGAAACCCGGAAAGCGGGGAATATACCGGAGACAATCACAAAAGCCCCGCCGGCCGCAGCATCACCCCCCAGCAGTTTGCCAACCGCATGATTCTGCGCAAGGCCATGCTCTCCCACGGCTTCAAACCCCTTGATACAGAATGGTGGCATTTCACCCTGCGTGAAGAGCCCTTCCCTGACACCTATTTCAACTTTCCGGTAAAAATGCTGCCTGCACGGTAACGATTCTTTCTTGATTATTCAGGATTTATTCTTACCTTTACCGAGTTAATCGAGATAAATGGGAACACTTGCTGCGAAGGTAACAAGCGGGGTGTTCATTTGCTTGATATTGTTGGGCTGCACCCAGAAGGGCAATATCCTGTATCTCCCGGATCCGGAAGAACCCCGGATTTCGACCGCCCCGCTTGTTACGGTGATATACGACCCCTTCGCCTTAGGCGACCGGTCCTATAACGACCTCATCTACCAGGGAGTAGAGGAGGAGGCCGCCGAGCAGTCCTGGGCCGACAACTGGAACCGGGAAGGCAATTTCTGGATGAGCAACCGCTTCTCCTGCAACCTGGTTCGGGAACCTGTACCACAACGGACCCGCCGAATTTATACTTTACCATGATTAACAGCTTAACAATGAAATATTTAACAAGATCCCCCCTGTGGATTCTCGCCGTGCTCACGGCAGGCCTCTTCTCTTGCGAGGAAAGCAAGCAAGAAACACCCCGCCAAGATTTGCGGGAAAACACCCTGGTGACAATTCTCCGCGACGAACACTATACGCCCGAAGAATTTGTGGACGTCCTGGGCGCACCCACCATGACGGCAATGTTTGAGGAGATTGCACCCGATCTTCTTCCCTGGGCCAAGGGGCTGCTGAAACTCAAGGTAAACGGCCATCTGCCCGCCCTGGACCGGAGTTTCTTCAATGAAGTGGGCACCGGCCCCGGCGGCACCCGCAAGTGGGAAATCCAGTCCTACACGTTCAGCTACTGCAGCCAGACGGTTGACGGAAGAGACGTAGTGATGTCGGGCCGGGTCACCTTCCCCAACAACACGGTGGAAGGGGTTTCGCACAGCGTAAAAACCCTTTCGCTCCATACCCATCAAATGCTGCTGAGTGCAGACTGCGCCCCCACCGAAAACCTGATGTACATGCCGCTGAGGGCCCTTTGGGACTCCGCCGTCATTGAGCCCGACTACCAACAATGGGGCATCAATTTTGCGAAGATACCGGACGGAGGCGGGTCGCCCAAGGTGATGGCCCGGCAGCTGGCCGACTGCGTATTGGCGGCTTTGGAGGTTATGCGCAAGCACGATGTCACCCTGGCCCCTGACGGATACACCACCAACTGGGGCAGTTCGCAGAATTCCATGGCTGCGTTAGCCTTTACCCACTACTATGAAACCGAGGCGCCCGCCTGGTTCCAGGATGAAGTGAAGCTCCGCTCCACCTTTACCGGCGAAGGCCCTTACGATGTCCCCTACATGTTGTTCAACACGACGCCGGAGGAGTTTATCATCAGCAGAATTATCTTGCTTCACTACCCCTTGGCTTTCGATGAGGAACAACTGGGCGGATACTCGCCGTATGACTTTTTTAACCCTTGGTTCAAGGATACCAAGATTGAATACAACGGACGGGAATACACCGCCCTGGAGGCGTGTTCCATGGGCTTGGACTCGAAGCTTGACCAGGATGCCCTGAACAGCAGATTCACCCCAGGCACCGTCGTGGCCGCCGACATGCTTACACCCGAAGGGAAAATTGATGAAAACAGCCCCAAGGCCCGGGCCCTGAAAGCATGCCTGATAAAACACAACGACCTCCCGGGATGGCAGCCCATGCGCCCCATTTACATTGCCCACTGCAAGGAAGACCAACTGTCGCCCTACAGATTCGCCGAACGCTATGCCCGCCTGCTGAGCGAGAACGGAAACAATCCCAACGTCCGCCTGCTGGAAGTGCCCTACATCGACATAGACGCCGAAGGACTTGACCCGCACTTTTTGATTTCCTTCCTCATGCAGATAAACATGGCCTGCGTGAAGGAACCCGAAGACCTAATGACGGTTTATCGTCCCGTAAGTCTCAAATAATGGACACGCTTATGAATAAAAGCCTCCCTTCCCAGGACATGCCCTGGAAACAATTTTACGTCAAAGGATACGAAGATATCCTGGCGCAGGATTTTCCCAAGGAAACGCTCTGGAAATTCCTTGAGCGCGGCATTCTGGAGGACGGGAACCGTCATGACGCCCTGGTTTACTTCGGACGCCGGATAAGCCGGGCCGCCTTGGTGGAGCAGGTGCATCTGTGGGGGCGCGTCATCAAGGGGATGGGCGTGAAGGAGGGCGAAGAAATCCTCCTCTTCGGCCCCACCCTGCCGGAATTTCTCTATATCATGCTGGCGGCCGACATGGTGGGTGCCGTTGCCAACCTGCCCAACCTGATGGCCAATTCCGAGGCCTTGGAGAGCATGGTGGGGGAATGCCGCATCGCCTTCATCTTTGACGGACTGGAGGCCCCCGTAAGGGAGTTCCTGGCCCGGAAACACTTCGAGCACATCGTGATGATATCGACCTCCCATTCCATGGCTTTCCCGATGAAGGCGCTGGCCACCCCGCTCAACAGCCTCAAACGGTTCCGGATACGCCACCGCGACAAGTACATGACGGCCGATGCCGCCATCCGGCGCTTCGGAAACTACGCCGGCCCCTTGGAGGCTCCCGCCGTCAAGGGCAGGAATGCGTACCTGTTCTGCTCTTCCGGCAGCACCAAGAAAGGGTCGGCCAACCAGATTGGGATGAGCGACGAGGCCATGATTGCCATGTTCCAAAATGCCCTGGCCTTCAACCTGAACGGAACGCCTTTCCGCGAAGGAACGACGTCCTACTGCCCCCTGCCGCCCTTTGTCTGCACCGGCTTCTTTGCCCTGGTGCTGGCACCGCTGTATCGCGGAATGACGGTCTATCTGGATCCGCGCCTGTCGGCCGGGCAGTTTGTCCGGAACGTATTCCGCTTCCGCCCGCAGATTACGCTCATTCCCGGTCCGTTCTGGGTGCGGCTTTTCGAGGAGGTGGACCGGCGCATCCAAAAAGGCAAGCGTCCGGATTTGAGCTTTTTCCGCTTCCCCGTCATGGGCGGAGAGGGCTGTACGCCCGAGGCGCTCAAGCACATGAACGAGCTGATGCGCTCCTGCGGAAGCCCGGTGGCCATCACTCCCGGCTATGGCCTGAGTGAAACCTTCTCCGTGTGTACGGTAGATTACCAACCCGAAGGCTATGAAAAAGACTACTCCAAACGTGTCATCAGCGTAGGATATGTCTTCCCGGGTACCTCCGTGGGCATTTTTGACCCGGACGGAAAGGAACTGGGCTACGGAGAAAGGGGCGAAGTCTGGGTAAAGACGCCGGCCCTGATGAGTGGCTATTCCCACAAGCCCGAACTGACGGCGCAGAAGGTTGTGGACGGCTGGCTGCGCACCGGAGATTTGGGAGAGATGGACACGGACGGAAAGCTCTTTATCTATGGGCGGCTGTCCCAGTATCTTCAGGCTCCGGACGGGCAAAAGGTGTACCTTTTTGATATGGCCAACGAACTGCGCCAGGACACGGCCGTAAAAAACGCCTTGGTGTGCTACCTGGAAGGAAAGGAGGGCCCGGCTCCCCTGGTGGCGCATATTGTGCTGGAAGACACGGCCGACGAACCGGTGCAGCAGCTTGTTCTGCGCCTGGATGAGCGGATGAAGCGCTTCCTTCCGGAAGGGGTCTGCATAGACGGATACCACCTGGAACACGGACAGCTCAAGTCTGTCCTCGTTGGCAAAACAGACCGCCACTACTACAGAAACCTGCGCTCTTCCTATTGGGTGCCCAAGGATGGAAGAGTGAACGAAATATCCTTTGAAAAATAAACGAAAGAATACTTATCGCCATGAAAAAATTCAGTCTTGTCTTAAAGCTTGCCGCTGCAGCGGGTTTGGTGCTTGCAGCATCCTGCAATAAAATGGAAAACCAGCCACAGCAGGAAGTCCCGGCTGTGCAGACGACCGACTACGTGCAGCAACTGGACCAAGCGAGCAAATGCATTAAAGAGGCCTGTGACGGCATGGACCTGAGGGAACTGGCTCCCGTTGCCGAGAGCCTGGAGAACGGTCCGATGAAAGACCTGTTCTCTGCACTCGCCTCCACCTTCGACTCCCGTAAGCCGTTCCTGAGCCCCTTCGCTTTCTCCCGGGTTTCCGACTTGCTGGCCCAGAGCTGGGCCATCCGGGAAAACACCGTGTCCTTCCCCTTCGGCGAGAACAGCTTCACCGTAAAAACCAGCCACGGCCTGAAAGACGGCTTCGTCAACCGGGGCCTGGAGATTTCCCGGAATGACACCCTCTTAGTCAGGATGAACAGCAGCTTCGCCGGAGCCGAATACAGCGGAACCATCCTTGTCAAGGGAATGAACATTCTCCTTGACTACGAGAAGGAAGAGCTCCACAAGCGGATTGTCTCCGTGACTCTCCAGCCAGAGGGCAATCCGAATCCCCTGGCCGTTCTCACCACCGACATCACCGACAGTATTACGCTGGTCGATATGCTGAAAAACACCGCCGCTGTTTCTTTAGACTACAATGTGCTCCTCATGGACGGCTCCATCGGCATCAGCGGTCATGTCAAGCAGCTTGGCAAGCTGGTCGGCCAGGCCGCCTCCATGCTGGCCATTTTCAAAAATGGCGCGGACGAGTCTGTCTGCCGAACCGCCGCCGAAAACTTTAACGGAAATACGGAGATTTTCCTGAATTTTGCCAATACCCCTATGGGCAACATCTACGCGGCCCCCATTTACAGCGAGGAACTGGAAAAATATACCCTTACCCTGATGTTGAGCTCGCCCCTGCTGGGAGAGGAACCCTTGAACCTTCTTTCCATCCTGAAAGATCTGGGCCTTGACTTGGAAAATATTTTTGGATCAATCGAAAACGGAAAATGAAAACACGCGGCATAAAATGGGCCGCCGTGCTGTTCACTGGCCAGATTGCCTGGTCCAATCACGTTAAAATTCTCCTGAAGAAATTGTAAGCATGGTGCCGGTCTCCTTCAACAAGATTCTTTTATCGGCCTTAACCGGCCTGGTGCTCCTGACCTTGAGCCCCCTTCGGCTGAGGGCCCAGGAACCCCTTACCCTGAAAGAGTGCGTGGAAATAGCCCTGCAGTCCAACAAAGACATGGAGGCGGCCCGGCATCAGAGGCAGAAATACGAGTATGAGAAGAAGGCCCTCAAAGCCAACTACTATCCGCAAATAAGCCTCACTTTCACAGGACTTTTCAGCACACTGGACAAGAGCCGCGTCTTTGACGTGGCAACGCCCGTCGGGCAGTTTGTCGCCGACCGGCTGCAAAGCTCCCTGCCCGAATTCATCAGTTCTACGATGCGCCGGCAGATTGCCGTCGATATCGCTTCCGGGCTCTCATCCCTGAATCCGCTGATTGACTTCCGGCTGGGAACGATGCTCGTGGGCAACCTGAACCTGACACAGCCCCTGTACATGGGAGGAAAAATCATAGCCGGCTACAAAATGGGCCAGATAGGTGTCCAGATGGCGGAACTGGGAGAAAAGCTCACGCGGGAAGAAACCGTTGTGGCGGTACACGAAGCCTATCTGCTTTTGGCAAAGGCCAAGGCGCTGCAGGAAGTGGCCTCCAGCTACGATTCCCTGCTTGTCCGGCTTTCCCACGACGTGGAAAGCGCCAAGCGCCACGGAATGGTGAGCAACAATGACCTGCTGAAGGTGCAGGTCAAAATGAGTGACGCCCGGCTCAAGGTGAAGCAGGCCTCCAACGGCGTCCGCCTGGCCCGGATGAATTTGTGCCAGGTGATGGGACTGCCCATCCTCACCCCCCTTGACATCAAAGGCGAAAACCCCGAGGAGACGCTTTTCCTCCCGGACCCCCTGGCCACCGCCGAAGGACGCACGGAAGTCCGGCTGCTCGAACTCAAAACCCGCCTGGCGGAACAACAGGTGAAACTGGAACGTGCCGCCATGCTGCCGGAAGTGGGCGTTTCCGTGAACGGCTCCCTGCTGGATGGCATACACCTGATGGGTGACCGGCTTTTTGAACGGGATTTAATCCTGAGCATGGCCTTCTCTGTCAAGATTCCCATTTTTCACGCAGGACAAAGCCGGAACAAGGTTCTGGCCGCCAAGGAAGAGTTTGCCCGCCAGCAGATAGAAGAGCAGAGTCTCCGGGAAAAGCTGAACCTGGACTTGCAGCAGCGGGCCGATGCCCTGGAGGAGGCCGGGCTGGACCTTGAGATGAAACGCCATAACCTGGAACAGAGCCAGGAAAACCTCCGCGTGTGCCGCGTAGCCTATGGCGTGGGCAATGGGACGCTCTCGGACCTGCTCACCGCCCAATTGCTCTGGCAACAGGCCTATGCCGACTTCATTGAAGCCAAATTCGAGCAGAATATCCAGTTTGTGAAGTGGCAGAAAGCCGCCGGAAAAATTTATTATTGAATGCGTATGAACAACAAGCACCGCTCATGGAGCCTGACTCTTGCACTGCTGCTTTGCCTGTGCGGATGTAATAACAGGGGAAAGACTCCCCACATCCTGGTGGACATTGTGGAAGCCAAGGGGGCCTCTTCCGACAAGCAGACACAGTATCCGGGACTCACGGAGGCCAGGGAAGACGCCAACCTCTCGTTCCGGGTGATGGGAACCTTGCAGAACATGGCCGTACGGGAGGGAGACCCCGTACGCCGCGGGCAGGTTCTGGCTTCGATAGACAGCCGGGACTATGCCACCCAACTGGCCGCCACCCAGGCCGAATACCGGCAGGTAAAAGCCGAATGTGAGCGCGTGATTGCCATGCACCAGGAACAGGCCGTCTCCGACAATGACTACGACAAGGCCGTTTCCGGCCTGGAGCGCATAGGCGCCAAGCTCCAAAACCACCAGGACCAGCTGAAAGACTGTACGCTGCGGGCTCCCTATGACGGCTATGTAGGACAGATTTACCGCTCGGCCGGAGAGGTGGTGGCGCCCGGACTCCCCGTGCTGGCCCTGTTTACGGCCGGTGACGCCGAAGTGGTGATTAACGTTCCGGAACAGGAGTACCGCCGGCGTCAGAGCGCCAGCGGATACGAAGCCACGTTCTCCGCCCTGCCCGGGCGCCGTTTCCCCTTGACGCTCAAGAGTGTGGCCCAAAAGGCAAACGGAAACCACCTTTACCAAATGCGGCTCACCCTGACGGAAAAAAGCCCGGACGTGCTGCCGGGGATGAGCGTGATGGTCTGTATAAGCCATACGGTGGAAAAGGCCGACAACCGCATCCTGGTCCCTGTCGGGGCCCTGTTCAACGAAAACGGGCAGAGCTTTGTTTTCCTGTATGAAAAAGACGCCGAAGAAGCCCGCAAAATGCCCGTAATGGTGGGTGCGCTCCGTGCCGACGGAATGGCCGAAGTAAGGGGCGCCTTGCGGCCGGGAGACCCGGTGGTGGCTTCCGGAGTGGGCAAGCTCAAGGACGGCCAGAAGATTAAACCTCTTGCCGCGGCTTCGAACCTGAATTACGGAAACCTGCTATGAAAATGAACCTCTCATCCTGGGGCTTGTCCAACCAGCGTCTGGTGTTGCTGCTGATAGTTATCCTGACGCTGGGCGGCGTGAAGGCATTTTTCCAAATGCCCAAACTGGAAGACCCTGAAATAGTGGTTCGTCAAGCCGTTGTGGTGGGCATCTACCCCGGGGCATCTGCCCATCAGGTAGAGCTGGAACTGACGGCCCCCATGGAAAACAGCATCCGCAAAACCGAGCACATCCTTTATGTCCAGAGCTATTCTTACGCCGACATGTGCTACATCATGGTGACGCAGGATGTGGATGTGCCGCCGGACGAGCTGCAGGACAACTGGATGCAGATGCGCAACAACCTGGCCGCCACCTCCCTGCCGGCCGGTGCGCAGCTGCTGGTCCGGGACGACTTCGGCCTGACGTCCGGGCTGTTCTATGCCCTGAAGGGCGACGGGATGGACCCGATACGCCTCCATGCCTTTGCCCAGATGATTCGCCGCGAACTGCAAAAGGTGGAGGGCGTGGCCCACGTGGACATTTACGGCGCACCCAGCCAGCGGGTGAACATTGCCCTGCGCCAGGATTTGCTGTCCAGCATGGACATTACGCCGGCCGAGGTCATGGCGGCGCTCAGCAGCCAGGGCTCCACCACCTATGCCGGTTATTTCCTCAGCGGAGACTACCGGATTCGCGTGGACGTAAGCGAGCCTTTCCACTCGGTGGAAGACATCCGTTCCCTGCTCCTTAAGGGGCGCGGAGGGGAATTGTTCCGCCTGCAAGATATAGCCGACATCGGCCTGGAACCGGAACGCACGGCGGTCCGGGAAGAGCTGCTGCGGGACGGCCAGACGGTGCTGGGGCTGCTGATATCGGCCAAAAACGGGACCGATATCGTGAAAGTCGGCGCCCGGGTGGAGAAGACGATGGCGCGGCTGCAGGCCACGCGGCTGCCCCAGAGCGTGAGCTGCGAAAAGGTCTTTTTCCAGAGCGACCGCGTCAAGGGCGCCATGAGCAGCTTTATCCTGAACCTCATCGGCTCGCTGCTGCTGGTTGTCGTGTTGCTGATGTTTGCCATGAACTTCCGCTCCGGGCTCATCCTGGGTGTGACGCTGGTTGTGACCGTACTGGGAACCGTGTTCCTCCTCGATATGGCGGACGGGGCCCTGCAACGGGTTTCGCTGGGCTCGTTCATCCTGGCCATGGGGATGCTGGTAGATAACGCCATCGTCATCGTGGACGGCATCCTGGTGGGGCGGCAAAAGGGCCTGCCACGCCGGGAGGCGCTTACTTCCATCGGCCAAAAAACGGCGCTGCCCCTGCTGGGTGCCACGCTCATTGCCATCCTGGCCTTCCTGCCCATCTTCCTGAGTCCCGACGTGACGGGGCTGTATGTGCGCGACATGTTCATTGTCCTGGCGGTGTCGCTCCTGCTCTCGTGGGTGCTGGCCCTGGTGCTGGTCCCCATCCTGGGAGACCGCTGGCTCTTTTCCCCGTTCCAGCCCGCACAGGACACGCAGGACAGCCGGTCCCGCCAGTGGCTCTCCCGCGCCCTGCAATATGCCCTGGGCCATCGGTGGGAAAGCGTAGGGGCCATGGTCCTGCTGCTGGCCATCTCCGGCCTGTTCTTCACCATGATGCCCCGGGAGCTGTTCCCCGACATGGAGTACGACCAGCTGTATATGGAGTACAAACTGCCGGAAGGGAGCCATTATTCCCGCGTAAAGGCCGATTTGGACAGTATCGGCCGGGAGCTGATGTCCTATCCCGAAGTCAAGCATGTCACCACGTCCATCGGCGGGTCGCCCGGACGCTACAACCTGGTGCGCTCGGTGGCCCTGCCGTCGCTCTCGTACGGAGAAATCATCGTGGACTTCAAGTCGCCCCGCGCCCTGGAGCGCCGCATCGATTTTTTCCAGCGCCATTTTTCGGCCAAATATCCGGATGCCTTCGTGAAATTCAAGCACTACAACTTGATGTTCATGCGCTATCCCATCGAACTCACCTTCTGCGGACCGGACCCCGCCGTGCTGCACCAGCTGGCCGATTCGGCCATGACCATCGCCCGCGCCCAGGGCCTCATTGACCCGCTGACGACAGACTGGCCGCCCCGCATACCCGTCCTGAAGGCCCAGTACAACCAGGCCCGGGGCCGCCTTCAGGGTATCTCGCGCACGGAAGTGGCCCTGTCCCTGCTGTCGGCCACGGAGGGAATGCCCGTCGGCAGCTTCTTTGACGGAGACATCAACCACAACATCTACGTGAGCACCACCGACCAGCAGGGAGCCCCCTTGTCGGACCTGGGCAACGCCACCGTTTCCTCCCTTCTGCCCAGTCTGGACGGGCTCCTGGCCCATGCCGACTGGGCCGGACTGCTTTCGGGAACCTCATCGCTGCGCCTGTCCCACACGGCGCCGCTGCGCGAAGTGGGAGATACCGTGAGCCTGCAATGGGAAGACCCGGTGATTGTCCACTATGACGGCGAGCGTGCCCACTCGGTGCTGGGCCATCCGATTCAGTCCTGCCCTACGGAGAAGGCGCGAGCCCGCCTGGCGGCCCAGGTGGACAAGTGGGAACTGCCAGAAGGCTATTCTCACTACTGGGGCGGAGAAAAATATGCCTCCGACCTTTCCTTCTCCAACCTGATGAGCAGTTATCCGCTGGTCATCCTGCTCATGCTGGTCATTCTGCTGGCCATCACCCGCCGCTTCCGCACGTCCCTCCTGCTCATGTTCTCCGTCCCGTTTATCTTTGTGGGCATTGTCCCGGCCATCCTCCTGACCGGCAACACCTTCAACTTCGTGGCCATTGTGGGAGCGCTGGGACTGGTGGGCATGATGCTCAAAAACGGCATTGTGCTGGTCGATGAGATTGACTTGCAGCGGAAGGCGGGAGTGGAACTGACGCAGGCCATCACGGAGGCCTCCCTGTCACGTCTGCGGCCCGTTATGCTGGCCTCGCTCACTACGGTTCTGGGCATGGTTCCCCTGCTCTTCGACGACATGTTCTCCGCCATGGCAGCCACCATCATGGGCGGCCTGCTGGTGGGAACGGTCATTGTGCTGGTACTTATCCCCGTCCTTTATTCCCTGTTCTTCTCCGGCTCGAAGGAGTAAGGCCCTACCAGGGGTTTTCTGAGAGCCAGGATGTAGATTAACTCTACGCCGATTGTAATTACCTCCTGGACTTGTTATACATAAAGGCACCGCAGCCGTGCTGCGATGCCTTTTGCTTGGCGGAGGGGACGAGATTCGAACTCGTGGTACAGAATAACCCGTACGGCAGTTTAGCAAACTGCTGGTTTCAGCCACTCACCCACCCCTCCGGATATGGTGTTTCTGAAACTCCCGCCAACAGGACGGGACTGCAAAGATACTACTTTTTGCGCAATTCGCAAGCGGAAGATTGAAAAATCAGAAAAAAAGCGTAAATTTGCAGGCTTAATGTAAGCTGACCGGAAACAAGTTAAATTTAAATCATAAAAACATGCAAAGCAAAGGATGGATTAGATTTGTAGCAATTCTGCTTGGCATCGCCAGCCTCTGGCAGCTCTCCTTCACCGCCGTGACGCGGTATCAGGAGAGCAAGGCTGCTAAATTTGCAGAGGCTCAGGCCCAGCAGTTTGTACAGTCAAACAATGTCCCCGCCGAGGTCCTGGAATACGTGAAGGACTCTGTGGCCAACAATGTGAACAGGGCCTATGTGGATTCCCTGAACAACGAGAAAGTGTACATGTGGTACACCTTCAAGCAGGTCAAGGACAAGGAAATCAACCTGGGTCTGGACCTCAAGGGCGGTATGAACGTGATGCTGCAGGTGCAGCTGGAAGACGTGCTGAAGGCTCTGGCCGCCAACCCCGGCGACCCTGACTTCGTGGCTGCCATGGCCAAGGCCAAGGAAGAGAACGTGAACGACAGCCGTGACTTTATCGGCCTGTTCGAGAGCGCCTGGAGCCAGGTTGCCCCCGGCCGCCGCCTCAACGAAATCTTCGCCACCACCGAACTCCGTGACAAGATTAACAACGAGTCTTCCAACGCCGAGGTGATTACGGCCCTGCGTGCCGAAGCCAAGAGCGCCATTGACGATTCCTTCAATGTGCTCCGCAAGCGTATCGACCGTCTGGGCGTTACCCAGCCCAACATCCAGCAGGTTTCCAACGCCGGTAAGATTCTCATCGAACTCCCCGGCGTAAAGGATCCCGAGCGTGTGCGCAAGCTCCTGCAGGGCACCGCTTCCCTGGAATTCTGGCCCACCTTCAACGCCAACGAGATTGACCTGGAGACGGCCAACGCCCGCGTAGCGGAACTGCTTGCCGGCGAAGGCAATACCGTAGCCAACCCGCTGTTCAGCGTGCTCCTCCCTACCGGCGGCGCATCGGCCTGCCTGGGTTATGCCAGCGCCATTGACACCGCCACGGTGAACACCTACCTGGCCATGGCCGCCGAGTATCTCCCGGCCGAGTTCCGTGGCGCCTGGTCCGTGAAGCCCGTAGAGCAGCAGTTTGACAAGGACGGCAACCCCTACTACACGGACGCCGTGGTGGGCAAGTACGAGCTCATCGCCCTCAAGGTGACGGACCCGGACGGCAACGCCCCCTTAGACGGCAGCGTGGTGACGGACACCCGCGTGAACTTCAACGGTGCCCAGCGCGGTAACGGCGCTCCCTCCGTTTCCATGACCATGAACCGCGAGGGTGCCAACATCTGGGCCAACCTCACCAAGGACAACATCGGCCGTCAGGTGGCCATTGTCCTGGATGGTCTGGTATATTCCTATCCCGTGGTTAACACCGCCATCACCGGCGGCTCCTCCGAGATTACCGGAAACTTCACCGTGGACGAGGCCGAAGACCTGGCCAACGTGCTGAAGGCCGGTAAGCTGCGTGCTCCTGCCACCATTATCCAGGAGCAGGTGGTGGGTCCTTCCCTGGGTTCCGCCTCCATCCGCGCCGGTCTCATCTCCTTCCTCATCGCCTTTATCCTGGTGCTCGTTTACATGGTGCTCTTCTACCGTGGCGCCGGTCTCATTGCCGATATTGCCCTGCTGTGCAACGTCCTGCTGCTGTTCGGCGTGCTGGTGTCCTTCGGCGCCGTGCTCACCCTGCCCGGTATCGCCGGTCTGGTGCTCACCCTGGGTATGGCCGTGGATGCCAACGTGATTATCTATGAGCGCATCAAGGAAGAACTGGCCGCCGGCAAGGGCTTCTCCCTGGCCGTACACGACGGTTACAAGAACGCTTACAGCGCCATCATCGACGGTCAGGTGACCACCCTCCTGACGGGTATCATCCTGTTTGTCGCCGGTTCCGGTCCTGTCCGCGGCTTCGCCACCACGCTCATCATCGGTATCATCACCTCGGTGCTTACCTCCATCTTCATCACCCGTCTTATCTTTGACGACCGCATCAAGAAGGGCAAGACCGTTTCCCTGTCCAACAAGTTCACGGAGAACTTCCTCAAGAACACCCACGTGGACTTTATCGGCCTCAAGAAATACTCCTACATCATCTCCGGTGCCCTCATTGTGATTGCCATCGCATCCATCTCCCTGAAGGGCTTCAGCTATGGTGTGGATTTCACCGGCGGCCGTACCTATGTGGTCCGCTTCGACCAGAGCGTCACCGCTGAGAGCGTGCGCTCCGCCGTGGAAGACACCTTCCGCGCCGCGGCAGAGCAGGCCGGCATAGACCAGTCCTCCGTTGAGGTGAAGCAGTTCGGCGGCGACGCCCAGATGAAGATTTCCACCCAGTACAAGTATCGTGAGGAAAGCTCGGCCGTAGATACGGAAATCGAGGGCCTGCTGTATGAGTCCCTGAAGGGCTTCTACAAGGAGAATATCACGCTCTCCAGCTTCACTTCCACGCTGGAAAGCCCCAACGGCATCGTGTCCTCCGACAAGGTGTCGGCCTCCATCTCCAACGAAATCACCAACCGCGCCATCATCTCCGTGCTGCTGGCCCTGCTGGTCATCTTCGCCTACATCGCCTTCCGCTTCAAGGGCTGGACCTGGGGCCTGGGCGGTGTGGTTTCCCTGGCTCACACGGCTATCATCATCATCGGCTTCTTCTCCCTGTTCAACGGCCTGCTGCCGTTCAACCTGGATGTGGACCAGACCTTCATCGCGGCCATCCTGACCATCATCGGTTACGCCATCAACGATAACGTGGTTATCTTTGACCGTATCCGTGAGCAGCGGGGCCTGCACCCGAAGGACGACTTCCGCAGCACCGTGAACACGGCCCTGAACGCCACCCTCACCCGTACGGTGAACACCTCCGTGTCCACCCTGCTTCCTATGGTGGCCATTGCCATCTGGGGCGGTGAGAGCATCCGCGGCTTGGCCGTTGCCCTGTGCCTGGGTGTGCTGATTGGAACCTACGCCTCCATCATGATTGGTACGCCCATCATGTACGACGCCACGATTGCTTCCGCCAAGAAGAAAGAGCAGAAGTAAAATTATTGCATAGGAAAGAAACCGCGACCTTTGAGGGGCCGCGGTTTTTTTGTACCTTTACGCCATGAGTTTCGTTCACCTCCATGTCCACACCCAGTACTCCATTCTGGACGGACAGTCATCCATAGACAACCTCTTCAACCGGGCCGATGAGCTGGGCATGCCCGCCATTGCCATCACGGACCACCATAATCTCCGGGAGAACACTCATGAGAAGGCTTCCAAGATTATTGCCGGATAGAGCGTGATAAAATAGAAATTAACGGAATTAGCATGAAGAAGAAAAGCTTTCCTTATGTCTTTTTTATAACATGTTTTTGCATTATAGCGTGTCGTACCGAGATTGACAGTACGCTAGACAGAGCAGAGGTATTAATGTCAGAAAGGGCCGACAGCTCCTTGTTGTTACTGAATTCTATTTCTACAGGCCATAGCTCAACCCGTCAATTGGCGAGATACTCCCTCTTAAAGACAATCGCTCAACACAAATGCCTTATTGATGTTGAGGACGATTCTCTGATTCATGTTGCATATGATTACTATTCTCGTCGTGGAAGTTCAATAGAAAAGATGAAGGCCTCATATTATCGCGGGGTCATCAAACAGAATGCAGAGGAGGTTTTGGAAGCAACTCTTTACTTAAAGGAAGCGGAAAAGATTGCAGAAAAGGAGGAGAATAATTTGTATTTGGGGCTTATTTGCGAGAAACTCTCTGAGTTGTTTGCCATAAATTATGATCACGCTGCCTCTTTATCTTATGCTAGAAAAGCCGCACATTTTTTTGATGCCGCAGGCCAAACTCTTTCTGGAGATTTTTCTCGTACAGATATTGCGCGCCAATTGTATTTTTTAGGCCAAACGACAAAAGCAGAGCATCTTACCGACTCTTTGCTTCAGAAGAAAACAACGACAGACTCGGGCTTAGAATACCTATTGTTCATACAAAAAGCCAATCTATGTTTTGATCGGGGAGAATACAATTTATCCGAAAACTATTATCGTAAGGCCCATTCTTTAGGGATCCCTCTTTCGATTCGTAATAATGGACAAATGGCTTTAATTTGCGAAAAGAGTGGAGATTCCGCGGCAGCAGACTCCATAATGGCCCATGAAAAGACACGCATTCAAAATACGATTGATAGCACTATTTATTATGTTAATGAATATCTACTCGCCGCGTCTCGGGAGGATTTCCGAAAAGCCTACAATTCGCTCCTCATGGCTACCACTCTTCAGGATGCAGCCATTCAGCATCTCCTGTCCCGTTCTGTTGTTCATGCCCAAAATGCTTATCTGGAACAGCAAATAGAAATAGAAAAGGAGCGCGCTCATACAAAATCCGTACAGAATTATTTTGTTGTTTCCTTTGTAATTCTTCTTCTAATTGTCACAAGTTGGTCCTTAAAAAAAAGAAATGAGCACTTGCTCGAAGCAATGTCCAGTGTAACAGCATTATCAGAGGAGTTAGAGGTGCTGCAAGGCCAGCATGACGGAATAGGAAGAACTCTTGCTGTAATGGTCCAAAACAAAACCGAAATGATGCAAAAACTGGCCGATGCATATTTTGCATGGTCTGATGACGCTGTAAATCAGCGCGAATATCATCACGGACGACAAATGAAAGATGAAATCATTTCGGATTTTCGCAGACAACTTAAAAGCCTTCGGAATGATGATCGGTTTTTACCTTCCCTAGAAAAATCACTGAATATATCTGATAAGGAAATCATGACGACGCTTCGTTCAACATTTACAAAAGAGAAAAAAAAACCGTTGAAAGAACAGGATATTCAACTACTAGCTCTTCTCTTTTCGGGATTCTCTATTAAAAGCATCAGCTTCCTGACAGATATGTCTGAAGCGTCTATCCGAACCCGAAAAACACGTTATAAACAACTGTTTAGGAGTTTAAATTCTTCTGACGGCGAGTGGTTTGAGAAGCGATTGTCTTAACCTGTAAGAATTTCGTAATATTATTTTTTTCTTGGGCGCTGATTATCAGCGCCTTCATTTTTTATTTGTAATGCATTGCAAGACGTTGCAAACAGGTAGTTTGGCGATTTTTGTAACAACCTAACTGCATTACATTATGAAGCAATTATCACTATTTCTACTACTAACTTG
>CADBHY010000025.1 GCA_902794615.1 uncultured Bacteroidia bacterium
CGCTGGGCCTGCTGCTGAGGCTGCTGGGCCGACTTTTCTTTCTTCTGGAACTTCTGAAGACGCTTGTCCTCCTTCTGGGCTTCGTCCTCCTTCAGGTCGTCAAAAAGATTGTGGATGAATTCCTTGCCATCCACCTTTTCGGGAGCAGGCGCAGGGGCCGATTCCTCTGTCACCGCCGGTGCCGGGGCCTCCTCGGCCGGTTTCACCGCGTTCTTGGGCTTGCGGCCGCGCTTTTTGGGCTGGGAAGCAGGCGTTTCCGCAGCAGCGGCAGCCTGAACCTCCTCCTTCCTGGGCTTCTCCTCTTTTTTGGGGGCGTCGGCCTTGGCTTTGGTATCGGCCTTGGCTTTGGAAGCATCGGCCTTGGGGGCGGACTCTTCCTTGCGGGGACGGCCCCGTTTCCGGGGTTTGGGCTCCTGTGCGGGTTTCTGAGACTCCGCAATGGCTTCCTGGTCCAGAATGGCGAATCCCAGACCGGCGCGGTCCAGTTTCTTGGCTCCCTTGATATTTAGGGCTTCGGCAATGCTTCTGAGCTGCTCTTCGCTCATGGCATTCAGTTCAATTAAGCTATGGGGCATAATAAACAGATGTATTTCAGGTAAAGAAGGCATCCCGATTGGAATACCGACACAAAGGTAAGAAAAATAATTTTCTACTGCAACAAATTATCCATATAGGAATCGCTCTTTTTGAAGCGAAGGAGGTCTGCCAGGGCCGCGGCATTGGCGGCAATGCGGAAACTGTAAGACTTATACATGCCCATAGGCACCCACGACACGGCTATATTGAAGCAGTGCAGGTCGTAAGAAGCGCTGAACTGCGTAGAGGTGAATTTCATGGCCATGAAGTCGAAACCGCTGGTGGCCTGGATGCTCAGGCGGGGCGTAAGCTTCACGTTTCCGCTTATCTGAAGGGTCTGGGTAAACTTCCGGTTGGTAACCAGCTCCTGGGTGGCGGCCTGGTAGGTGTACGACTTGGCGTAGCTGAACGAATAGCTGAAATTCAGCGACCAGGGGGAGTTGGGATTCATGTAGTACACATAGCCTCCCGGAATGTACTCGCCGGTAAGGGGATGATAGTAGATGCGCTGATAGGAATTGGCATCCGTGTTTCCTCCTCCGGACACACCGCCGGCCCTTCTTCCGTCGTTTCCGTCTATCGTACCCTTTCCGTTGATGGAATAAGAGGCCGACAGGGAAGCGTTGGTGAGCCGCAGCGGAACGCCGGTGGCCACCACGTTGAACTTGTTGATGCGCTGGCCGCGTTCATTGATGGCATAAGGGTCGAAATTGAGGTTTCCGCTCAGGTTCACCTTCCCGAAGAGGTTGGTGGAGGCCGATACGCCCACATTGTTCATCCGCATGGAATCGGCCAGGAAATTATAACTGGTGTTGATGGAGAGCTGGTCCAGCAGCTTCACCTTCTTGCTTCCGGTTCCGGTGGTGTCTTTCATGTCCCGCACCTTGGCTTCCAGGTTGTTGCCGATAGAGATGGACATGGTGGCACTCTTGCCGCGGCCCGGAGGGGATACCGTGTTATGGTGCCCGGGCAGGGAATAGATATTGTACTGGCTCTCCGCATGGTAGGTGCCCCGTTTGTCATAATAGGCATCCAAGGTGCGCCAGCCATTGAAGGAAGTGCCCTTCTCCGGAGAGAAGTTCACGCTGACAGAAGGCGTAATCACATGCCGGATGGCCTGGATTTTCCGGTGCTTGCCAAAGTTGAACATACCGTAGATACGGGTGCTCATGGACATGCTTCCGGAATAGGTATGCGTCATCCCGAAGCCGTTGAAAGCCCGTCCGGGGTCCGTAACCACCCTCTGGGCAATGACATTGTTGCCCTCCTTGTCCGTCACCATGAGGGGAGCGCCATTCTCGTCCACCTCCTGCTCCAGATACTGCTGTCCCTTGGAGAACATCCAGTTCATGCCATAGGAGACGCTGGGCGTCACATTGATGTATTTAAGCAGCGTGAAATTGGGCAGGCCGATTTGGAAGTTATGGGCCATGCCGTTGGTCATCCGCTCCATGGCCTTCACCCCGAGGGAGTCTCCGAATTCCTTCACGCGGTACACCGTTCCCTGCTTGTTGGTTTTGGTCACATAATTGCCGTCGGCATCCAGCACATAGTCCTGCATGTCCCTGAGCTTGAAATTCAGGCGGTTCTGGAAAGAGGTGCTGTAGCCGAAGGAAATCTTCTCGTAGAACTTCTCCTTTCCCACCCGCTGCTTCTGCTTGAAGGGGTAGAAGCGGGTGACGTTGAAGGTGATGTTGGGAAGCGTGAAGGAGTAGCTGGAGTCCCTCGTATTCTGGTTGTGCATGGCGTTCACGCTCAGGCTGAACTTGCCGTTCCAGTTATGCGAGTAGGAGATGGAGGAGCCCATCTGGTTCTGCTGGGCCTCCTGCACGGATTTGGCGTTGAAGCGGTTGTTGGACGGGCTGGAGAAGTTCACGGACGCGCTGAAGGTGGTTCCGGGATGCGCCTTGGAGTCCTGCGAATGGGACCAGCGCAGGCCCAGGTTCTTGGACTGCACAAAGTCCGAGCTGCCTTTTTCTCCCGTCTGGTCGTTGGAGTAGTTGAAGCTGAGGGTGCCGTTGAACTTGTAATTGACCTTGTAACGGGAATTCACGTTCACGGCCCAGGAGCCCATGGTATAATAGTCTCCGGTAAGGGAGAGGTCAAAATAGTCTCCGAAGACAAAGTACATGCCCGCATCCTTCATGAAGAAGCCGCGCGCCTGCTCCTCGCCGAAGGTGGGCATGAGCAGGCCCGTAGCCCGGGAAGGCTTCTTGGGAACAAAGCCGAAGGGCAGGCCGATAGGGACGGTGACGCCCCCCACAACGGGCCACGCCGGGCCGAAAACCGTCTTCTGGGAGGGCTTGGTAATGACCTTGGCCATGCTCAGCTTGAGGTAATAATGCGGCTCCTCCAAATCGCAGACGGTGTAAATGCCGTCCCGCATGTTGATGGACTTGTCCGGCAGCATCTTGATTTTCTTTCCCTGCAGCAGGCCGTCGGACTCCTTGGTAACCATATTGGTGACGCGCGCCTTCTGCGAGGTGAAATTGTAACGGAGCTCGTCCATCTTGTATGTCTGGGAGCCCTGCGTCATCTCCGGAAGGCCCGTCATCTCACCGGTGACGAGGTCTTTGCGGCCCCGGGCGAACACCGTGTTGTTAAGCATGTCGTACTCCAGGTAGTCGGCCGTCAGCTTCATGTCCTGATAAGTGACGGTGGCGCCTCCATAATAATATACCAGGCGCTTGCCTCCGGTGAAATCCGTAATGATGGAGTCCTTGGCCGTAGAGAAGGCCGGACGCTCCAGCGAGCTCTTTTTCAGAAGGTCCAGGGAATCGGCCCGGGCAGCACCCAGGGAATCGGTTCTGGGAGTACCCAGGGAATCGGTTCTGGGAGTGACCAGGGAATCGGCCCGGGGGAGTTTGAGGGTATCCGGCAGGGAAGACAAATCCTGGGCGTAGCCCTTCAGACCCGGGATGGTCAGGAGGGCTGCCGCCAGAAAGATATGTCTGAAAAACTTCCTTGCCATTCAATTATTTTTGCTATTTTTGTGCAAAATATAATTTACAAAAGTACGATTAATTCCAGAATAATCAAAAACCGCGGGCTTATTCCCGTCGTTGCCGCCCTTTTACTTGCAATCCCCGTGCCCGCAGACGCACAGGGAGACAATCCCGTGCTGCAATTGAAGACCGTGGTCATCGACGCCGGCCATGGCGGAAAGGACGCCGGCTGCGTCAGCCGTGACAAAAAGACCTTCGAGAAGAACATCACCCTGGATATCGCCAAACGGCTGGCCCAAAAGATATCGGCCTCATACCCCGACGTGACGGTGAAAATGACCCGCTCTTCAGACAAGTTCGTAGAACTGGAAAACCGTGCCGTCATCGCCAACAAGGCCGGGGCCAACCTCTTTATATCCATCCACGTGAACTCCGTGGCCAGGGGAACATCGGCCCACGGTTTTTCCATCCACTGCCTGGGCCAGAGCGCCCGCAAGGGGAACGACCTCTATTCCAAAAACCTGGATCTGGTGAAGCGGGAGAACTCCGTGATTATGCTGGAAGACAATTACGAGACCAAATATCAGGGCTTCAACCCCAACGACCCCCAGTCCTATATTATATTCTCCCTCATGCAGAACGCCCACTTGATCCAGAGCCTGGCCTTTGCCGAAGACGTGGAGCAGGGGCTCCGGCAGCAGGGGCCCGTCAAGTATTCCCGCGGCATCTCGCAGGACCCTTTCTGGGTGCTCTGGCGCACGGCCATGCCCGCCGTCCTCATCGAGGTGGGCTTCATGACCAATCCGGAAGACCTGGCCGCCATGCGGAGCGAGAAGGGGAGGGACGGGATAGCCCAGGGCATCTACGAGGCCTTCAAGGCCTTCAAGGGCCGATATGACGGAGTGGCTGCGGCCTCTGCCGCACCCGCCGAAGCGCCATCCCCGGAAACCGTCCCGGAAGAGCAGCCCGCCACGGAGCCTGCCGCCGAACCCGTTCCGGAGCAGGGCGGCGTAGTCTATGGCATCCAGGTGCTGGCTGTCGGCAAGGACATGCCCTCCTCAGACCCCTTCTTCCAGGGATACAAGCCCACCGTGATTCCGGCGGGGAAAATAAAGAAGTATGTCATCTGCACCTCCGGCTCCCTCCAGGAAGTGAAGAGAATTTTTCCCAAGGTACAGAAAAAATTCAAGGACGGCTATATCGTAAAAATTGAGGACGGAATCACCACCCCCATTCGTTGATTTTTCTTGCCTGCAAGGGGCTTAAACAAGGTTTAATCCGCATCTTACTTATTTTGAACTTTTCTAAATAAGAAAATTATGCAGCGTTGTTGGAATGGATATTCGCTTTTGTAAAATACTATATTTCAGTTATTTACAAAAACGAGGAATAAGCGGGTGCTGTTTCTAAAATTAAGATAAAAAAATTCAAAAACAATAGAGGGCGGGATTTTTTTTCAATTTTTTTTCCCCCATATTTGCATTACCAATTAGCAAACGACAACTCTGATTTTTTTGTAATCCCGGAATGACAGACCAGGAAAGACATATTGCGGTATGGAACAACTGTCTGCAAATCATTGAGAACAACATTGATTCGCAGCAGTTCAATACCTGGTTCAAGCTCATCCGGCCGGTGTCGCTTGAGGGGGCCCACCTCACGGTGGAGGTTCCTTCAGACTTCTTCCGCCAATATATAGAGGAAGCCTACAAAGACCTTCTGCGGCTCACCATCAAGCGCGCCATCGGGGCCGATGCCCGCCTGTTCTACCTGGTCCGCCCGGTACAGAACAAGGAAGGCATGGTGCTCCCGTCCTCCCAGAGTCCCATTCCCAGCAACAACGCCGTATCCGTACCCACATATCAGCCGGCCGGACGCCCCAGCCCCTTCGTTTTCCCCGGGGTGCAGCGTCTCAAAATCAACCCCCGGCTCAATCCGGAGTACTGCTTCGCCAACCTGGTGGAAGGGGAGTGCAACAAACTGGGCATGAACGCCGCCCAGAACATCTCCCAGGCCCCCGGCAAAACCCCGTTCAACCCCCTGTTCCTCTTCGGGGGCCCCGGTTTGGGCAAAACGCACATCGCCCAGGCCATCGGCATAGCCATCAAGGAGAAATTCCAGGAGAAGGTGGTCCTTTACGTAACGGGGCACGAGTTCAAAACCCAGTACATGGATGCCGTCCAGGGCAACCGGATTGTAGATTTCATCGCCTTCTATCAAAGAATCGACGTCCTTATCGTGGACGATATCCAAGACCTGGTAGGGCAGGGAACCCAGCACACCTTCTTCAATGTGTTCAACCACCTGCACCAGAACGGAAAACAGCTCATCTTCACCAGCGACCGCGCCCCGGCCGACCTCCAGAACTTCGAAGACCGCCTGATGTCCCGCTTCAAGTGGGGACTCTCCGTGGAGCTCCTGAAACCGGACTACGCCACGCGCCTGGAGATGCTCCGTTCCAGGGCCCTCAGGGAAGGCGTGTCCCTGAGCGAGGATGTCCTCACCTACCTGGCTTCCCGCATCAAGACCAACTTCCGCGAGCTGGAAGGAACCCTTACCTCCCTGGTGGCCTACGCCACGCTGGGCCACCGGAACATAGACGTGGACCTGGCCCAGAGCATCAGCGGAAAAATTGTGGGACAGGAGCAGAAGGAGGTGAGTACGGCCCTGGTCATAGACAGCGTGTGCGAGTACTTCAACATCACGCGCGACATGCTGCTGTCCACCTCCCGGAAACGCCAGATTGTCCAGGCCCGCCAGATTGCCATGTACGAGTGCCGGAACCTCATTCCCAACTGCTCGCTAAGTACCATCGGCGCCCAAATCGGAGGAAAGGACCACGCCACGGTGCTTCACGCCTGCAATACGGTGCAGGACCTCATGGCCACGGACAAGCTCTTCCGTCAATGGGTGGAGGACATCGAGAACATGATTGTGGTTACCGTAGAATAACCCGTTTCGCGCCTGCGAAAGCTATTTCAAGTTCAGCGGATTCCTCTTCAGGTAAGTGATTACCTGCGCTATCTCCTTGTAGAACGGCGTATCTTCCAGGATGGAGGGCTGAATCTTCCGGATATCGGCATACACGCGGCGGGAAGTGTCGCAGAGCTTGTCTTCTATGCCCAGGCAGTCCGTAGCCTGTGCCAGGGCCATGAAATGGATGGCCATCACCTGGAAGGCGTTCTCCACCACCTGGCGGCACAGCAGGGCGCTGTTGGTGCCCATGGAAACAATGTCCTGGTTGTCGTTGTTGTTGGGGATGCTGTGTACATAGTTGGGCATGGCCAAGGTCTGGCACTCCGCCGTGGTGGAGGTGGCCGTGAACTGGCAGGCCTGCATGCCGTAGTTGAGCCCCAGCGTCCCCCTGTTCAGGAAGGGAGGCAGAATGCCGTTGATACGGTCATGAAACAAGTAATTCAACTGCCGTTCCGTGAGCATGGTAAGACGCACCAGCGCAATCTTCACTTTATCTTCTTCCAGTGAGATGTAGTCTCCGTGGAAATTGCCGCCGTGGTACACATACTGCGTATCCGGGTCCACGATGGGGTTGTCGCAGGCGGAGTTCAGCTCTTCCTCCAGCAGCTGCCGCGTCTGGGCCAGGGTGTCATAGATGGGGCCCAGAATCTGCGGCGTGCAGCGCAGGGAATAATAGGCCTGCACCTTTTTCTCAAAATACGTGGCCTTGTTCTCCGGATTATACAGCTCGATTTCCCGTTTGGAAAAACAGCGGGAAGAGGCCGCCAGCTCCCGCATGCGGCGGGCTATCTGCTGCTGGCCCACGTGACGCCGGCATTCATTGAGCGGCGCGGCCATAAAATCGTCATAGGACGCGGCAATCTCATTCATCCACACGGCCGCCAGGGTGGCCCAGTCCAGCAGCCGGACGCCCTGGAACTGATTCACCATGGAAATGCCCGTCATCACGGACGTTCCGTTGGTGGCCGACAAACCCTCGCGGATATGAATCTCCATGGGCTTGAGGCCGCATTCCCGCAGGACATCGGCCGCAGGGCGCCATTCTCCCTTGTAATGCACCTCGCCCTCGCCAATCAGGGCCAGGGCCATGTGCGCCAGCTGCACCAGGTCTCCGCTGGCTCCCACGCTGCCATGACGGGGGATGAAGGGGCAGATGCCCCGGTTCACGAACTCCGTCAGCAGCACCACCACATCCGGGTGAATGCCGGATTTCCCCTGCAGGAAAGTGCCGATACGGGCCACCATGGCCGCCCTGACGGACGCATCTCCCAGCGGCTTGCCGGCTCCGGTGGCATGGCTGCGGATGATATTGTACTGAAGGTCTTTCAGGTACCGCTCATCCACCCGCCACTGCGCCATGGGGCCGAATCCGGTATTGATTCCGTATATAACCTTGTCCCTGTGGAATTTCTGCAGAAAGCGGTAACAGCGCCCGACCTCGGCCATGGCCTCGGGGTCTATCTCCAGTTTGTCGCCGAAGAAGACCACCCTTTCGGCCTGTTCGTATGTGAGAAAATACATCTTTTCTATTTTTGCAGCACAAAGATAGGAAAAATTAAGAATAATCGTTAACTTTACACGATACAATACTTTTAACGCCTACGCTTATGAATTCCGAATCCGTCCTGAAAATATTCAAGGAAATTACCGCCATTCCCCGGGAATCCGGCCACGAAGAAAAAATGACCGCCTGGCTGCAGCTGTTTGCGGGCCAGCGGAATTTGGACTGCAAGACCGACGAAACGGGCAACGTGCTCATCACCAAGCCAGCATCGGCCGGAAAAGAAAACGTGCCCACGCTGGTGCTGCAGGCCCATCAGGACATGGTCTGCGAGAAAAACCCCAACTTTGACTTCGACTTCCATACCCAGCCCATTCCCTTCGTGATAGAGGACGGCTGGATGATAGCCAAGGAAACCACGCTGGGGGCCGATGACGGGATTGGCATCGCCGCCTGCCTGGCCCTGCTGGAAAGCGAGGAGCCCATGGGCAGGCTGGAATGCCTGTTCACCATTTCCGAAGAGACGGGCATGGACGGGGCCTTCGGCCTCAAGGAGGGCTTCTTTGAAGGAAAGACGCTCATCAACCTGGATTCGGAAGACGAAGGGCAGATGTTCGTAGGCTGCGCCGGAGGCATGGACACCACCGCCACCTTCAGCTTCGAGCGGGAGCCCGTCAAAAAAGGCTGGAAAACCCTCCAAATCAGCGTCACGGGCGCCCAGGGCGGGCACAGCGGAGACGACATCAACAAGGAACGCGCCAACGCCCTGCGGGAGCTGGTCCGCTTCCTCTACACGGAAATGCAGTACGACTACCAGCTCATCTCCCTGGAAGGCGGCAACAAGCCCAATGCCATCTGCCGCCACGCAGAGGCCGTGATTGCCGTCCCGGCCGACGAGTTCCAGGAAATGGAGGAAGACGTCAAGTCCTTCTCCAAGATACTGCAGGAAGAATTCTCCGTCTCGGACCCCGGCGTAAAAGCCCTGTGCAAGGCCGTGGAAAACACGCAGAAGGCCATTGCGGAAGGGGACGCCGCCAACCTGGTCACCACCCTCCTGGCCTGCCCGCACGGCGTGGAAAAGATGTCCTCGGACATCCCCGGCCTGGTGCAGACCTCCACCAACCTGGCCGCCGCCCACATCAAGGAAAACACCCTCACCGTCATCACCAGCCAGCGCAGCTCGGTAGTGTCCGAGCTCCACGCCATGGCCCAGAAGGTGGAAGCCGCCTTCTTCCTGGGCTCCTTCGACGTAGAGCATCACGGAGAGTATCCCGGCTGGAAGCCCAACCTCAAGTCCCATATCCTGGACGTAACGGTGGCCGCCTACAAGAAGCTCTTCGGCCATGAGCCGGAGGTGAAAGCCATCCACGCAGGCCTGGAATGCGGCCTCTTCCTTCAGAAGTTCCCTCAGCTGGACATGATTTCCTTCGGCCCCACGCTCCGCGGCGTGCATGCCCCGGGAGAAAAGCTGGAACTGGCCTCCTTAGACAAGTTCGTGGCTCATCTGAGCGAGATTGTAAGCACTTTTGCATGATTCAGATAGCCCCTTCCATCCTCTCGGCCGATTTCCTCCATCTGGAAAAAGACGTGGAGCTGGTGAACCGGGAAGCCGATTTGTTCCACCTGGACATCATGGACGGCAGTTTCGTGCCCAACATCTCCTTCGGATTCCCGGTGGTGGAGGCCATTGCCCGAGCCGCCCGGAAGCCTCTGGACGTACACCTGATGATAGTGAATCCGGAAAAATACGTGGAGCGCTTTGCCAAGGCGGGGGCTTCCATGCTCAGCTTCCACTACGAAGCCGCCCTGGAAGAATCCGGCGCCATCCTGGAGCAAATCCAGGCTTTGGGCGTCAAGGCCGGCATCGTCATTAATCCGGACTGTCCGGTCCGGAACATCTTCCCTTACCTTGACAAGGCCGATTTCGTCCTCCTGATGAGCGTGTTCGCCGGCTTCGGCGGGCAGAAGTTCATTCCGGAATCCCTGGAACGCATCGCCGCCGTCCGCGCAGAGCTGGACCGCCGCGGCAGGAAGGACGTTCCCATTGAGGTGGACGGAGGCATCGGCCCGGAAAATGCTGCGGCCGTCAGGAAGGCCGGAGCCGGTATTCTGGTGGCCGGAAGTGCCGTTTTCAAGGCTCCCGACCCCGCGCAGGCGATAGCCGCCATGCGTCGCTGACTCCCTGCCAAAATGGCAGAAATGCCCGATGGCTTTATTTTTGATAAGACACAACTTGAATTACAACAAAACAAACTCTTAAATGATTACGCATGACCTTCGGCTCATTGCCGACGCGATGATTGACAAGAAAGCGGAAAACGTGGTATCCCTGGACCTGAGGGGCATCGGCGGCGCCATCACGGATTTCTTCATGGTGTGCGACGGCTCCAACACCACGCAGGTGGGTGCCATCGCAGACAATATCGCCCAGAAGATGAAAGAGGAGGGGCACACCCTGTACCGCTCCCAGGGAGAAGGGAACAACTTCTGGATTATCCAGGACTACGGCAACATCGTGGTCCACATTTTCCTCAAGGAATACCGGGACTTCTATCGGCTGGAAGAGCTTTGGGCCGATGTTCCCCGCAAAGAATACAAAGAGCGCAGGCTCCCCTCCAAAAAAACGGCTGAATAATGGCTAAAGAGAAAAAATTCACCTTCCGTATAAACCTGTCCTGGCTGTATTTCCTGCTGCTGGTGGGTATCGGCTTCCTGCTTTTCAACAACCAGCGCAGCGCAGCGCCCGAAAAGATAGAATGGGCCGATGTCCAGTCCATGATTCGGGAAGGGGACGTGGCGGAAATCAGTTTCGTCAGAAACGACTTCAAAGGAGAAATCAAGGTACGCCCGGAGAAACTGGGCAAATACACGGAGAAATTCCGCGGCGGGGTGGTGCCCAAGCGCGCCCCCCAGTTCTATTTCCTGGTTTCTTCCAAATTCGACCCCGAAACCAATTTCGGAGCACTTAACGCAGAACTTCCGGCAGAAAGCCGCTTCAAAGTGATTATCCGCAATGAAGACCACATGTGGGGAGAACTCTTCCAGATGGCTTTCCCGCTGCTGCTCTTCATCCTTTTCTGGGTATGGATGTTCCGGGGCATGAACCGCGGCGCCGGCAACATGGGCGGCGGAGGCGGTCTCAATCCCTTCGGCGCAGGCAAATCCACGGCCCGCGAGGCCGAGAAAGGCGAGGTCAAAGTCACCTTCAAGGACGTGGCCGGCCTGTACGGCGCCAAGGAGGAAGTGATGGAAATTGTGGATTTCCTCCGCAATCCCCAGAAATACACCGCCCTGGGCGGCAAAATCCCCAAGGGCGCCCTGCTGGTGGGCCCTCCCGGAACGGGCAAGACCTTGCTGGCCAAGGCCGTGGCAGGGGAGGCCGACGTGCCCTTCTTCTCCATCTCCGGCTCCGACTTCGTGGAAATGTTCGTAGGCGTAGGCGCCTCCCGCGTCCGCGACCTCTTCCGCCAGGCCAAGGAGAAAGCCCCCTGCATCGTCTTTATCGACGAGATTGACGCCGTGGGCCGCGCCCGTGCCAAGAACGGAGGCTTTTCTTCCAATGACGAGCGTGAAAACACCCTGAATCAGTTGCTTACGGAAATGGACGGCTTCGGCACCAACAGCGGTGTCATTGTATTGGCCGCCACCAACCGGGCCGACATTCTGGACAAGGCCCTCATGCGTGCCGGCCGCTTTGACCGCCAGATTCACGTGGAACTGCCGGAACTCAAGGAGCGAGAGGAAATCTTCAAGGTACACCTGAGAGACATCAAACTGGGAGAAGACTTTGACGTAGCCTTCATGGCCAAGCATACCCCCGGCTTCTCCGGGGCCGACATTGCCAACGTGTGCAACGAGGCGGCCCTTACCGCCGCCCGACGGGGCCACGAGAAAGTACAGCAGCAGGACTTCCTGGATGCCGTAGACCGCATCATCGGCGGCCTGGAGCGCAAGTCCAACACCATCATGACGCCGGCCGAGAAGCGCACCACCGCCTACCACGAGGCCGGTCACGCCCTGGTGGGCTGGCTGCTCCCGTACGCAGACCCGGTGTTCAAGGTAAGCATCATCCCGCGCGGAAAGGCCCTGGGCCTCACCTGGAGCCTGCCGGAAGAGCGCAAGAACTGGTCCAAGAGCGTGATGATGGACCAGATGAGCATGCTCCTGGGCGGCCGTGTGGCCGAAGAAATCCTCAATGGAGAGCCTTCTACGGGCGCTTTGAACGACCTCGAGCGCATGACCGGCATGGCCTATTCCATGGTGCAGTACTACGGCATGAGCGAGAAGGTGGGCGCCCTCAGCTTCTACGACTCCTCCGGCGCACGCGGCTACAACCTGGTGAAGCCCTATTCGGAGAAAACGGCCGAACTGATGGACCAGGAAGTGAAGGCCGTGGTGGAGGATGTCCACAGGCGCACGCGCAAGCTCATTGAGGACCATAAACAGGAGTTCCTGCAGCTGGGTGCTCTACTTTTGGAAAAAGAAGTTATCTTTGCAGAAGATATTGAAAAGATTCTGGGGCCCAAGGTGAAACCCGCCACGGATGACCAGTTTGTTCAGGAAGAAGACAAAACCGCAGAGGCAGAATGAATACAACCGTAAAGCGCAGCATATTCGGAGTTCTCTTTTTGGCAGTCATGATTGGCTGCCTTCTTGGGGGCAGGTATGGGTTCCTGCCCCTGTTCCTGTTCATCCAGGTGCAGATGTTCAGAGAATTCTACCGGATGACGACGGGTAACGTGCACAAAACGCTGCAGAACTTATCCATCGCTTTGGCTGTCATTTCCTTCTGCCTGGTCTTTCTTTACTTGGGACCGGTTTCCATTTCCAAAGCTGTGCTGGGCGTGATTCCGCTCCTGCTTGTATGCCTTATGGCAGGAATGGTGATTATGCACAAGGACTTCAAGGACTGCGCCTATATCTTCACCGCCTTGGTCTATATCGGCCTGCCGACGGCGCTTTCTCCCTTTGTGGTAAGTACGCCGGAAGGTTACAGCGGCCTCCTGATGCTCTCCTTCTTTATCATCATCTGGTCTTCGGACGTGGGCGCGTACTGCTTCGGCCTGCTGCTGGGCCGGAAAGTCTGGCCTGCCAAGATGTGCCCGGACATATCGCCCAAGAAGTCCTGGGCGGGCTTTGTGGGCGGTTGGCTCACCGTCCTGCTGGCGGCCTATATTCTCCTGAAAAGCGGTCTTATGGACTTCCCGCTGGTGCATGTGCTCATCATGGCCTCCCTCATGCACGTGACGGGCGTATTCGGTGACCTTTTCGAGTCCCTTTGGAAAAGAAATGCCGGCATCAAGGATTCCGGCAATATCATCCCCGGCCATGGCGGCCTGCTGGACCGTTTTGACAGCTCCCTTTTCGCCATCCCCACAGGGTATGTTTATTTGATATTGTTTGAATTGGTATAGAGTCCCCTGGCAAAGGGGTAAATTATAGTTTTGTTAGAAATATGAAGTGGATAAAAATTGACAGAGACTCTTACGGAACCATCCTGGGCAGTTGGGCTGCCTGTGCCGTGCTTATTTTCCTGACGGCGCATTTCATCCATAATACCTGGATAAGCCTGCCCATCTGCCTGCTCTTCGTTGCCTTTATCCTCTTCATCACCTGGTTCTTCCGCGTGCCCAACCGCACCGCGCCGGAGCCGGACAACGACCGCCTGGTCACCTCCGTAGCCGACGGAAAGGTGGTCATCGTGGACAAAGTATATGAAAAGGAATTCCTCAAGCGGGACTGCATCCAGATTTCCGTCTATATGAATTTCTTCGACGTCCACTGCAACTTCTGGCCGGTGAGCGGAGAGGTGAACTACTACGAGTATCACCCCGGAAAATACCTCCTGGCCTTCCATCCCAAGTCTTCGGAACTCAACGAGCATTCTTCTTCCTGCCTCAAGAACTCGCACGGAGAAGTGTTCTTCAAGCAGATTGCCGGCACCTTTGCCCGCCGCATCGTGTGCTACTCGGAGCCCGGCCACGTGGAATACCGCGGAGAGCAGTGCGGCGTAATCAAATTCGGCTCCCGCATAGACATGTTCGTCCCGCTGGAAGCCGATATCAAAGTGAAGGTGGGAGACAAAGTCCGCGCCGTGGAATCAATTCTGGCAGTCCTGCCGGATTAAATCAACCAGTTTTTGAACCGCCTCGTCCTCGGGTATGTGCCGGAGGACGGGTTCTTTTTTGCGGTAGAGGGTTACCTTGCCGAAGCCTTCTCCCACGTAGCCGTAGTCGGCATCGGCCATCTCTCCGGGGCCGTTCACGATGCAGCCCATCACGGCAATCACCACGTCCTTGAAGGCGGCGGTGGCTTCCTTAACCTTGTTGAAGGTTTCTTCCAGGTTGTAGAGCGTACGGCCACAGCCGGGGCAGGCAATGTATTCCGGCTTGTAGAAACGTCGCCTGCAGGCCTGCAAAAGCTCGTCTTTGAGGTATTCGTCCTCAATGGGAACGTCGTCCACTTCATGGTTCAGCAGGGGAGCGCCCCAGTCGCAGGCGGCCTTGAGGATAGATTCTTCGCGCTCACCCAGCTTGACGGAAGGGGCGCCGGAATAGCGGTGGGCCAGATAGCGGGCCACGGGAAGCTCGTTCTCAGGGTCTTCCGTCAGGGAAACGCGGATGGTTTGGCCGATACCCTCGGACAGGAGCGTGGAGATGGCCACGCAGCTCTTGATGCGGCCGCTGTCGCCGTTGCCGGCCTCCGTCACGCCCACATGCAGGGGGAACACCACGCCCCGCTCCTGCATGCGCCGGGCCAGCTCCCGGTAGGCATTCACCATCACCACGGTATTGGAAGCCTTCAGGGACACCACCACATTGTAGAAACGGGCCTGGATGCACATCTCCACCCATTCCATGGCCGCCAGGGCCATGGCCTCGGGGGTGTTTCCGTACTTTTCCACGATATACTTGCCAAGGGAACCGTGATTCAGGCCAATGCGGATGGCCCGGTCATGCTTCTTGCAAAGCTCCAGGAACTCCCCGAAGAGGGCCCGGGCCTTCGCGTGGTCCGGATGGAAGTTGCCGGGGTTGATGCGAATCTTCTCCACCACGGGAACCACCGCCATGGCAATCTCGGAGGAGAAGTGGATATCGGCCACCAGGGGCGTCTCAATGCCCTCCGAACGCAGCTGCGTGTGAATCTCCCGGAGATGGGCCACATCGGCCATGGAGGGGACGGTAATGCGGATAAGCTGGGCCCCGGCGGCAGCCAGGCGCCTGCACTGGGCCACGGTGGCCTGCACGTCGGAGGTACGGGTGTTGCACATGGTCTGCACCACAATGGGGTGCCCGCTTCCCATGAGCACGGAGGAACCTATGCGGACCTCGCGGGTTTGTAATGTTTCTTTCATACTATTTGTTCTGCTCTTCGGCCACCAGTTTGCGGGCCAGCTTGCGAAGCTGCGCATCCGTGTGGCCGAAACGGGGAGTCAACTGATAATAGGCCCCCAGGGTAACGGCACCGTCCAGGGGATAGGCATAACGGTAATAATACGGGCTGGCGTAGTCCGGTTTCCAGAAGGAGCTCCAGCCCCATTTCACATTGGCCATGAGGTGAATCTCGAAGCGGCCCAGCATCACGCCCATGCCCACACCGCCCATCAGGCCGTAGGTAAGCCGTCGGTCATAGTCCCGGAATTCCGTGATATACTGCTCGTAGGTGCTTCCGACAAAGGCCTCGTCCAAGGAGCGGGCAATCTTGAGCCGATAGCCGCCGTAGAGGCCCACCTTGGCCATCAGCTTGAAATGCTCGCCAAAGTCTATGTGGAAATGCGAGAGCATGTAAGCCTCCGGCACCGTCATCAGAGCTGCGTAAGCACCTGATTCCGTGGCCCTTGTACCCGTATCGCGGTTGGTCTTGAACTTGTATCCCTCATAATTGAGCTGGGCGCCGAACTCGATGCCCATATTGGGGAAAATCCCGAACATGGTGTATTGGCGAATCAGGGAAAAACCAAAGACAGGATACTTCAGCTGCCAATCTACCAGACGTGTGGGGTTGTAGTAGCCGTACTGGAGCGAGGCGCCGCCATAGACGCCCACCATCCAATAGTCGTTGGGGGCCTTAACGTTCACCTTCACGCTGTCCAGATAGGCATTGGTCACCGTATCGGGCAGGGAGAAGAACTCCTTCTGCAGGTCCACCTGCGCAAAACAGAGGGGAGCCGCCACAAGCCAGGCCCCGAGGAGCGTAAGCAGCTTTTTCATCGGAACATCTCCTCCAGATTAATCTTCCATATCATCTCGGCCCTCTCCAGCACCTTGATAAGCACCTCGCCGTCCGGCTTGAAGAATAGCACCTTTTCCGGCTGGCGGCGGGCCAGCAGCTCTCCGGTATCCACCAGGGCGTTCCGGTTCTTGTCTTCCGTGATGCGGATGCAGTACTGGCCCTGCTTGAGGTAGGGGAACACCAGCGGGCCGTCCGAATCCACAATGAAGCTGCGAATCACCTGGTCCCGCTTTTCTCCCAGCAGGTCCACGATATAGCGGTTGTGTACCCCGCTCAGCTCCAGGGTGACAGAGCTCAGCTTCTCGTCATTGGGAAGGGTCACCTTCAGCTGGGTGGAGTCGTTGTAATAGCCGTTCACGTCGCGAAAACCCCGGTGGGGAATCTTCAGAATATAGTCATAGCCCGGCTGGAAACGCTCCCGGGGCATCACCCGGAACATCCGCAGGTTGGTGCTGTCCCGTATCACGTCATATTTTCCGACCGATTCCTGCTGGCGCGGATTGATGGCCGTGAGCTTCAGGGAATCCCAGGAATCCCGGATGAGGGGATACTTGAACTCAATCTCAAAGCCGTACTGCTCCACGCGGGTAGGGTCGGCCTGGGTGGTCATGACGGCAATCGTGTCCTCATGCTTGCGGTCTCGGTAATTCCTTTCCTTCTTCATGAGTTCTGCCCGAAGTTCCTTGCTGTAAGTGAGCTTCACCAGCTCCTCCTGGGGTTTTAGGACGCCGTTGGTATCCGTCTTGTCGTATTTCACCACCAGTTGCAGGGTGTCCGGCATCTTGCGCTGGTCGTTCACCCAGAGCTCCAGGGAGTCCTGCTGCAGGTTGAACTGGCGGATGAGCTTTTCCCGGGGCAGGCCCTTGATGCGGAGGTCGTGGATTCGGGCGTGCGGCGCCATGAAGGTGAGATATGCCGTGCGAGGCCCCACCCTTTCCTTTTTCACGATAAACTGCTTGGAAGGCGTCTCCCGGAACAAGTTCAGCTCTATCTGGGGAAAACGGGCCAGGCAGAGGGCCGTATCCTTCATGTCAAACTTCTTGAACTCGTACAGGGAGTCGTTATAGACGGTGGTGGGACGGAACAGGGTATCCAGGAAGGCGATGCGCTCGCTTTCCGGGTCGTACATGTTGTTGTTGTTCTCGTCCTTGTCTTAATTGTGAGAATATTCTTAATCAGGTTGGTTTTAAGCACGTTTGGTATTTCGACAAGGATATGAAAA